>JAAXHD010000182.1 GCA_012271015.1 Candidatus Poribacteria bacterium | reverse complement strand
GTATTCAACGATGCCGAGTGCATCGGAAGTAATGTGATGAACAGCGGGAGATCGGAGAAACATCATACCTTGACGTTCCGTTTTGCGTCGCCATTGGATGAGCGGTTTCGGGTGCCGATCAAGGATTGCGAGATGTCTTGCGGCTGTCGGCACCTCACGGAGCAGCCGGAGTGCTATAGACACGCCGTGTATTCCGCCACCGATAATGGTAATTGGGATGTTGCGATGGGCGAGCTGGCTGTCGGTGAGAATGGCTGTCGGCTGTCGGCTGTCGGCTTTCAGCAAGAGGGTTTTGGATTTAGCAGATCTCTCTTCTACTAACGGTTGATGGAAACCGATGGATGATGGCTGATAGATCTTCATTATACAGAGACCTAATCGGTATTCGGTCCTGGTAGATGATAACTTTTGAGTGCGAAGGTTTGTGAGGATAGTGCGTCGGTTGCGCGGTAACGACTGTATCTATACTGAACGATCCCAATCGATGGTGCGATCCAATAAATTGCGGGTGGACTAATCAAGAAACTTGACGGTTCAGGATTATCGGCGTAAACGACCTCTTCGTGAACAACAAAAGTCGTGTAAGTGCCTGCGGGGACCGAGACCTGTACGTCTTTCTCAGCGACATAACGCGTAACTTCCACAGGTATCCCGGCAGTCTTTTTAAAAACGATCCATTTCTTTCCGACTTCCAATGGAAAATCCCATAGATGGCGCGGTGGAAAATGTTTTTCGTGTTGTATTGTAACCGCATTGGCGGCACTTGGCAGAAAAATATCAAATGCGGATTCCACTAATGCTTGCGGGGTTTTAGAAAAATAGGTTGCAAAAATTGGAAACGGGAATACGTCAACAAATTCGGCATCTAACCGAAGGTAAAAGGCATTCGCGACCAAGTGGTCAACAGCCTGCCAGTTGAATTGGTCATCTTCAACAGAACTCATTTCACTGACGGTCATCTGCCGATGTGTAATTCCGCTTACATCGCGCGTTCCTTCAACTCGGCGTGTGAATTCTTGGTCGGTGTCAACGTTGATATAGGTCCATGCGGAGCCTGTATCTGTCGGAAGATCAGTCGCGTAAAGTTTTCCCGTAGCCTTAGGCAGCGAAATTTCGGGGTAAGGGTCAATTAGTCCTTCGTCTCCACAGCTGCAAAAGAACAGAAGAATAGCCATCAGCAGTCGGCGATCAGCAATCAGTAAAGAGGAAACCTTTGTTAAACGAGGACCTCTTTTACTGACTGCTGAAAGGATTTTTTGAAAAAAAATCCGCCCTGACCGCTGATTGCTAATTCTCTGATAATTTTTCATCATTTTACTATACAAAATTTGCCGGTACTTTGGAACCCGTTTCCATCGGTTGCGCGGAAAAAGTATAACCCGGTACAGACCATTTCGCCGCGTGCGTTTGTGCAATCCCACTCGGATGCGTTGCTAAGTACTTTAATCAAGTTTCCAAAAGCGTCATAGATTTCAACGGTCAAGCCCTTGGGGTAGAAGGTCAGATGTTTTCCTTGTCCCGCATAGAGTGGGTTAGGTGTAACGGTGACATTTCGATTCGCACTGCTCGCGATATAATTGAAGGTTTGTCCCTGCCAGATTCGGGTGCCTGCCACGCCAGTCGGGGTCTGTCCACGAATCTTATAGAGATAGATACCTGTCGGTGGAAATCCATTGGTGCGGAGTGTCCCGATCCATTTTGTTTCGGTTTCTTGTGTTAAAAAAACGGTATAACTGTCTCGATTAGGGTCTTCTACGATTAGGTGCGGCGCGCTTTGCAACGGTTGCGTGCTTTGGACTTCAACCTGCCATTCGCCTGTGCCGTGCGGCTGCGTATGGATAAAGAAAGCAGGTGCACTGCTTGTCGCGTCGAATCCGGGTACAATGCTATCTGGCGCGATACTCGGCGTGCCCATAATACCCATCGCGTTAACTGGCACAACGGCATAGTAATAGTGGATGTTTTCTGGATCAAAGAATACGCTATCAACATCAATATCCTGAAAGACAGTGGCATCTTCAAACCGTGTTTGCGTGACATCCACGCGCCCGATAATCGCTATATCATCTTCAGGGATGCTGTTGTCATCTCGGTCAGCGGCAGCGAGGACTTCATTAGAATTCTGAAAGGGTTGCGGAACATCTGTTTCGCTTAGTTGTTCATAGCGTTTCCTGACGATTGCGATTTCCCGTATATCCGTTGGGTTGTCAACATTCCATGTTACTATGGGTCCACTACTGTCTTGCGTGACTTGTGCGTTGGAAAGTGTCCCTGTCGGTGGTGCGCCTGCGGTATAACTGACAGCCCCGCCGGAAGTGCCGCCGGGGATTATGACTTGTTCGACATCGGGATGCATGTTGATCAGAACGAGGACAATCTCCCGAATATCGCCACCGAAATCTTTGAAGGTCATCTGCGCTTCTTGGGAACGTTGATAGGTAAACGCCTCCTTAATTTCGGTGGTGCCGTTTCTTTTTTTGACAATAAATTTGGCAGCCCAACCGCGCAACCCCGTAAATGTGTGTCTGTCCAATTCTCGCTGGATTCTTGTTTGATCACTATGTGTTAGCCCACTCATATCTATCAGTGCGAGGTCTGCGCCATCGATTTTGATTGCAAATTCTGGCATAACCCTCGTAGGTCGGAAGACAATATATCGTGATGCGAAATGCTCAGGCATGGATTCAGAATCGAAATCGGTACGAATTGGATAACTATCATGAACATCGTTTGGATGGATAGCGACGGGAGGGAAACGATGTGCAAACTTGTAGCCGGGCATATCGGTTGCCGTATTGGCGCGGCTGTGCGTGAAATAGTTCCATACCGTGAAGGTCTTAAACGCTTCCGCGAGTGTGGTACCGTTATTGGTAAAGACATCGTAGAAGTTCCCCATCTCTCGATAACTGCCATCGGTGGAGTCTCCATAAAACTGCCGGATAATATCGTACCCGAATCGTTCCGCCATATACAACGCCCAGATAACGGAACCGTATTCGTGGTCGCCGACGCGACTTTCAAGGGAGATGTCTGGGATCAGAAACCAACGTCGGAGCTGATGGATGTAGTAGTTATAAGCATCGGTTTCGTTGGGTTCATCTGGATCGGGGAGTGTATCACCATCGTCAATGCGTCCACCGTCGTAGGTCATGACTTCTATCCAAGTTGCGGAGGCTTCCATGAACCATGTCGGCATATAGGCGTTGTAGCCGAACTGGACACCGTGCAGGAATTCGTGTGTGCAGGTTGTTTGAAGATAACGGATCCCCTCTGCTTTTCCAACGTAATCGTAGATACGGGAATTAATCATGAAGTAGGGTGCGACAGTCAGTGCGGTAGATAAAACGCGTCCTTCAAACCAATCCGCTGTCGCGATGCCGAGTGCGGGGAAAGTAAAGAGATAGACATCATATTTGTGATCGCCGCCGTTCTGTGCCGCCCAAAAATCGCTGTAGGGGGCCTTAAACCCCATCAAGTCGATTTGGACGTGATAGGCGCGTTCCATCGCATCGGCACAAAGATCAATATAATCCGGAACACCGTTACGTGGATGAAAATCTTCGAGCGGTGGTGCATGCGGTCCGACGCGTGTGTAATGGAGTCTGAAATGCGGTGTGGTAAATTTTTCTGGTAGTTCTATCTCGCCGAAGAAACTACCGGGGAGTCCGGGTCGTAGGAAAATCGGCTTGAGCTCCTGCCGATATATCGCGGGTAAGTTGTGCCAATTCTTGGCGAGGGTGACAAAACTGTCGGTTACGCATTCCGTTACCTCGTTTGCGGTGTAACTCGGTTTGAGATTGGTGAATTGTCGAGCCGTTTGGATTGCGCTTTGAAGTTCAGGATCCGGTGGAAGTGCGTGTGCAATGGATAAACATGTTATAAAAAGGACAACGAAGGCAATAAACAACGATTTCATATTTTTATATTTTTAATTATAGGGTTTCTGCGCGGTCTTTTCGACTATATTTGACAGTCCTTGTATGTTCGACACCAATGTATATTATATCCTGTTTTGGGCTCATGTGCAAGAGAACCTTAAGCGAAACGGGTCGGTTTTCCATCGAGGCTGGTGTGGTTGGTATCTTTCCAATACCCTTCTATACCTTCTTCACCTTTCTTTTCTGCCCATGCGTTCAACTGTTCCCGTTCACCGGCGTAGTCGTAAAGCGGTACAGCCATTCCACAGGAGGTTTGCACGAGGTCAACGGTGAGATCAAAGATTTGCCTTGCTCCAGGAAGCGGACGGAAAAGTGGGAAGAGTAGCTGCCATTCGGCATCGTCTTTGTGGACCGCTCTTGCGGTGCCGTAGAGGCGAAGGATTAAGGGGTTATCCTCAAATGCGGTAAACATAAGGGTCATGCGAGGGTTCTCTTGAACGTGCGCGGCGGTTTCATTACCGCTTCCTGTTACGTTTAACCAAGCGACACGGTTTGAGTCGAGGACGCGTAAGGAGTCCATGCCTTTCGGGGATAGGTTGATTTTACTGTCGGCAGTTGCGGTTGCCACAAAGAAGATTTTTTGGTTTTCGATGAATTGCTGCAGTTTGGGTGAGATATGCTTGTATAGTTTTGCCATTATATTGATTACCTCTAAAACGACTTGAAGCCTCACCTTTTAAGAGATGCCCAAGTTGTTGCTAATTTATCCGAAGGTTCAACTGCCTGCGGTTCAGCACCCTCAATGTCAGCGACGTACTCGCCTTCGTAGAGACGGATATGATCGAGCCAGACATCGACCTTTTCTGCGCCCATGATGATCCCGGCGCGTGTGTTGACATCATCTGCTGTCATTTTGAATGTGATGAAGAATTCCTTCCATTCTTCTGACAGATTGATCGTCTGCCTTGCATACTCATTCCACGGGGCACCTTGATGCAGGATACGCATTACGACGCTTCTCGGTTTTTCACTTTTTGCCCACAAACTGTAGGTATAGGTGGTGCCTTTTTCTAATGTGAAGGGTTGCTGATAGAATTGGATGTGCCACAGGTCGCCAGCCTTGCTGATTTTGACGTAAGCGACTTTTTTGCCGACGACGGGTTCTGCTTTTTTGCCTTCCGTTTGGAAGAGCGCAGCGGCATCGGCATGCGTCCAGTGGTGCCATCCATCAAGGTTGAGGTCGAAATCGCCGTTTTTGAGGATATTTTCGGGTGGTTTTGCCCCATAAGTGAGCGTGGTAATCCCGCATAACCAGATCAATACAAATGGATAGATGTAAGTAGAAGCTTTCTTAGGTGTGTTCATCATCCTCGCCATCATGCTCACTGGTTCCTTCTTTGTCATGTTCTCCGTGTTGTCTGCCGCTGCCGTGTGTGCCCTCTCCGACTTCAGGATGGGCTGTCTATTTATCAAAGTCAGTGGTTGTTGCGGTGAGTAGGTTTGGGGGGAAAGGCGACGCAAAGGCGCGGGGTAGGTTCTCTAACTTTTGAAATTGAAGTTGTTATTTCGTAGATATTTTCAGATAATACCCACCATTACCTGCAGGTTCTTTCTCAATAGAAATACCTTTACCGCGTAAGTATTTTATATCTGCTTCGCTCATCATATCGGGAACAGTTTGAGGTGTTAGTCCCCTGTCACGCATCCATACATGATATGTGAGCGTTCTTCTTGTAGATCCATTTGGAAATAAATGTAACGCCGCTTCCAAATTTTCAATCCGTTCATCAAGGGTCAATCGAATATTCTGCTGCTTCATTCGCATATATTTCATGTGTGTGTGTACTTGTGGAATATCCCCAAAACGTTTCAATAGTTGGTTGTATATGGCACTCTGAAGTTGTTCAGGATCCATTGTTTCTGGATCAGATATGTAAGTCCCTTCTTCAATAGCTTTTTGTCTTGCAAGTTCAACTGAAAACGGATCATCATCTTTTCGCTCGGGTGGTTCGGGAATTGGTACATCCTCAGAAAGCCAATCATACCACTCTTGATCTTCTGATGTGTTTGTGTTATCCGTCATTTCCTCAGTATCAGGGACTTCCTCAGTAGTCGGTTCATCGGATACAACAAGGGACTTTGTATGGGTCTCAAACAGCACAGGTTTAAAAGACGTAATAACCTTCGGGGCTTCGTTATCGCTATCTGGTTCTGGTTCTAAAGTTCTATCGTCAGGTAATCCAATCAATAATCCGATAGTGATAATGGCAATAATACAGAGAATAATGAACACATGCTTTTTCATCTGTTTACCTCTTTAGAGAAAAGGGATTGTATGTAATCATACAATCCCTTTTGGGTGAGTTTATGGATTTGTGGGACATTGTGAACACCCGTCAACATATGCATAATCATCACGGGTTAATCCCCAAACAGCATATTGTATGTGATTCTGATGCCCGGGTTTGTGTGCGTATACCACGTTATTGTTTTCATCAAGTACCTGCACGTGGTCATCAGGGGAAATATAATACTGATATTCGATATATTGTCTGTAGCCGCAATATATCAAAGCATGTGGTTGTGTTGCATAGCAATATTCAGTTACATCGGTAATATATAATGCATTGTAATGCGCGGCCGAGATTCGTATAAATAACACCGATGTCAATACTATTAGCACAAGAAAAGTGAATATAGTGAACCTTGTTAGGTATTTCATGATTTATAGTGGCCCAAAATCCTTCCCTATTCTAATGGAACCACTGGGGAGGTTCTATAATTTCCCCAGTGGTCACAAACTTTTAGCGTTTTCTATAAATTCTAAGGAAGGATTCCCGGCAGCGACTTACTTTCCCGCGGGGTCGCCCCCGAAGTATCATCAGCGCTGAAGGGCTTAACTACCGTGTTCGGGATGGGTACGGGTGGGTCCCCTTCGCTATAGCCACCGGAAATACAAACGAAGTTTCTATTCTTCTATGGATATATCTTCTGCAGGCAGGACAATTACGTCACCGCCAAATCGATCACGAAAGTCCTTAAGCTCCTGAACCCCCAATTCATTCTCAGGACCTGGATAGAAAAAGGCTGATAATTCATTAAACTGTAGTAGCTCATCCAAGGTGCAGGATTTCCTTTCAGTGAAGATGCGTCGGTGGAGCTTCACATAAACATCTATCTCAGGAAGGTCTCCATATTCTTTTTTAAGCTGATCCCGATAATATACTTCGTACTCTGCCGGCGAGAGCTCATTAGCATTGATGGGACTCGTATTTAGATCCTGCCATAGATGTTCTAAAACTTCCGTGGGTGGTGGTTCTGTCGCCCATTCGAGTACTTGAACATCTTCTATAAGTGGATTCTCGCTCACCTCGCCCTGCTTTTCAGTATCTGGAAGATTCATTTCGTTCAAAGAAGTATCGTCTTGATCGGCAAAACGCTCTGGTGCCTTCTCAAGGTCGGACTTTTCAGTAACTTCTTGTGCCGTTGGCATTTGAAACCCTTCATCTTTGGATGTTTGGGGTTCCGACAATGTCTGTTGGTTATATTCTAAGTAACACCAAAATGCTCCGCCAAGGCAGATGATCGAAATCACTATAATCAGTAGAGTTTTATAAGTTAACATAAACATGTCCTCACTATTTAACCTTTAGATACTGGAAACGTACGACCAGCAAATTGAGCAATACTTAAAGGAGGATTTTTTTACGGACACTGAGGATAAGTAAGGGTCCTTGTAGAACTCCCAAAGTGGAATACTGTACCACCAGAATGTTCGTGGTCGTAAGTTGAAGATCTCGCTCCAAGATAGGTAGTCTTGCAAGTCTTTCCGTTAATATCCTTGATTACTTCGAAATAGAAGATAATAATTATGTGTTTAGTCGCAGCCTCGGCACTTTCTTTCCTTTCCGCGACTGTTAATGTGAAGATTGCAATGAGAATAAGCATTGCAACAACCGAGTTTTGTATTTTCATAAATTTTCCCCTTCTATTTTCTGGTTCTGACTCAATTAGAAGTACATTGCTGAATTTACCTGCGGAACAGGGCAGGTTAGAACCTGCCCTGCGAGAGGAATCCCGGCAGCGACCTACTTTCCCGCGGGGTCGCCCCCGAAGTATCATCAGCGCTGAAGGGCTTAACTACCGTGTTCGGGATGGGTACGGGTGGGTCCCCTTCGCTATAGCCACCGGAAAATTTTTTGCCTGACTCAGTTATAAGAGGGTTGAATTGATTTTCATCTGAGTCGTTGCAAGAATATTTGACAATTGCATAGGTGTGAGGGTTCGGTAGAATGAGAAAAGAAGTTATCAAGCCCTCGGCTTATTAGTACCAGTTAGCTGAACCGCTCACACGGCGTACACACCTGGCCTATCAACCTTCTTATCTCGAAGGAGCCTTACCAACTTAACGTTGTGGGATATCTTATCTTGAGGGAGGTTTCACGCTTAGATGCTTTCAGCGTTTCTCCTCTCCGTACATAGCTACCCAGCGGTGCCACTGG
>JAAXHD010000095.1:3250-11853 GCA_012271015.1 Candidatus Poribacteria bacterium | reverse complement strand
GAATATGGCGCGTATAAAAGTTGAATGTGAGATATATTCCAAAATTTAGAGGGTAACCCTCCAAAATTTAGAAAATTTCCAAATTTTGGAGGGTTGGCAAATTATCTGATCCCTGTAACTGTATAGGTTTCCGAATTGGCACGATAATTGCTACTATTGCTATAATAGCAACAACAGTTAGTGTTTGTAATTTTCCTTTCTAAAAGAGGATATATATGACAAGGAGGCTGAAAATGAAAATCCTAAGTAGATTGCCGGTGCTATTAGTACTGCTGGCTTTTGTGTGTTTCTTTTGTACTACCGTGATTGCTGATCACGATGAATCGGCTCAAAGATCAGTATGGTTAGGGAATTTGTATGGCAATACAGAAATCTGGGGATTAGGTTCCTCTTATCCATGGGGTAGAAGTTCCCACTACATCACAGTGTCTAACGAGACTGAGTCAACGCATATTACCTTTTTGAATTTAAAGCATCTGTACCTGAAGCTGACCCCAGACTTGAGTCAAAGCATCCAACTCAGCCTACTGATACAAAAATTGTGGATGGTGCCACAAAAATAATACAGGGACAGATGAATGTAGATTTGAGAAGGGCCGCTAATATCCAAATGGGCCAATTGTTCACCCTTTCTTGCTATACGAGGATTAAAATTACTAACAAAGTTGGTAGGAGTAAAGGGTGGAGAGTGACATTAGAACACAGATACATGAAATGATGTATGTTTGGATTGTACGGTATACTATTTGATGTGTATCGCGCAATCCAATTAATAAGGAGGAGTACCAATGCGTCACACTATTCTCAACAAATCAAACTTCATTTTCGTGATTATTGGTCTTTGTGTTTTTTCGTCAACCTTTCTATATGCAGATATAGTTTTTCTTTCTGATAGGGATGGTAAAGTTCCGGTCTTTGAGTGTGAAGTTTATACAATAGATGATTATGGCGGAAATGCCCGTAGATTAACGACTGATTTGCTTTACAAAGCGCGTCCAGCATGGTCTCCTGATGGCAGTAAAATTGCTTTTGCTGTGGAAATAGTTAAACCGCGCCAGAAAGATTGGGGGCCAGATCAAACTGTAGAGTTATTTCTTATGAATGCCGGTGGTAAAAACAAAAAACAAATAACAAATTATAAGTATATCAGCAGTCATCCTACATGGTCACCAGATGGTCGTAGTATTGCTTTTGCGAGTGCGCACACTGGAAACTTTGAAATTCATAGGATAGATCTCGGAAATGGTCGTGTTTCCCAAATAACGAATAGTTTGGCGGAGACAGATGGATATGCACAATCTCCTGATTGGTCACCTGATGGGAATAAAATAGTGTATGCACTTGCTTTACCGGGTGCAGGCAGCCATATCTATATCACAGATATTAGCGGTAAGAACACCAGACCTCTTGTAAAACGTAAAAAATTGGAAATTGGTTTAACTCATATTGATGCAGTGCCTAAATGGCATCCTGATAGCGAACATATACTTTACAGAACTGCTACTATTCAAATGGTAGAAAAAGGCAATGAACAAGTTCTGGAGATAGTGAATGAAGGTTCATTGGAAATTCGTCGTGAGTCAGAACCAAAATCACAAAAGCTCATGATACCTGATGCGTTGGTATTTAGAACTGGCTGTTGGGCAGAAGGTGGGAATGCTGTCATTTTCACTGCAAGTGATAATAATAATCCAGATAATCCAACTGATGTTTATAGGTATGATATGTTCACTCATGCGGTTAGAAATATCTCAAACCATCCTGCTCACGACTATTCGCCTCATTGGGTGGATCCAACTTATCCTATTTACGCCCTAGAGAAACTGACTACTCAATGGGCACAACTCAAAAAGTAACAGTTCCTAAGTGCGGAGTTAGTAAATTGCGAGGAAACCGGCACCTTGCAATTAACTGGTCAGTAGGGTATAATTAAATCCTATAAGGAGGATCTAACGTATGGATGTTAAAGACGCGATTCTTTCACGACGCACCATTTTTAAGTTCAAGCCGGAACCCGTGCCGAACGATGTCATCGAACAGGTTTTCAGTTTTGGGATATGGGCACCCAACCACCATGTCACCGAGCCGTGGCGTTTCATCGTGATCGGCGAGAAAACAAAACTAACCCTCGCAGATCGCTACCGCGAGATTAAAATTGAGGATACGCCCGACCACGTTGATGCCGAGAATCTCGCCAAAATCGGTGAATTGGCTTACGAGAAATTCATGTCCAAACCGACGATTATCGCCGTTTCGTGTGTCCAAGAGGGTGATGAGCAACGCCGACGCGAAGATTACGCCGCTGCTTGCTGTGCGGTGCAGAACGTCCAACTCGCTGCGTGGGATGCTGGGGTCGGTATGCAGTGGAGCACGGGCAGAATCACGCTCGAAGAGCAAACCTATCAGTTGCTTGGCATTGATTCGTCACAAGAGTATATCATCGGTTTCTTCTACACGGGTTATCCCGCTGCCATCGGCGCGCCGAAACGACAACCCGCGGGCGAGTTTATCCGCTGGGTGGCTTAATAGCGATCAACTGTCGGCTATCAGCCATCAGTAAAGAGGGGGTGTGGCAGTTAGAGAAGATTGAAACTGCCACAGGTTCCTACCGACACCTGAAAGTGAACGTAGTGAACGCCCTGACTGCTGACAGCTATATGTTAAGCTGATACACTGCTTTGGCATTCTGATAGAAGAATTTTGCCTTGACTGCATCGCCTTTTGCACTAAAGTAGTCGTCCACGATCTGCTGCACAACTTTATAGGGCGCGAAGCGTTCAGATACGGGCCAATTGCTCCCGTAGATAAGCCTATCCTCACCAAACGCGTCCCATAAAACATCTATCGTTGGGGTGTAATAGGCGGCATCCGTCGGTGCGGGAATTTGTCTTGTGTGTTCTGCGAGTCCAGATACTTTGCAATAGATGTTAGGGTAGCGAGCCACTTCATGGATTGCGGAAACCCAACCCGGGACGGGTGGCTGTTCCGATATTCGCGCGCCTGCGATGTGGTTTATGACGATGCGCATCTCAGGTGTATGTTCAACTAAGGTCGGTATCGTTGATAACATTTCTGGGTTAATCAACAGATCCAAAGTGAGTTCTTTCGCTGCCAACTTTTCAATATTCGCTAGGAATATATCATCACCGATTGCGCGTAGGTGTCCTCCACCGAGGCGTATCCCGCGAAAGAGTGGATTCGCAGAAAACCTTGCCAAAGATTCTTCAAAATCTGCGTCGTCGGGTTCTAAATGCCCAACAAACCCTACAATGAAAGGCTCATCTGCGGCGAGGTCCAGAATCCATTGATTGTCCTCAAGCCATTTGCTCGCCTCAACGACGACGGTACCCGTCGCGCCTTCGGGGACTGCGAGTGCTTTGAAATCTTCCGGCATCACCTTTCGGTAAAGCACATCATCATCTGGATTCGGCCACGGTACGCCTTCAGGACGCGTTGGATCGTAGAAATGTGTATGTGTATCAATAATCATTTTTTGATTTTACCTTACGGTTCGGTCAGGTGGGTTTGAAGAATAACGTGCCTTTACGTATATCTGAAAAAACACCCAAGCAAAAACCCTCCGCTACGCTTACGGGCTAAGGGTTTTGAGGTTATCTTAAGAAAAACCCTTTGTGAGACGAAAATCTCTTCACCGAAAATCTGCCCGAAATGTAAAGGAGGGCAGGACAGTGGCACATAAATTAAAAAACGTCAGTTATTTTATCGTAATGGGTCTCTTAACCTATCTGCTGTCGGGATGTAATCCTTCCGACCAGACCCAGCAACAGAAGCGGGAACTTCAACGTGATGTGTTAAAGCTCAGGATGGGACAAGCACTCAATCCGACAGATGCGGAAGGGTATATTCAACTCGGTAAAGCCTATCGTGAATTGGGTGAGTATGATAACGCGATAGAGGCTCTCCAAAACGCCATCGCACTTGATGATGAGCACTATCACGCCTATAACGCCCTCGGTTTGGTCTACACCGACCTGCGTTTATTCGCGCTTGCAATTGATATGTTCCTCGCTGCGCTTGAGTTATCACCGGGAAACCCTGCCTTCTCCAACAATCTCGGCTATGCTTACGATATGACAGACCAGTTTGAGAAGGCTCTTGATGCTTTTCAAAACGCAATTGAGACAGAACCTACCTTCGTCGATGCCTACCACAACATGGCGAGTGCCTACCTCCACCGCGAAATGTATCAAGATGCTATCCAAAATTACGAGACTGCCCTTGAAATAGAGGAAGGCGACGCTGATATCTATTTTAATCTTGGTCTTGCTTACGAGGAGACCGGAGAATTTCTTCGTGCCATCCAATCCTATGAAAAAGGCTTATCCCTTGATGACAGCGATGCAGAGGCTTATTATCGTCTTGCAGAGGCGTATCGGAAAAATGATGATCCGCTCATGATGCGTCGCTATCTGGAGATTTTCTTGAAACGTGCTGAGGGGATCCCTTATCTTGAGGAGAAGGTCCGCACCGCTGAGCGGATGTTTGATAGATAGCACTCTTTCTCAAAATCAGCAGGAATTCAGACTTCATTCCATCCGGGTTCTTATTTTTCCGAGCACCAAAAAGTTTCCGCGCCTTGATCTTGTCCTCGTAGACTTTCTCAAATACAAATCCGCGTACCGTGAAGTACTCCGCTAATATACGCCACAACTCAACTATTATGCCATCAACCCGTGGATTACCAACGAAAATGCAAGCGGCTGCGTTCGGTCTCAGTTGATTCATTGAATTTTCAAGGGCGTTGACCGTGTGACAGAAATAGGAGTCGAGTCGTTTCTGTAGGTCGTCCCGAGTGAGCCTCTTCCTGATTTTGTCTAACGTTTCGGTCCGGATCTGTCGATCTGCCTTCCGATACGGGATTTCAAGCCGTGACAACTCTTGAATCTCTTTCTCGGTATGTCCTAACCAAAACAGGTCCATCTTCGTAGAACGGATATATTCTTGTGCTTGGAGGTAGGGCGGCGATGTGATTAAGGCATCACATTCTCTTAACACGGAGTAATAAGACGAATCAACACCACTATGAAATTCAACCTCCCCCAGATGTTCAAAATGGTCATGTGTATGTATCATGAAGTCGTTGAGGTCTCTCAACGTTTTCAATGAGAGGCTACGGGTCATTTCTTCTAACTGTTGTCTCCAATTTTCTTTGAGCAGCTCGTCTGTAGCCTTCAACTTACGCTTGGATTTGGCAAGCTTAGGCGTTCTATCTTCGGTGTAAGAAAAGCGTTTGTTAACCTTTAACAACGCGGATTTGATAATGGTTGAGTAGATTTCGTCGTCTGTGTTGTTAATGAAACCCCAATACTGAGATAGCACGTCTAAAATTTCTGGGGCGTACCAGTAGGCAATATTTGACCAGGCAGGTGTAAACTGGTGTGTACTCTCTCTCATACCGTCTAACAGTTTATACAGGTGCCCTTCGCTCAATCGTTCTTTCCCACGGTAAATCTTCAACGGCATGATGTGCTTTAAAAGCGGATTCAGATCGAGTAGAACAGCGTTGCGCTTACACAGATACGCTTCGACTCCCACGGTCCCCGAACCAGCGAAGGGATCGATAATCCAATCTCCTTCCTTTGTGTAGGTGTTGATCGCGTACCGGACGACTTGCGGGATGAATTTCGCAGGATACGCGAAAATAGCGTGGGTCAGATAACCGGTATGCTTGATTTCAGGGACTAATTCTCGGAACGAAACCAACTCTATTTCGTCGGATGTGGAGGTGGAGTCGCCTTTCGGAATATCAGTCTCGGTATTTGTCCGAAAAAGCGTAAGTTGTTCTTTCAAATTATCTTTTTTCATAATATGCTTTCAAGAACAATAGGTCTCTGATGTATTGTAATTGGTCCGCTGGTGTCTTTACAGGAAGGCTATCTTCTGTCCAAAACGGGATTATCTTTTGGACGATCCTATCGATTGAATCTATTAAGTCTTGATAGGATGCGTAGTTAAAGTCGATTCCTATTTGGTCGTATTTCTCATTTATAGGAGTTCATCCACCTTGAAATCCTTCCTAAAGGGGTCCATCAAGTATAAAAATCTTCTCTCAGGATACGTATTTTGCATAAGGTATGCCCTCGTTGTGTTGACATTCAGAATGTGAATGGAGTCTGTAAAAGAAGTTTCACAGACGTATTCTCTTTTAGAGATTTATATCAAGTTATGCTATTCTACTAAAAATATTACTGCAATTCCTCTTCGGTGAGTTGAAAGTCAAAAACCTCTTCCTCTTCTTCAGTTCCTTCAATTTCTTCTTCCGTTAGTTGGAAATCAAAAACTTCTTCCTCTTTCTCGACTTCTGCTGTTTCTGTATCTAATGTGGCAGTCTTTTGGATGTCCTCTGTAGGTTGTGGTACCTCTTGGACAATGGTGGCATCCGCCGTTTCAAGTTTCGGAGAACTGGCACCGAGAAGAGTTAACCCTACAATCCCCGCGACACAGACAGTCGTGACCGTCAATGCAACAGGGCGTTTCCAAAGTACCGCACGCTCACTTTTGTCTAAGAACGGGAGGAAAAGCAAGAGCACTATGCCAACTGTCGGGATTACAAACGTTCCGACGATTTCGAGGGGACCTTGGAAATACTTCAATAGTTGAAACAGAAATAGGAAGTACCATTCGGGTCGCGGATCGTAATTCGCATTCGTTGGATCGGCGACATCTTCGAGTGGGACCGGGATGAACAACGCAACGGCTGCCAGGACTATAAAGAGGATGAGCATGCCGACAACGTCTTCAAAGACCTGATCCGGATAGAACGGTTTCCCGGTCTTCATCTCTTCTGGGGTGTTCTGTGGCGTGCCTGAAGAGCCGTAGTACCGGACGAAGAAGAGGTGCACACCGACCAGACCGAAAGCCAGCCACGGCAACCAGATCGTGTGGACGGCGTAAAATCGAGCCAGTGTCACCGCACCTATCTCGCTTCCGCCGCGTAGAACCTTCGCGACAAAAACGCCTAATATGGGGGCAGTACTGGCGATTTCGACGCCGACGACTGTCGCCCAATACGCCTTTTCGTCCCACGGAAGGAGGTAGCCCGTGAATCCAAAGCCGAGGACGACCAGCAGCAAGAGAACGCCGACGATCCATGTAAGTTCACGAGGGGCTTTGTATGAACTATAGATAACGACGCGGAGCAGATGCACGAAGACAATGACAACCATCGCGCTTGCACCCCAATGGTGCAGACCGCGCACGAATGACCCGAACGGAACCTCTTCACTGATATACGTTACCGCGTTATGGGCATGCTCTGGTGAAGGCGAATAATATAACGCCAGAAATGCCCCCGTAGCCGCCTGAAGTAAGAGCAGAAACATCGCCAAACTGCCCAATGAGAAGAGCAGATTGATGTGTTTCGGCAAAGGTTTGCGTAAATGCGCGGAGAACTCCGTTAAAGGAAGACGTTCGTTGAGAAATCCCATTTTTAACGATTAAATCTGGACGGGATGTCCGTTCTCCATCCCGATCTAAAATTGTTAAGAAACTTACTTTAGGTTATGAGAGATTTTTTAACGATCAGAAGGCTGCCCTGACAACGGAAGGGCAGCTCAGAGCCAATTGTTAAAAGTCCTTCACATATAAAATGCCGGCTTCGACTTTCGTTTGGAGTTTCTGCAAGGGACGTGGCGGTGGTCCGGCAACAACGATCCCGTTTTGATCGAACACCGCGCCGTGACACGGACAGAGAAAAGATTCTTTCTGATCATCCCATCGGACGAGGCAACCGAGGTGTGAACAGGTTCGCGAAAAGACGCTCCACTGTCCGTTACCTGCGTCAGTTACATAAACAGAGCGTTTTTTTGTCGCTTTGACCCAACCGTCTTTTGCGGTAAAGGTATAGTCTACCTTTTTAAAACGGCTGTTTTTGAGTCGGTCGGCGAGGCCCAAGTCAACCCATTTTGACTCCCCTTTTTTGAAGGCAGGCGAAATCGCAAAGCCGATGAGAGGGATACCAGCGGCGAGGCTCAGCACTCCCCCGATAAGTGCTGTTGCCCAATTTATAGAAAAGACTAAAAACGAGCGTCGGCTTCCCTTCTCCATCGGAATTCTCCTCAATTTTCTTGGTCGACGGCACGTCGGAGCGTGCCTACTCCCTTTAACACTTACGGCTTTTTCCACGTTTGCCCTTCAAAGGGTTTTCGCAAATCGTATTTTCCTTCTACTAAGACAGGAAGCGTGCCGTCGTTAACCATGAGTTCGAGCGGTAGTTCCTTGGTTTCCATCGGCATATGGACGACGTCTTTGATCCGTAAAGATTCATAGATAGCCATCATGATTTCAAGCGTATAGCGTGCCTGAACACCACTGCCGCGGTGGTCAGGAATTTCACCTTCGATCCATTCGATGAATTCATCGTACTGGTTTTTAGTTTGTGGTGGCGGCGTAATGGTTTGCCAGCCCTTCGCGTCCCCGTTTTGGAGCAGAAGAGTGCCGTCGGGTCCGTTGCTTATTTGTCCCTCTGTTCCAGCGATTTTGGGGTGGGAGACTGAAGGTTCCGGCAGATCACCTTCATAGATACCGCGTGCTCCGCCTTCAAAGCAGACTAAGCCCATGCAGAGGTCTTCACAAATTGTGCG
>JAAXHD010000095.1:559-3158 GCA_012271015.1 Candidatus Poribacteria bacterium | reverse complement strand
ACACCTGCTTTCGCCGCGGCGACGGTGGCTTCCGCCCTCGGTCCCTGCCATGTTGTGATACTAACGATGTCCAAATCCTCTTTTGCCAACATTTCGTCAACGTCGGTATAGGTAGCGGGGACATCGTATTCGTCCGAGACGCGTTGCGTGGCTTCTTCAAAAATGTCCATTGCGGCTACGACTTGTGCCCTCGGATGCGCGGTCCATGCTCTGGAGTGGGATCGACCCATTCCGCCGCACCCAATGATTCCAACTCGATATGTTTGATTCGCCATCTACTGCCTCCTTTGTGGGTTGCTACTCAACGAGTTGAGTAGGATCGAACTGTGCTTGCGATTCTCTTACATTACGCGTAGTTTCTGGGATAGCCCAAAGCGCGTAGTCCGTAACGAAGTGGAGGACGGGTCTACGGAACGGCACATAAAATTCTTTATCTACCTCACCGAACCGCAAGGAAAAATTAAAAATCGTGTTGACTATTCTATCATGCTTCATTTGTTTTTGTCAAATCGTTTCCCTTGACAAATCCTTAAAAACGTTGCAAACTATAGAAAGCAGTATAGAATTGATCCACATATACATTTCTACGATCCAATGTAGCCTGCAACAACGGCGCAGGCGGACTTAAGGAACGTACGTTAAAGTCCTAACGCCCGTTGTTCTCCCGCAAGGAATAATTAAAAATGGCAGATTATGAAGATAAAGGTTCGCAGATTCGAGTGACCAACCTTGAGGCTTTCCCGATGGGTGTGAAAGCCTACGTCAAGATTGAAACGAACATGGGAATTACGGGGTGGGGCGAGATTAACAATATGGAGACAACCGTCACCTGTGCGTTAGCACGCTCCTTGTCGGAACTGATTATCGGGGAAAATCCGACGCGCATTGAGCATCACTGGCAGCGGTTGTTCCGGGCGCACCGCAACATCCGGGGCGGCGGTTTGATGGTGCATACCATCTCCGCTATTGATATGGCATTGTGGGATATAGCAGGGAAACTCTGGGAAGTGCCGGTCTATCGCTTGCTCGGCGGTCCCTGCCGCGATAAGATTTGGAAATATCCGAGTCCGAAAGCGATTAAGACGGGACCGGGAGGTTCCAAGCCGTTTGCTGGTTCCCCGGATGAAATCGCTGATCTCGTCCAGCGCGTACGCGAGGCACGGGAGAAAGTCGGTTCCGATGGTGCCGTGATGTTCGACGCACATAGTTGCCTACCGCCGCCGATTGTCAAACAATTCGCGAGTTATCTACAACCCGATGATCTACTCTTCTTGGAGGAAGCATGGGTTCCGGGCAATATCGAAGTGATGCGTAAAATCCGGGAATCCGTCCCTGTCCCGCTCGCCACGGGAGAGCGCGACCGCACAATATGGGAAGTTCGCGAAATCCTCGAAGCGCAAGTAATTGACATCCTTCAACCCGATTGTGGACACGGCGGCGGCATCACGCAAGTTAAAAAGGTCGCAGCACTCGCCGAAGCGCATCACGTGCCAATCGCGCCGCATTGCACGATGTCCTATCTCGGTCTCACGGCGAGTTTTCACTTATCCGCTGCTGTGCCGTTTTTCCTCATCCACGAGGGCTATGAGAACGTCCTTCCAGACGGTGTTGCCCACAAAACGTGGGAGATGGACGATGAGGGCTACGTCTCGCTTCCAGAGGGACCTGGCTTAGGGGTTACCGTGGATGAAGCGAAAGTTATTGAAGTCGGGCAGGAAGCAGGACGGCGTTTCACATGGCCCGATAGTAGATTGGCGGATGGCTCTATCGCCGATTATTAGAATCTGACTATATAACATTTCCTGGTGGTTGGGAGAAGATTGGAACTGAGTTGGAAAGATAGAAGCGTGTGCCTCCAACCTTCCATTCTTCCTTCCTTGCCACTTTTCCAGCCTTTCTTATTCTCAGTGTGCTGACCCATTTTGCATGTCCGATAAAAAAATTTTAAATAAAATGCATTTTATGCAACCTTACTGCCGTTAAAATACGACATAACGTCACGAGGCATTTCGGCGAAGCTTGTAAACTGAAACTTGCTATCAGATGACTGGAGGGTAATTGTGAAAAACGAAGATGTTGATTTGATTCAACGCGTCTTATCGGGCGATGAAAGGGCGTTTACTGCCCTGGTGGAAAGACACCGAAAATGGATATATTCGCTCGCATGGCGCGAGATCGGTGATTTCCATGCCGCACAAGAGATTACACAGAACACCTTCATTCAGGCTCATAAGTCGCTTCCAAGTTTGAGAGACCCGAATCGTTTTTCAGGCTGGTTACACGTCATAGCAAAGCGTCAATGTATTGAATGGCTCCGGCGGAAGCCGATTATGATGCAGTCACTGGATGCGATGCCGAATGCCGAATTAGAGCGGTTATCCTATGCGCGATATCTTGACGAAGAACAGGCGCAAGCCTCAACAGATGGACTGCGTGAAGTCGTGGAACGTCTCCTCCAAAAACTGCCTGTTAATGAGCGTTCTGTGATGGTATTGCACTATTACAAAGGTTTGACGTGTGAAGAGGTGAGCACGTTTTTGGATGTATCGCTGAATACGGTAAAAAGTCGGTTATATCGCGCTCGAAAACGATTGGAAAC
>JAAXHD010000095.1:0-407 GCA_012271015.1 Candidatus Poribacteria bacterium | reverse complement strand
GTGATGGGGATCCGTCACCGATGTATATGCTGCTGCACTATCTTAACCACGGTGGAATTGACATCTTTAGATTTCCTTTGGTGGTCGGCAGTTCTTGGGAGCAGGGAGGTGCTTGGAAATCAGACGCGACGGCAACCTTAGAGGACTGCGAAACGGTAAGTGTCGCCGCGGGTATTTTCTCGGCGTGCCTGAAGCACAAAACTGTTTTCACGGACGCTGACGTTGAGATCGTTGAGGGTGCCGATGCTGAATTGCGAGACGCGCTTGTAAACGGGACGCGTTACCTCTGGTTCGCTAAAGGCGTTGGGCTCGTGAAGATGCGCTATGAGCACTCGAATGGTATTGTCACAGAAGCCGAATTAATTGAATATGAAATTCCGCTTCAGTCGGAGGCACCCCACACAGTG
>JAAXHD010000032.1 GCA_012271015.1 Candidatus Poribacteria bacterium | reverse complement strand
GGGTGGGTTGAACATGTCCCTTGAAAAATCCGACAGAGGCGATCCCTCTCAAACGATAAGGAGCCCTGACCGCCCACAGTTTGAGTGAAACCCACCGCTATGTTTCTGACATCGGTGGATGTGTTGGGTTTCGCTGTATCTGTTGACAGGCCAAGCGTCTTTGCAGATGAGCGTTTCGGTAGGGACAAGAGGGGAGTGAGTTTTCCCGCTCAACCCAACCTACGGGTCTCCTGATGATTGATGACGAAGCGAAATTGTCCAAACTTTAGTACTTTAGTATAAGTAGCAATTTCTATGCCAATTTGAAACGATGAAAAAACAGGAGATATTAGGGGTTTAGGGGGTTTGGCGTGTGTCCTTACTGCCCGAAATGGGGCAAACAGGGAGATATCTGCACGGATTTGTGCAGATATGAAAAATAGGAAGGGTTTACCGGGGCGCAAGCATGTGGTGCGAAAATGGTTCACGTATGTAGCCTGAAACGAAGTGAAAGGCGGGTCTACGGAAAAGCACATCATCACATAGACCCGCCTGAACGAACCGCAAGGAAAATTTAAAAAATGGCGATCGGATTGCCGGGGGAACCCGTCGCACCTTTGAGACGTAGCGGTGCGAAACAGAAAGCAAATTCATAAACTTTCGCCGCCGCTAACTCCTCCGTGATCATGTTCTCAAGGTTGTAAATGCCGTGTTTGACAATAAACAACTGATGGACCGGAAACGCGAGCTTTTCATCAGGATTCGGGACGACCTCGATTCCCCAGTTATCGGCACACAACATCACAATCTTCTGATCGACGAGATATTGCCCCGCCTCCAGTCCGATACCGGGTTCTGTTGCCCCGTAGCGATCGTTATCCGTCATCCAGAATTTACCCCAACCGGTGTGGATGATAACGACATCGCCAGGAGTAATTTGGATATCGCCTTGCTTTTTCAAGGCACCCTCCAGATCGGCGCGCGTAATTTCATAACTGTTACTGAGGTGTTCAACGCCTTTATAACCAGCGACATCAATGAGAACACCGCGCGTCACAATGGGTCCGACATTCTCAACACCGAGTTCTGTGAGACCTTCGGCTTTGGCGAAATCGCGCTGGTGCAATCCGTTGTAATAGAGGTCTCCAATACCAATATGCCCGAGTCCGTCAAACTGCGTGCCGATCTGCCCGATCTCGCCGCTGAAAATCTCCTCAAACCACGTCGTTTTGTTCTCACCGAGCGGACCCGACATCGCCGGAATTCGCAGACTATAATGTCGCGTCCCGAAGACAGGGATACCGCTTTCGTAGACCCTACCGAGTTGATAGACTTCACCCGTTTCAATCAAACTCACGGCTTCCAATACTTTCTCCGGTGTTAACCGGTTAACAGCACCCCGTCGATCGTCGGCACCCCATTCGGAAGGAAACCACGATTCTTGTGTGAGGGTAACGGTTGTTGTGAGGGCAAGTACACCACAGACAAGCCCTAATAAAATAAATATCTTGTATTTTTTCGATTTTTTGAACATAATTGCCTCCTATGGGTTAGAAACCTCTTCCACAAATAGCAGCCAGCAATCAGAGGATTAGTTATCAGCTGTTGGTTCGGTTTTTCTAATGAGGTTTAATAAATAAATTGGGTAAGTGACGGGCAATAAATTGCCCTACTACAAACGGGGCTGCTCGTGGTCGTGCGATTTATCGCACGTTTAGAAATTACCCGATTAAATTCTTAATCTTCATACGAAAAACCTTTCAGTTTTCGGTGAAGATGCACTTTGTAACAATCTTCCCCTACTTGGAATATGCCAAGGCTGTGTGAATTGTTACCAAAAACCTCTTTAACTGACAACCGACAACCATTCTTCTGCCAGCCATTAACGAACAGATACAGACCCTGTAACGACAAATGACGAGTGCTCTATGGCTTTCATTTCAATCGCCCTAATTCTGCTGTCAGCATTTTGCCACGCCCTATGGAATTTTTACAGCAAATCCAGCAGAGATACACGAATCCTTTTTTTCTGGTGTGGATTTTACACCATAGTCATAGCGTTTATCGCCTTTGGTATTCAGCGACCCGTAATTCCGCAACCGGTATGGATCTATATTGCTGGCTCCGCCTTTGTCCACCTGTTATACAAGCTGTCTTTGACGCACGCTTATACCGTTGGTGAGATTTCATTCGTCTATCCGATTGCGCGTGCCGCACCGGCTTTCCTACCGCTCTTCGCCTTTCTTTTCTTAAAGGAACGAATTTCTGGGCAAGGTTTAATAGGCATCCTATGTGTGATGGCTTCCATACTGCTCTACCAACAACGCGAAGCACGCATCCAGTTCAAAGCGTTCTTCCGCTTCCTACGCCAACCCGATGCCCTCCTGGCGTATGCCACCCTTGCGAGCGTCATCGCATATTCACTCATAGACAAACAGGGAATGTCTGAATTTCATCGCCATTCAACGGATGCCCCGATGTGGCGAGCCGTGACCTACTACTTGATGGAGAACAGTATCTCACAAGTTCTTTACGGATTGTCCTGCCTCGTCCGATTTCCACACCAGCAGATTGCACAGATCGGACGAACGGAATGGAAGCGGTCCCTCGCTATTGTTGGGCTTTCATTGGTATCGTATTCGCTCATCCTCTACACCTTGATGACAGAAAAGGTCAGTTATGTGACCGCTGTCCGGCAGTGTTCTGTCATTTTCGTCGTTCTACTGGGTGGGTATGCCTTGAAAGAAACCTATACAAAACGCCGCTTGATTGCAGCCGTGATGATGGTCATCGGCATTTTTTTGATTGCCAATTTTTAATTATACCTTGCGGTTCGGTGAGGTAAGTTGCGATAGTGAAGTGCCTTTCCGTAGACCTGGGGGAAACGCCCAAGCAAGGGGAAATTGAAGAAACGCCCAAGCAAAAACCCCTATCAAAAACACCCTGCGCCGGTGTTGCAGGCTTGGGTTTTGATGTATCCTATATTCCTTTCTAAAGAGGAATAGGCATTGCACCAAGAACCCGATCGTAGCGTAGTAGAGAGTGAGGCAGAAATCCTATAAATTAAAAACTTCAACTGAAGGATACTCCCAATTTAACGCTCCGTTCGGGGTGATTGTCCATCTCTATGTAGGCTTCGACTGAATCTTCAAACGGCACCACTGGATCAACGACATCTTCACATTCAAATCTGCCTTCTTCGAGCCACTTCCAACAGGTGTCAACAATACGTTTGAAATTCCAACGCGGATGATCACGGTTCGGATCGCTGTTGGCGCGTGCAAAGATGATGTTCGGAATATTGACGTGTGCGACTGCACCGAGGTCAAGCCCACCTGTACACGCTTTCGCTCTACCAGCATAGACGATGGTTCCCTCAAAAGTGACGCTACGGAGGGCATCATCAAGTGCTTCGTAGATGGCACTAGTTTCTACAGCCACATCAACACCAAGCCCACCGGTTGCCTCTTTGAGCACTTCTCCGGTACTGCTGGCAATCGGGTCAATGACAAGTTCTGCCCCGGTTTTTTCAGCGACTTTCCGCCGTCTTTCAATTGGGTCTACGGCAGCAACGAAATCAGCCCCTGCGATCCGCGCCATCTGCACCGTCATCAATCCAATGGCACCAAGCCCAAAGACAGCAACCCGCTCACCGACGCGCACTTTTCCATCACGAATCGCGGACATCGCAAAATGCGCTGGATCGTAGCAGACCGCCTCTTTCCACGTCATCCGGTCGGACATCTTGAGAACGCTGCCCGCGCGCCATGTGTGCGTTTCCTTGAGGTGTCCGTGGCTGGTGACGCGCTCTCCAATCTCGAAACCTTCAACGTCGTTCCCGATTTCAATGATTTTTCCGACACACATATTTCCAAGCCCGTGTGGAAAATTTGCGTTGTTGTATCCGTAGTACGCTGTCAGTTCCGTGCCGCGTTTGGGTGCACCGAATTCGACTTGAACCCGGACGCTGTCTGCGGGGACGGGACCATCTCCATATTCCCTCAAGACGGGTTGCCGTGGGGCAACTGCTACTAATTCTTTTGGCATGCTGTCTCCTTAAAGTGGTAGGCACATGGAGAGTGTCTACCACCACTTTAATGGTGAACGGCACACGGAGTGTGCCTACTACCTTAGTGTGGGATACCCAATTGATGCATCCGACGGTGAATTGCCTCTCGCGCCTCTTGGAAGGGTCGAGAGAGGAATTCCAAATGGTCATCCTCGCCGTGGTGGTGTGTAACGGTGCCGGGTTCATGGTGGCGCGCTGTCTCCTGAATATAGGATAATCCACCCTCGATCAAGGTCAACATATAGTTCGCCGTTTCCGGATCAAACATCCACCACTCGCCGCCAACTGCGATGTAAATAGGGGAGGTATGGGCAATGATGCCGCGTCCCCATCCATCGTGGTGTGGAACAGCTTGCGCATAGTTCGGACCGCCGCACCGCGCCGCAATCCACGAATGCTTATCCACTTTCAGATTCGCTTTCAGGTGTAAGTGTGCTTTACCATCTTTTTCCTCAGTTGAAGCAACGACGTGTCCCGCCTGAAGAATCTGCAACGTATGGATAGGGAAGATGGAATCCGCGGAGGCTTCGACTTCGACAGTGCCGCCGTTACCGGGCAGGTTAATCGTGCTACCGATCGGCTGTCCATCAACAGTAAGACGAATCATAGGACCACCACTGAGGAAGGTATTGCCAGCACTCATGTATTTGCACCAGTTATCGTAATTGAACTCCTCATCGTCTGGGATATGGACGTAGGTGCGATAAACACCTACGGGAACATCACTACTCATCTTATCTGTTCCGCCAACAAGTGGCAGTTTATAGCCGCAGTTGAGATAGCGATAGTACTCAAGGTGCCCATACATCGCATTGGTGAGATACTCGACAGCATCAACTCGTCCGGTAGCAATGAGTGTCGCGGGTTCACAATTCGGATTCGGAATGTGTGGTAAAACGACGGTGCCGCCCTGCGCGTGGCAAGCGTCCGCCCAGTGTGAAAGCGTGACCTCCATATTCCCACCAAGCTCGGCTTCTCCGGGACCATCTGAACACCACGGCGCGACCTGTTCCTTTAAACCGAGGAGCGTGAGATGACCGAGGAGGTGCTGGCGATTCTCCTGCGTCGCATAGACAATGCTTCTTCCGTCTGCGGACGTTGTAGGTCTTCCGATGAACTCCTCTGTATTCGTAAAGAGATGTCCCCACTGCGAGAGAAGAAGGTTGACCACGCCGAGATCTTCGCCTTGTGCTTCGGTATGTGCTCCCTGCGTAGAGAGGAAATGAACGTGCGTATCGCCGCTGAAATAACGTTCGGCGTTCATATCGCACCACCGTTTTAACCGCAATGTCAACTCACGTTGCCCCGGTTTTATGTTGACCGTAGTTCGCAAAGGGGTATACTCAAAGCCACGGGCAACATCAACGATGACATCTCCACGCGGAAGCCATCCTTGACAAGTGCCGTCAATGTAGGCGTAACTAATCTGCCCTAACCGGACATCACCACCGACATCCATGTGCCATGTTCCCATGTTTGAATTGACGTGGGCATGGTGCCCGTGCGGAGCGTACGGCACGCCGTGCGGCGAACGAAAATGGACGCGACACGGCACAGGTCTGTTCGTATCGTCGTCAATCACGGTGGTATGTACCCAGTTTCTGCCGGAATCAATGACCTCTACCTTAACCCGTTCGTTGGGTTGCACGACCCCTTTTTCTTGTACATCTCCCCAGCTAACAGTGCCGAGCGTCTCACCTTGGTTTTTGACTTCAACACTTGCGGAGGGAGTGGCAGACACTTCAACGTACGCCGGACTGCTTTTGTTGTTTTGGGATTCCCCCCAACCCTTGAAATCGTCGTTGATAAAGGTATCAGGCGCGTTTTCCGGCAACGGATAAGGATAGGTCGCAACACCACGGTCAACATTGACTTCCATATCAAAGGGTTTGTCAGCATCGTCAGATTGAGGAAGTGTGATTTTGACCTCTCGGCGGGGATGACGTGGTATCGGACTCTCGTCGAGGTAACCGAGCGTGATTGCCGCAACAATAAAACGCCGTTCTTGTGGCTGGATTTCGATTGAAGCGACTTCAACGTCGTCTCTTGGATTTTTCCACACCCACAAATAGTAGTCGCGCGGTGTGCCTTGGCTCACTTCGGTTTGTCGGTTGCCCGCGGATCCCCAAGGTCCCTCGTGCCGTGGCGATAAACTCTCCTGCCGATCAGGTATAGCGAGGAAGGTCTGTTGCCCCCATCCCTGCGGTACACCGCCGATCTCAAAACGTTCGCGAATCGGCACGCTCAGCGTTTCACCATCGGTGTAATGGAAAACGTAATTGGCAATTAGTCTGGCGATTGGTTCGCCTTCAGGGATGCGCGACTCAAGCAGGCGATGCACAAAGATAACCCGCTTCGGATCTGCCCCAATAGGAACTTGGATGGGGTCGGTGTTAACGTTTTCACCGAAGCCCAAGAAACAGGTTTCGCCTTCAGCGATGTCGAACGGAAGCCCGTGGAACGTCTGTGCTCCGAGGTTCGGCGTTGCGTCCTCACCGAGAATCTCTGTACCGGCATTGCACAAAGCGGAAAGTGAAATCGGTTGATAGTCTTTCATTTTTTAAATTTTCCTTGCGGATTTTTTAATTCTTCCTTTTTAATTCTTCCTTGCGGAGAAACAACGGGCGTTTGAACTTTGACGTGCGTTACTCATATCCGCCCTCCACTTCGTTACGGGCTACAGGTTTTGATGCTATCTTAAGAAGTAAAGGGCATGAGACAACCGACAACTGAAAACTACTACAACGGAAAATCAATTGACTGTCCCTGTTCAGAGGACATATAGAACGCTTGCATCAGTTCTGTGAGGTTCCGTCCATCTTGGATGGTAATCGCCATCGGTTCATCGCGAAGAATAGCGTTAATCCATTGTTGTATCGGTTCAGGGGGTGCTGCTGGTGCGTTGGCACTGTATTCCGCTTTCTCCTCGTCAGAAAGCTTGCGGGTTTCAAAATGCATCTCGCCGTCTCCTGCGGTGAACGAACCCTCTGTGCCGTAAATTTCAAGCATGTTCGGACCAGAACGGTGTGTCCACGCAACATCAATCACACCGAGAGCCTTGTTCGCAAACTCAACGACCGAAACGCTGTTGTCATCAATCGGGAAGTTCCCGGTGAAGTTGTTAATCTTGGCGATAGCACTCTTCGGCTCACCCATCAACCATCGGATAACATCAACACGGTGACACCCTAAGTCGAAAAGGGCACCGCCACCGGCACGCACTGGATCTGCGAACCATGCGCTCGTGCCGCTGAACCAACTATCCAATGCAGCAGAATGTGCGATTCGTCCTCTACCGAACGTAATGTCCCCAAGCAGCCCATCATCAATCACCTTTTTCGCAAATACGATTTCAGGGTTCGCTCGGGAAGGCAGCGAAATCATGAACTTTACACCCGCCTTCTCAACGGCATCAATAATTGGATCGCATTCGGCGACGGTAATTGCGAGTGCCTTCTCCGTAAAGATATGTTTCCCGGCTTCAGCGGCGGCGATCATTACACGCGGATGGTCGGACGTAATCGCATCAACAGCGACAGCGTCTACATCGTCGCGGCTAAGGACTTCATCGAGATCCGTGTAGAAAGGCACTTCGTATTGTTCTGCTGCGGCTCTTCCACCCCCACCATGGTCAAAGTCCTCTTCGTCCCAGACAGCAACAAGTTCCGTTTCAGGGTTTTCATTAATTTTTCGGGCATAACCACCGGCGTGGACATGCGCCATACTAATCTTTGCGACTCTAATCATTTTTTTAATTTTCCTTGCGGTTCGGTCAGAGTGGGTTTGGAATTTGAAGTGCCATTTCGTAGAACTGAAGAAACACCTCGCTGAATGCCCGGGGAATGCCATACGGAGAACCTTCATACCGTTGATTTACGCGCATTTAGCGTTGATTCGCAAAAACCCCTCCATTTCATTACGGGCTATATTTCGTTTTTTTAATAGGACTTACGCAATCCCGTGATTTTGCTTAACTATCAACCCGGATTTCCTTAAAAAATGTGGAAGACGCGTCAATCGTTAAAGCCCTAAAAACAGTTAAATTCCTGATTTATATAATTCTGCCAACAGAAGAACGGGTTGCGAGATGGTTCCAGCCACGAAGCACCAGTTTGACGTTGGTGTGGCGATTTTCGGATTCGATCTCATCATCACCGGCAAGCATTTGAACAAGGACGCTCTTTCGCGTCTGATTCGATCGGTTTGGCATCGAACCGTGCAGTGTGAAGTAACTAAAGAAAAGCACGTCTCCCGGTTCTGCTTCTAAAACGGTGGCTTCCTCGATAGGGTATTTATCGGTAACTTCAATGTTCTTTCCACTTCCCATCATCCCATCGGTGCGTCCCAACTCTTTGTGGGAACCCGGATAGACACGAACACATCCCATTTCATCGGTAGCTTTCGAGACATAGATGATAGCGGCTATCATGGTATCTTTGACGGAGGGGAAGTATTGCCAATCTTGGTGCATCGGGAAGGGTGCCCCTTGCTCAGGAGGTTTGCAAAAGAGTTTGGAATGGTGAAGCATAATATCGGGTCCGAGAATGGCTTCGGTAACATCAAGAAACTTCTCTTGCAAAAATGCCTGCATCCAGACCCCAGAGAAACTCTGAACATTGTGCGTATGGATGATAACAGACTCGCCGCCATCAAGGGCATCCATCAATCTGCCGCCCCAGCGAGCATTGACGTTTTCATCGCTTTTGAGGAGTTGATCCACCACCCGATCAAAATCACTTTCCATCATCTTGATTTCTTCGGGTGAATAGACCCCTTTGGCGAAATAGTATCCGTTCTCGTGAAAGAATTTTCCGATATCTGACATTTTTTTAACTATTGCTCCTGGACGGGGTGTCCGTTGTCCACCCCGATCTAAAATTGGCAAACAATCTGTTTGAGATTATGAAAGTTTTACGACTCACATGCACATCGTCAAAAAACTTTCCATGCTATCCACTTCTGTATTTTCCGCGCGTAACTCCTCAAACGTTTTGAATAGGGCAAACTGTCCACCCTTCAGGATTCCGACGAGCGTCCTGTCTTGCGAATCGGTTCTGCACAACCGCGGGACATCTTCCAAGCGATTGGTAGCAACTACGATAGTTTTCCCCATGGCTTGAAGTTCACCGAGAAACTCCGTCATCTCGACCTGTCCACCCGGATCAAGCGGTGTAAGCGGTTCATCAAGCAACCATAACTGAGGCTCGTGTAGAAAGGTTTTGGCGAACAAAAGCCGCTGTCGCTCCCCCGTCGATAGCGCGCCGATTTTGACCTCACGTAAGTGCTGAATGTCCATTAGCTCAAGTACTGCATCGATGGTTTCGACGCGCTCGCGTTTCTCCAATTTGTATGCAGCGGCGAAAAAATTGAGATAATTGACGACTGACACCTCAGGATACCCTTCAAACGCAACGGGGATATACCCAATGCTTGGACGCACCTGTTTCAAGTTTGAAAATGCATCAATACCATCAATAGAGACGGTCCCTGCTGTCGGTTCGATTAAGGTCGCCAATATGTTGAGTAGGAGCGTCTTCCCTGAACCATTTTTACCGAGTAGGACGAGGCACTCTCCGGATGCCACCTGAAATGTAAGTTCCGTAAGAAAGGGTTTCTTGTCAAAGGATTTGGACAGATTTTGGACCTCAAGCATTGCATTGGTTCTACTATATGTGAACGGCATG
>JAAXHD010000029.1 GCA_012271015.1 Candidatus Poribacteria bacterium | reverse complement strand
TCATGTTTAACCCCATAAACGTTCATATTAAAGTCTGGGAAGTTAGGTATGGCGTGGGCGCATCACATCCTTAAACATATTAAACAAGATATTAAAACATATTAAAATCGTTAAACAACATACACCGAAACGATGATTTCCTGAACCCAGGAGCCTCCGATCTTTTGTTGTTTAACCATTTAAAATTTATTTAAGATAAGAATTGGGGACCCATTCAACAGAAAAATAGACAAGAATTATGGAAAGACACAGAAATTACTTGCATCAAAATGCTTAATATGGATATACTATTTAAATATAAATAAAAAATGAACTGGCCACTCACAAAATGTATCAAAAAAAAATTGTGGTATTTTTTTTCTTTTTTGATAAAATACTTTTCGGCATCCGCAATATTGAGTGGTTCGGCGAGTGTGGAAGACTCCCGAACCGCGGCACTGCCAACGGTCATTGTCAGTGCGAGTTCATTATATCATATATCGCTCCGTCTTTGTGTGATTATTTTGAACCGGGTAGTGATTTTTACTTGATTTCCCTAAGGGAATTCGATATAATTGCTATTGAGAGTTAGGAGGCGGATTGCCGGGGTAGAACTCACTACCTCCCGCCTCCCCCAACTGGCAATTGGGTGAACTCTCGACGTCTCAGTCGTGCCTGGCACGGAGACTAAAACTCTCGATACCACACGTTTTTTTGTGCATTGATGGCAGTGCATTTACACCTTGCCCGCTTACCACGCGCGCATGTTCTGTATGTTATACGCTGTCTATCAGCATCTGAAAGAACCTATTATGCAATCTGATCAGTACATCACACTTAAATGTGGAACCGTACTCCGGCTCTCAGATTTAGAAGGCGCAAACGTCTCGTTTGTTCCCTGCGGAGCAGTCAACGGCGAAGATCAGCCGCTCCTGAAATTCGCACATCTTTGGGGACACCGAAACCACGTCACTCGCCAAACCTATGGTAAAAAGTGGAATGCCTTCGCCTTGCGAAATATGACGGGCGTTCAACTCATGACGGGCTTCCCAACCTTCAAACGTTCTGGAAAACTCGACTATCTCTATTACACCTCCCTTGATATTGAACGCCGGATGATAGAAAAGTTTCCGGATGCTGTTGCGCAGATTCGAGCACTCTACCAGGACAACGTTATCGGTACACCCTGTATCCTCGCAACGAAATCTGGCGGTTTACGACTGGATGCCTACACTGCTTATGTTGGCAAAAAGATGGCGTTCAAAGACGCTGAGGGGAAAATGCTCTTTGAAATCCTTGCCGATAAGTGCCTCACACGGATAGACCCCCGCTACACTCTGCTTAGCGGGAGCCTGCTCGACTTACCAACGCTCCGAAAAGAAACACTCCAAGAGACCTACCATATTGTCAACGCCATCGCAACACAAGAATGCACCGCTGACGATAAACCCCGTACAATTGTTGAGAAATCCCAAATTGGCGATCTCACTATCGAATGGGATAGCGAGGGACGAAGTCAGTTGTTCCCAAGCCAACACTGCCAACGCACCGCACACACATCTAACAGAGACGAGGTACGATTTACAAAACACGCCAACGGAAGTATTGATGGTAAATGTTTTAACTGCGGTGAAACTTGGTGGGAGATCCCACCGAAAAATAGCAACACCCCCAAAGCGATACCGCCGGCTCCGATCAACGTTCACACACCCAGTTACCGACACTGGACACCTGAAGAACGCATTGTCGTTTCTGAGATACTCGGTCTTTATCCCGACGCCGAGTGGCATGAAGGTATCCCCGCATACGCAACCCGTTTTGAAAATCTTGAGAAACTCACCGGGGAATTCGCGCGCAACGGTCAACCCAGCGAGATCGAAAAGCGACGCATCTGGTCTACGCAATTGGGTAGATGTGAGATATGCGGAGATGTGACTGCGGACTGGGTAGACCGCTACCTCCTGACTGCCGGCAGATACTGCAATACGTGTCATACGGACACACCCATCGGCTCATATCTCGAATGGGAATTGGCGCGGAAACTTCCGAACTCTATTATTTCTGAGCATCAAGGCTACCTCGGTGATGATCCCGAATTTCAGGACTTCCGGCTCTGGCAACCCGAAATGCTGACACACCTCGGCGCCGGCATGTCTACAGGGAAATCCACCGAAATCTACAAGGCGATTGTGGCGCTGGCTATGCAGAACTTGGGGGTCGGTCTCATCGCTACGCCGCGTATCTCGCTCGCACGGTTCCTCGCACATCAATTGCGGAAACGGCACGGACGGCGGGCGTGGGGACTCTGGCATGAGGCCTCTGGACGTGGCGAACAGTATATCGGTGCTTATGGGGCAATTGTTTGCTTCCCTTCACTCGGACGGGCCGTCGCACACGCGTATGAAGACGGTTTGGACACGTCTGATCTCTACGTCGCGATTGATGAAGTCGACTTCGGGTACAGTCTCCTCTCGCTCGCTGTCCATCAAGCCGCTGCCGTTAAAAAGTGTCTCCTCGACATCTTCTTGGCGACAGGCTTGGTGGTCTCCGGTCAAACCGAGTCCACACTCGCACTTGAGGCGTTTGCATCCGAACTCGGCTGCGCGGAGATTCAAGGCTTTTACAACACCGCACCCCCCACAGATGGGATCGTAGAGATGCGGAAATATCCTGATGTTGAAGGGAAAAATGCCCTCGTCCTCGCCGGTGGTATTGAATCCATTGAAGCTGCACTCCGTGATGACTTCAACGTTTACGTTTTCTGTGCCTCTCGCCGCTATGCCGACGTGATAGCCGACCGATTCGTCGAATATTCACCGGTCGTCTATAACTCCTATACAAAGGGCAATCCACGTTGCGATGCCGTCCTGAAGAACCAGCGACTCCCAGAGGACAGTCGACTCTTTATCGGTACTTCTGCCGCGGGTGTCGGGATCTCTATTCTCGATCCGAAAGCGAAAACGATCCGTATCGGCGGACTGACTCACGGAAGCCGTGATGCCAGCATGGGCGTTCAAACCACGCTGCGCGATCGCGGACGCCGCGGCATAGAATGGCACTTTGCGGATTACAACTTCTCATTGCCACTGCGTCCTCGTGAAACCGAACGCGTCTCACTCTATCATGAGGAAATCAAGCAACGGGAGAACCAATACGCATACCTCTCCGAAAATTCTGTGAAAAAAGTTGCGCGGTCCCTCGCACTCTCTACACTCGCTGACCATCAACTCCCGGCATTTGTCCACCATCATCTTGGGAAAGTCGGTAATATGACAGTCGTTGAAACACAATCCCTCCTGCCCGATGAGAGTGAGGTGGAATGGGTAACCCTTCAACGACGGGAAGCCATCAAAAAAGAACGCGACGGGAAATGTAGGTTAGCCATTGAAATTCTGACCAACCGAGACTTCCTGACCCGCCGAGAAATCCGAGTCAAGAGCAACCAAAACGGCTTCACACAACTCGAACAGATTGCACACGAATATGCCAACGGTTTGGCGTGTGCTCTCGGTTGGAACGATATAGCGGAGGATCCCCTTGCGGACGCTCATATTCAAGTGGCTATCGCACTTGTACAAGAAAATTTCCAACCCGAACGGCTTGAGAAACTCCGTAGAGGTTACTTCGCAGTCCATTACCCTGCCTATGTTTCCGCAGTGTTTCAAAAAGAACTCGAAGCAGCCAGCAGCGATCTCTTCGGTGCCGGTGAAGGGCGAGAACTCACCGCTATCACCGATGACCGGTTCCTGGGGGAAGTGCTTAAAACACTACTCACCCGGCTACAAGCGGAAGTCTTCAATGATGAGAGTCTCGCAACCGCTATCCGGGAAGTCTTGGATACCGTCAACTACGGGCAAACACTCTTCGGTAGAATCAAACAGGGTGGACTCGGCGCACGGGCATACCGACGCGCACGTTTCCTGAAAACCGCCGGCGATGCTTACGTCATCAACTGGGCGCGAACCTTTATCAAGGAATTCTATCCCGCAACACTTTCAAAACGTAAAGACAGCTACTCGCTGGTACATGATAAGCAGATAACACTGATCCTCGCAAGTTTCAAACACTGGATTTCGCATCGTGGCATCGGCGAAATGCCAGAACTCGTCGTCGGGTTTGATGCACTCGAACCGCAGTCAAAGAGAGTGGAACAGGTCCGAGAACGACGGACAGCCGGGGAATTGGTAGAAGACATCGCAAGGGAATTTGATATCGATATCAGTACTGTCTCCAGATGGTGCATGGGGATCGAGGTCCTCTCGCCTACAGAAACAGAGGTGTTGGGATTTCTGCAGGACGGACACCTCTGGAGAACCTCTGATATTGAGAAATATTCTAAATTCACACGACAAGCTGTAACGATCGCAATCAAAAAACTTTTGGATAAGAAACTTATCACGAAAACCAAAAGAGGACACTACCGAAAATCTGGAGTTTGACAACGATTTTTGCATAAATTTGCAATATATATATAGTACTGCAATTTTGTGCAAAAAACGTTGTCAAACGGACAATTCGCGGAACACGCACATCGTTGAAAAACAACTGCAATCGACACCGCCTTGCAGGGCACTAAAGAGAATTTTACGCATATTTTTCGTGTCTATTTGTCCACGAGGTATCCACACTGTCTATCTCACCGAAAAAGGAGCATACACTTGCATCTCACGGGCTACGCCACACACCATATTGAAACAGCAACCTACGATGAGAACCTCGTTGTCATCTTCCACACCAAACAGGACATACCCACGTTTGCTGTCCTCTCGAATGAAGATCTCGACGAACTCATTGAAGAACTGAAAAACCGTCGAGAATGGATCAACCCAAAAACGCGGAACCCGTTCAAACGATTTTGGCAACTTAGATTTCGGGACGCACGGCACCGACTCCAAAAGAAGCCTCATATTGAAGAAACTGACGGACCGACAACGTGAAATACTCCAATTCATACTCCAATTCATAAAAGACTATATTCAAGCACAAGCTTCCCAAGATGGAGTTGATATGAAAGAAGTTATCGGTGCATATCTCACATGCGAAGTCTGTGGTGATACATGGTTCCGCGATAGGACTGAAAAGCAACTTACCGATGACATGACGGAACATCCGGAAGCGAACTTCCGAAGGGTCACGGATCCCAACGATGGCACCTACGTCGATCTACATGGCACGATCTCTGACGGCTGTAAAGATTTCTACAACGATGAATATGCACTCACTCTCGCTGAAGATGAAGAAGTTGAAGCCCAATACCTTGATGAACTCAAAGAAGATGCCTGTGCCGCGGCAGGCACCGGTGAATTCGCTCTATGGCATTTCGATCCTGAACTCGGAGCAGACAAATAATGCGTATCAAAGAAACAGACTTTGACGAACAATTAGAGATGGCTGATGGCTGACAGCCATGATCAGCAGTCGGCGGTCAGCAAAGAGGGTGCCTCGTAACAATCTACCACGCTTTGGAATATCCGAAAGTGTTTGGATACTCCAGAAAATAGAAGACTGTTACCAAAAAATCTCTTTACCGACAACTGATGGCTGATGGCTGACAGCCATAAAAAAAAATGGATAACGGGTGAGTTCCCTAATTCTCTCCCGTTACCCCATTTTAGTTTGAATTAAATGGAGGAGATTAGCGTCGTCCTCAGGACGGGGTAGGTTTAACCTCTGTCCAAGAGGTTAATTGAATCTACGCAAAAAAGTCCAGAACGGTTGCAAATTAGCAATCGGAAACCGTCAGCGATCAGCGATCAGCAAGAGGGTCTTCTTAAACGTGGGAAACACCCCCAGCAAAAACATCTCTGGACGGATGGCTGAAAGGTTTTTTCGCAGAAAAAACCGCCCTGACCGCTACTCAAAAAAGGAGCGGGCGGACCGCTCCCCTACAAAACCGAGATGAAAAATCGGATTTGCGTTGTCTATTCTACCACAACGCCGAGCCGGGAATCAATAGGAGATGGACAAATGGCAGCCAACCGATACGGCCAAATTTGGCACGGCGACCATCATCACATCAACATCCGTTTCTCCTCGACCGAGGCGAGACTGAAATTCCAAAACGAGTTTGAAGCCTACCATGCTTCCCACGACCACGAAGGCGGTGTCCCAACCTTCAGAAACGTCACCACGAAAGACCTGAAACGCAGCACCGGCAGTCGAAGTCCCCAAGACCTCGTCAAAGCGGAAACCGACGCGGTATATCGCATCACAATAGACGGTTATAGTTGGGACGAGATACATGAATACCACAACCCCAGCGGATTTAGCAGATATTTTTGGTACCATGTGCCAACGTGCTGCGTTCCGCCTGTTATCGTTATTGACCGTGAATTTGTCGATTCTGGCACACTCCAACGGCACGAACTTTCAGCGATTTTCGGAGATATGCCGGAGACCGACTTCCAATCCCTTCTCGATAGCGTGCAGACGGACGGGTTCATCGACCCGATCATCCGTATCCATGAAGGACACATCCTTGACGGCTGGCACCGATACCGTGCCGCCCAGGAATTGAACCTTATCCGTAGGTTGAAGTTCCAGGAGTGGCGCGAGGATAGAGAGGAAGACGGGGACCCGAAAGCCTTCGTCCTCGCACGGAACATCGAACGCCGGCACTTCGACCCCCAGCAAAGGGCACAGGTCGTTGTCGCTTTCAATAAACGTTTCAGTCGTGGCGATATTGATTCACAACGGGGCGATTCGCCTCAAGGCGAACCGAAAACACGGCAGGAACTCGCGCAAGCGGCTGGCGTTGGAACGCGTACCATTGACCGTGCGATCGCAGTTGATAAAGCCGGACAGAGCGAAACCGTCATCGCCGGTGAAAAGTCGGCTTCTGAAGTCTTGAAGGAACGCGAAGCCAAGAAACTTCTCAAGCAGAAGCAGCAAAAAGCCAAATTGCTTTGGGATACGCGTATCCAAGTCGCACGGGATTACACCGGTGATGCCGATACGGAACTCAACCTGCATCTGACGCTTTCTGAATTGGAGGAAGGTTTCAAGAAAAACAATCCACATTTCGCACTTCACTTCGCTTCTGCGATGAAACGCACCTCCGAGGTGAGCTATCAAGTGATGCTGGGGAAGATTCTCGAATCGGGGGAGGTCACGCTGAAAGTGCTTGAGACCGAAGTGCGGGCGATACAGACATATCAGGACAATGTTCGGCAATGGCAACGCCCGGATGGCTCGCCGGATACGAACTGGATCCTACCGCTAATTGCAGCGAAGCAGGCGAAAGCGTCCACAGCTGCGACCCCCGCCCCCGATGATCTGAAAACGTTGTGGGAACAGGTATCAGCTGAGATACCGAAGTGGAAACAGCGGTACAAGGAGAGCGGTAAACACGAGAGCGAACTTGTCAGCCGTGTGAGTAAGTCTCAGTTGATCCATGTCTTACGCGAGTATCGTGAAGCAGAGCAAAGCGGGGCAGCCACGGTTGAGGAACTCAAAGACCTGTTGAAGATGCTCAAGAACAATTCGTATCCACTTGCATATCGTCTGCGACAGACCGTCAGCCCTGAGCAACCTGAAGCGGAATTGAGCAACGCGGAGGCGGCACACCGGTATGCGAATTCAGTGATAGACGCATTTCGGAATATTCTGAGAGGGCTTCATGTTGTGGATGTGGATGAATTCCTTGACGAGATTCTGCATTTCTTTGAAGGGATCGCTTCTGCCGATATGTGCGTCGCAACGGAAACGCAGCTGAAACGCATCGTTGCTTTATTTCAACCGCTGCTGACACAAGAGGTTGCAGTGTGGCCGGAATACATCCGAAATCACTACCGGGTCCCTAAACGGGAACTGGTGCTTGTCTCTATCGGTATCAGCAATCATACCGATGACGAATTTGAGTTGGTAGAGTTCACCGATGAAAGCAGCGATGAAATCAGGTGTGATCTCAACGAACTCGGAGAAGACCTCAGAACGGCACTCCTCAAGATAGCTGCTGAGAAGATTTATGCCGAAAAAAGAAGGGAATTCAACGCTTAAAATCCCCGCCTTCCCTCTCCCTCCGCTTGCGGGGGGAGACAGGGGCTCTGGGGGTTGGGCGTATTGGAACACAGAATGCTAAGGAAACCTATTTGCCCAGACACATTGGCGACCCTCTACAAAGACGGCGAATCCATTAAAAATATTGCCATCCGGTTCGATTGTGATTCAAACACAATCCACCGGCGAGCAGACGCGTTGGGATTACAGCATCCAAATTCTTCGCAGCAGAGACGGAAAAAGGTGGACACAACCCTCCGGCACATCAACGCTATAGAACGGTATCAGAAAGGCGAATCCCTGATAGCACTCGCTGCTTCCGCAGACGCGTCGGTGAAGACTGTTCGCAATTATTTGATGCGGAACGGCGTCAAAATCCGAAGCCGGGTTGAGCAAGTCGCAGCAACGATGGAAAAGCACGGCACTCGCTTCTATAAAACAGAAACGCGCTTGTACGTCTCTAAGCGAGATGCCTACGGACTCGTAACCGAACTCAAAGTCTACCGGAACAACAATCGGAAACCTATTATCCTATTTTCAACCGCTGACACCGCATAACCGAAAGGATTGCATGACACTCCGAACCGACACCGGATACCTATGAAATTCCACGGAAAAATCACAGTCGCTCGCTACGCGGATAACTGGAACCCTGAAATCACCGAAATCTACTCGGACTACTTCGAAGCAAAGAGTCTCCAAGCCGCGAAGTCACATCTCACGAGAATCGCAAACGGACACACACTCTTTGCTTGGGTTCAGTCTTGGGACAACGCAACGCGGGGATACACAGGGAAAGACCTGCGGTGGAAGCCGTGGAGTCCGACCGACCACTATAAACAAGAGAACGGCATAGATGTCGCCTTTTCCGCACGGATGTCCGACAGAGAATTCGGGGAAACCGTCTACCCGAAAGACTACGGGAAGTACGGAAAATCCGTCGAATACCGAGTCGATATAAGGGTGCGGTGGCGGTTCAAAGGAGGGAAGAAATGAGCAGAAAACCGACAGAACTCGGAGACTCTCAACGAGATATAGAGGCATCTCCGAGTGAAACGATTAAACAGGAATTACTCAATGACCACTGGCGACACTGCTACAATTGGAAAGGGGTGTCGCCCGTGAAATTGGCGAAGATGCGTGGGTGTTCCCCAGAGGATGTGCGTTCTATGATGTTTGAGATCCAGAAGAAATACCCACGGCCGAAAAGGAACCCTCAAACGGGCAGATGCAAGTATTGCAATGCTGAAATTGTTTGGATTGGGAAGCACCCGTGTGATCCGCCCGTGCTGAAAGGCGTTACCGCGGATGAGAAGGTTCACGCGTTTCGGCAAAGCCATTTCGCCTCGTGTCCACATAGAAATGAAGCACGGAGGTCCTCATGATAGGCACTCTTGATTTTATGCTAATTCTCGGAACTGTTGCGATGGGACTGCTGCTCTCGCGGAGCGATAGACCCCGATGGAAACTGTAGTGGGCGTGCAACCTTGCAGAACTGCATCCTTGCAGGTGTGCACACCTGCACAATATCAAACATTTTAATAGCGGTCAGCCGTCAGGGCGTTCGCTTCGCTCACTTTCAGCAGTCGGCACGCTTGGCTATCAGCACGGGGGCTGCGCCCCTTTCAGTTGTCAGGTATCGGTAAAGAGGGTTTTCTTAAACGACTGCCTCTTTACCGATGGCTGAAAGGGTTTCGGAGAAACCCGCCTGACCGCTGATCGCTATTCTTGCCTGACCGCTGACGGCTTCTTCACTGACCCCTGACCGCCACTCAAAAAGGAGGAAGTCGATTGAAAGCGTCTGAAAAATATCTCGTTGCGTTTTGGATAGAAACGCAAAGGGTTCGCAGAATCCGAATTCCACCGAACAACCGACAGGACTATCCGTTGATAGAGGTCTTTACACAAAAGGAAACGCCATGACTGAATTCAACTACGAAGCAATTGAATTCCGAATCCCCGTTCGCGAAGGCTTCTACCACTACCGGCAGAAAGTTTCGCCAGCATACCTCGTGACTGAGCTCGGCATTCCTTGGGCATCGATCGTCGTCCATCGTAAACCCGGAAAACCTGACGATCGGTGGTTCGTCTCTGAGTTTGCTACCGGTGGCTCCATCGACATCCCCAAATCCACCTCACGAGACGCAGCTGTCCAGCATGCCGTTGCCAGAATCAAGAAGTTCGGACGTGAGGGATACCAGAAGGGTTTACTGTAGCATAACCTGTTAGGTTGTGCATCACATCGTAAATTAACGAAAGGAGCCATCCGATGAAAAAATTAGTGCGATGTCTCTCTCAAGAAGGGCAAGCAGAGTTCGGACACATCTTTGAAGATGGGTATGTCCCCGTCAAAGAATTCACACCGAGCTATGCCAACTTGGAAGGACACCCGGAGGAAAGCACGCGTGTCTTTCTCGTAGACTGGACTCGGTTGCGCACGGAACAACAAACCCGCGTCCTCACCTATCTGTCCAAGAAGTTTCCAAATGCCCAGCCGTCAGAAATCCGCGATCGACTCGAAGCCGATGGATACTTCCCTATACAGCACAAATGGGTGATTGAAAGCTACGATTTGCGGCATTTTATTTAATGGCTGTCAGCGGTCAGGCGGGTTTCTCCGAAACCCTTTCAGCGATCAGTGAAGAGGTGTTTTTGCTTGGGTGTTTCTCTCGTTGAAGTTACCCGCTTTGCTGATTGCTGACGGCTGATTGCTGACGGCTGATTGCTGACGGCTAAAAAAAAGGAGAAAACAGAATGCGACAAACGATAACACCTGCTGATGCTCACCGAGGCTGGATTGACTGCAGTACCTGCGGTGATACCCTGCGCATCTTCTACCACCACCGCTGTCCGACATGCCATACGGAATTCAGGGTGCCCCCGGTGCAGCCAACGGAACAGGAGGACACCGACACTCTGTCTGAAACCCCCAACTTACGAGGGATGCCCTGTGAAAAACTACTTACTCATTATCAGCTGCTCACACCGCAAACGCACAACACCAGGAACCCTCGCTGCGCTGGATCGCTATGATGGTCCCACATACCGCACTTTACGAAAGGCAAGACATGAAGGGCGTGTCCCAGAAAAGTTGGATGTCCTCATCATATCTGCGCGGTATGGGATATTCCCCTGTCAGCAGTCTATCGGCGATTATGACCAATGTATGACTCCGAAACGGGCAACGGAACTTCGTCCAAGGATCCAAAGCCAACTCAAATCCATTTTGGTAACATCGAGAGGGTATGATCAAGTCTTCATCAACTTAGGGAAAGTCTACAGGCAAACGCTTGACGGTTTCCACTGGGGACTGCTCTCTACACTCGAAGCTACCGGGGGTATCGGACAGAAGACATCGCAGATGAAGGCATGGCTGGCACAGAATAGCCATCAGGTATCAGCACGGGGGCTGCGCCCCCTTTCAGCAGTCGGTAGAGCGTGAAGGTGCGTTCACGTCACACCGCCCTCTTCACTGACCGCTGACCGCTATTCTTGCTGACCGCTATTCTTCTGACCCCTGAAAGGGTTTTCGTTGAGCGTCTCTGGACTGCCCAAAAAATCGACCGCGTCTACATGGGACACCATCGCTCTCAACGCACAGGTGTCTCGCTCACACCCATAAGGGGATACCCTCGTATTCCCCGCGAAACCTAGTACTACGGAGATTGACAATGCACATCACCAAAGCACCCTTCCTTGAAGACCTGTGTATGCTCCTGATTTTCAGAGACGCACACCTTCAGAACCTCAAAGAGAATCTCACGCATCTCTACGATCCCTGTGTAGAGAAAGTCTACATCTGTGTCTCTAAAAAACTGAACTTCTTCACTCGTGCCAAAGCACTTCGAGAAATCCGAAACGTGTTCCATAGGTCCGACATCTACATCAACAACGTGACCGATGCCCAACTCAAACTCGTGGCATTCTATAGCCATTGCTACACAAGGAGCGAGCCATGCGAATCTATCAACGCGCCATCGTCGAACAAGTCCTCAAAGGCGGAACGTTCCAATGTATCCTGCAAGACAATGAAGACCACAAAATCAACGCGCACCTCTGCGGAAACATGCGCCGACACCGAATCCACCTCTGCACAGGCGACGCAGTGACCGTCGAACTCAGCCCTTACGATCTGCGGCGCGGACGCGTCATCTGGAGGCAACCCGTTGAATAGAAACCCCGATATATCCGCCAAATACGCCCTGCCCCAGTACTACATACCCGCGCCAGCGTTTCTACAAACCATGGCACATTTGTTCATCTTTAGCGATACCTCTTTTGAGACGGCTAAGGGGATTATAGACAGCCTCGTTGCATCGAGGAACACGATCAAAACCGTGAGAACCTATACCGTGACCGGTGTCCACAGCGCCGTGATAGCGAAACTTCAAACCTATTTCCAAAAACACCTCAACCTCGACAGCGAGACAATAGAAGTTTTTGACGATGAGGCACTTGCACTTTTACAACTCATCTTCAAACGCTCTTCCGTCTATCGCGAAGCACTCCAGAACTAAAGATGCCAAGAAAGGAGTAACACTTGAAAATTACCAAAGACGCTTTTAACGACCTGATACAGATAGAGCGAAACGCTCAGGATGAGAAATGGGGCGAACAGCGACACAGCGATGAAAAATGGCTAACGATCCTACTCGAGGAATTAGGCGAAGCCGCAAAAGCTGTCCTTGAGAAAAATGATGAGGCACTCTTGGTAGAAGTCGTCCAAGTCGCTGCGGTCTTAGAAAATTGGGTCACCTCTCGTGACTTTTAGAACTCCCCTCTGATCAACGGTGTACAAAATAGCGGTCAGCGGTCAGTGGAAGAGGGTTTCTTAAACGAGGACCTCTTCTACTGATCGCTGATAGGGTTTTCGTAGAAAACCCGTGTCGACTGCCGATTGCTACAAAAACTGATAACTGAAAGGGTCGCGTAGCAACCGCGCTGAGAACCCAAAAATGCTTTCCGAATTACACTTCAAAATCTTACAAAATGCCCATCGTGAGATGACGAGACGGTTTGAAAAACTCCGCAAAGCCCGCGCCAGCCGGGATCGTGACGGTATCAAACGGGCTGAGATGGACTACTATCAGTCGTTGCAGCACCTTTACACCGCGGTGCAAGATGCCGTCGCTGATCCTAAATTATAGAAGACGTGTGTCAACGACCCGCCAAGCACCTCTCCACGAGACGAAACGGTTTTCTACAGTAACATATCGCAGTATCTTGGTTCTCCGTTTCGGGGTTCCTCGGCTCGTTTCCAACTTAACTATTTGTTTTAAAGGTTACGTTCATACAAGAAGAATGGATTTTATCATCCCTGGATCCGTTCTTAGTTTTCAGATTACGGTTTTAGGTTTA
>JAAXHD010000389.1:17271-22340 GCA_012271015.1 Candidatus Poribacteria bacterium | reverse complement strand
ACAGAGTGCCTCACGATGAAGGATACACTCGCTGGGGTTGAATACTCCAAATTTGACCGGTCAGATCTAATCTTTAAGTTTGACAAACAGGAAATGTACGATAAAGGGAACACCGAGGAAGTGGGCGCCGCGGATTAGAAGATAAATTGGGAAGATATTAGCATCATACCCGTAGCTCGTAAGCGTAGCGGAGAGCGGATCTACGTTGTGTTGCGTGATGTATCCGATCCTCTGACCGATCCGCAAGGTATAATTAAAAAATGGAATTTACGCTCAAAACCTTTATTTTTTATGGCTTCGCCCTGATAACAATTGCTTCCGCACTCGTTGTTGTCACAGTCCGAAACATCGTCCACGCGGCGTTTTCGCTCATGGTGACACTCTTCGGCGTTGCCGGGCTTTACGTCTTTTTACAGGCTGATTTTCTTGCCGCAACACAAGTGATTGTTTATGTCGGCGGCATACTCGTTCTTATTCTATTCGGCGTCATGATGACAAGTGGACGCTTGGAGATGCGTATTCATATTGAACGTGGGCAACTGCTGCTCGGCGGCGTGGTTGCCTTGGCACTGCTCATGCTGCTCTTGACTGTTATTGCAAATACACCCGCATGGAAGAATCTCACCGATGATGGCACCGAACTTCCACCGACAACAGAACGCATTGGCGAGTTAATTCTGAATGGTCCATTCCTCTTACCATTTGAAGTCGTCTCTGTACTACTGTTAGTCGCATTAATCGGAGCCGCCCTGATTTCCCGAAAGGAGGTTAGGGACTAAATCCCATACGTACACAATGACGCTACAACATTACCTCGTTATCAGTGCGATTCTGTTTACACTCGGCATCTTCGCCGTTTTGACCCGACGAAACGCTATTAGTATTTTGATGGGAATTGAACTTATTCTTAATTCGTGTAATCTTAACTTTGCCGCATTTTCGCGTTTTATGACACCGCCGGAGGACATCAGCGGACAGATTATCGCCATTTTTGGGATCGTGCTCGCGGCAGCGGAAGCCGCTGTCTTTTTAGCGATTATCCTCGCTATCTACCGCGAGTTCGGAAGTATACGTCCCAACGAAGTGGATACCTTAAAAGGATAATTTTTAACGATTGCTTCTGAACTGCTCTTCCGCTGTCAGGGCAGATTCAGGATCGTTAAGAAACCTTTTTAAACCTCAAACAGGTTCTCTAATCAATTTTAGATCGGTGTTGACAACGGAAACACCGCCCTGGAGCAATAGTTAAAAGTATGGTTGTACCCTTAATAAGTCTCATCTTACTGTGCCCGCTTGCCGCATTTGCGATCTTCGCACTTTTGGGTTTGGGAAATCGAAGTTTCCCACGACAGGACTACCTATCCACTGCCGCAATGCTCATTGGGCTCGTCTGTTCGCTCCTGCTTTTACGAGAGGTGGTCCCCGGTCCGGCACCTCATACAGTTAAATGGATCTCACTCGGTGGTGTTACGTTCTCCATGGGTTTCTATCTGGACAGCGTCACAGTGATTATGCTGATTGTCGTCACGCTCGTCAGTAGTCTCGTCCATATTTTCTCAATGGGCTACATGCACGGCGATCCGAGATATCCACGGTTTTTTGCCTACCTTTCGCTCTTCTCTTTTTCAATGCTTTTCTTGGTTGTGTCGGATAACCTACTCGGCATTTATATCGGTTGGGAGCTCGTTGGACTCTGTTCCTATCTGCTCATCGGTTTCTGGTTTGAAAAGGATTCCGCCGCAGATGCCTGTAAAAAGGCATTCTTAACGACGCGTGTCGGTGATGTCGGTATGTTCATCGGCATGATGATGCTCTTCACTAAGTTTAAGACGCTCTCGCTCTACGGAGAAGGCGGTATTTTTGCCCTTGCCGCCAGTTTAAATACCGGAGATATGGTATGGCTTTCTATCGCGGGTGTCCTCATCTTTTGTGGTGCCCTCGGTAAATCGGCGCAGGTGCCCCTACACACATGGCTCCCTGATGCGATGGAAGGTCCTACACCCGTCAGTGCTTTAATTCATGCCGCCACAATGGTTGCCGCCGGCGTATATCTCACGGCTCGGATGTTCCCTATTTTGACAGAGACATCATCTTTAGTCATCGCCTATATCGGTGGTATCACCGCACTTATCGCTGCGACCATCGCTATTGTCCGCTTTGACATTAAACGGGTTCTGGCATACTCCACGATTAGCCAACTTGGGTATATGATGCTTGGGATCGGGGTTGGCAGTTATGTCGCTGGACTTTTTCACCTCACGACACACGCCTTTTTCAAAGCATTGCTATTTCTCGGTTCAGGAAGTGTCATTCACGCCTTCCACGCCATGCATGCACACGACGATCATGATGAACACGATCATGCTGCACACGGCGACCACGATTTAGTACATGCGCACGGTTCCGAGATTCCGCCCGATCAGGACATGCGGAATATGGGCGGGTTGCGCCACAAGATGCCAATTACTTTTGTCACAATGCTCATCGCAACGTTGTCTATTTCTGGGGTGCCTTTTGTTTTCTCCGGGTTCTGGAGCAAGGACGCGATCTTAGGCGGCGTGCTGGGACGGGCGATGGAGTGGAACTCTGTTCATCACTATCTCCTATTCGGTATAGCACTCTTTGCCGCCGGAATCACGGCGTTCTATATGTTCCGACTGATTTTCATGACCTTCTTCGGTGAACCACGCAATCAGGAGATGCACGACATGGCACATGAATCTCCGAAGTCAATGACCGTGCCGCTCCTCATTCTGGCTGTTTTAAGTCTCCCTATCGTGAATATACTTTGGTTTAACGAAGACTATGTTAAACCACCAGAACAACCGCATCTTCACACACCCCAGCACGCGTATGTTTCACCTGATAGCAAAACTGACAAGGCGGGGATTACGCTATCGCTTTTCGGCGTTTCCGAAGCAGTTGCCGCGGAAGAGGGCGGACACGACACACACGGCGCACACGCAGATGATGGTCATCATGGACACCACGGTCCCGCACATACCATCGCGATGGTGCTATCTATTCTCGTCGCTGGATTGGGTATATTGCTCTCATGGATGTTCTACCATAGACGAAGTTTATCTGCCCAATCCGTCGCAACGACTTTCCGACCGCTTTATAATCTTTTCTGGCACAAATACTACTTTGACGAATTTTACGACGGCGTGCTGGTTGCCCTGACGGTGTGGAAAGCACGACTCTTTGCCCAATTCGATGGAACTATCGTTGACGGTATCGTTAACGGCGTTGGCACGGTGACGCGAGACTTCCTCGCCGTCTTCATTGGCATTTTCGATAACCGTGTCGTTGATGGTCTTGTCAATCGAGTCGCCGAGGTTACATGGGCAATCGGTGGAAGAGTTCGCCGGATCCAGACCGGAGCGATTCAAACCTATCTCTTCGTTGTGCTGGCTGGAATTGTGTTGTTAATCTTGATTTTCCGGGTTCTCTGAAACCCGTAGCCCGTAACGAAGTGGAGGGCGGATACGAGGAAGGCACACCAAGTACAAAACCCACTTCATTACTCCGCAAGGAATAATTAAAACTTGATTTTTCGGGTTCTCTAACTGTAGGGTTTTCACCCTGCACTCCATTCCATTACGCGCAGGGACTTGGTATAGCACAAACCCATAGCCCATAATGAAGTGGAGGTTTTCTAATTGTTCGCAAGGCGTTAAATGAAGGGGTTAGTTTCATAACGATTTTTTGGGGGCTCCCCTGCTCTGCTGTTGCAGGCTGCTGTCTGTTAATTTTACAAAACGCATAGTCCGTAATGAAATGGAGGCGTTTTTGCTTGGGCGTTTCCCCTAGGTATACGGAAAGGCATTCTAAACCTTAAACCCGCTTGACCGAACCGCAAGGAATAATTAAAAAATGTTACTGTCACTAATGATTTTTATCCCGTTGCTCGGGATGATCGCTGTTTTACTTCTGCCACGCGAGTCGGAGGAACTGGTTAAACGCGTCACGCTCCTTTTCACACTCATTCCACTCGCACTCGCAGTCGCTCTATTTATATCCTATGATCGATCGACTGCAGGAACGCAGTACGTCGTTAACGTTCCTTGGATTCAGGCGTTTAATATCCAATATCACATCGGCATTGACGGACTCAGTGTGACGCTTTTACTCCTCACTGCGCTCTTAGGTCCCATCTGTGTTATCGCTTCTTGGCGCAACATCGAAAAAGGTATCAAAGCGTACATGGCGTTGTTCCTATTGCTTGAGACAGGAATGCTGGGTTTCTTCGCGGCACTGGATCTGTTCCTCTTCTATGTCTTCTTTGAACTGACACTCCTACCGATGTATTTCCTTATCGGCATCTGGGGCGGACCCCGCCGTGAATACGCTGCGATTAAGTTTTTCCTCTATACCCTTTTCGGCAGCGTTCTGATGTTAGTCGCCATGATAGCCGTCTATCTCAACAGCAGCGTGCCCGGTGCGCGAACCTTTGACATCCCAACACTCATTACGTTAGCGTCTACAGAAGGACACGCCCTTAATAACCTTGACTTCCAGATCTGGGTCTTCCTCGGTTTCTTTATCGGATTTGCCGTTAAGGTGCCGATCTTCCCCTTCCACACATGGCTTCCCGATGCACACGTCGAAGCACCGACAGCGATTAGCGTTATCCTTGCCGGGATTCTCCTAAAAATGGGAACTTACGGATTGGTTCGGATTAATATGGCGATGTTTCCACAAGGCTTGGACTTCTTCTGTAATGGAATAGGTTTCTGGGGCAATAGTCTCGCCCTTCTTGGGTTTATTAATATCGTCTACGGATCCTTCTGTGCGTTGGCACAAACCGACTTTAAGAAGTTGGTGGCGTATTCCAGTATCGGACACATGGGTTTCGTCATCTTAGGGCTTGCCGCCCGAAATGATAGCGGTATCACCGGCGCGATTCTCCAAATGTTCAACCACGGTGTCATCAGTGCAATGCTCTTCCTACTCGTCGGTGTTCTTTACGACAGAGCACACCATCGTGAAATCAATGGGTTCGGCGGTTTGGGAAGTAAAATGCCCATCTACACCGGCATTACGACACTTGCGTTCATGGCTTCTCT
>JAAXHD010000389.1:2676-17185 GCA_012271015.1 Candidatus Poribacteria bacterium | reverse complement strand
CTCTGGACGCTTCAAAGGGTTTTCTTAGGGACACTCAACCCGAAATATGAAGAACTACCCGAAATCAATGGACGCGAAATTTTGACGCTGGTGCCGCTCGGAATCTTGACCATCGTACTCGGTGTCTGGCCCAACTTTGCTATTGATATGTTCAGAGAATCGGTTACCAACCTCATCGGTGTCCTGCAGATAAATTAAAAACGGATGCTGTCAATCGGGTAAATTAGAAAGCCTGCAACAACGGCGCAGGCGAATATACGCCGATAAACGTTATTGAACCAACACACCTGATCGAGCCGCAAGGTATAATTAAAATATGCAACCCTTAAGCAACATCGAAAGCCTCCTCTACTTCAGTCCAGAAATCCTCCTTGTGATTTTTGCGGCCGCTGTTATTATTCTTGACCTCGTTATGAAGGATACAGAAAGTTCCGCGGTTGCACATCTCTCCCTCGCAGGGTGCCTTTGCGTATTCGCCGCTGTCCTTATCACACACTTCTCCTTTGGTGATGAAGGTCCTGTTTCCCTCTTTTTGGGAATGGTTCAACTTGATGTATTTTCCAGTTTTTTCAAGGTTCTGCTGCTGCTCGCGACTGCTGCAACGATTCTCTTTTCCCTTCGCTCTGAGGAACTGGATGCACGGTTGAAAGGCGAATACTACGCACTCTTATTAGCCATCACTCTTGGAATGTTCCTGATGGCATCGTCAACGAATCTGCTGATGATATTTATCTCACTGGAAACGGTGAGTCTTACCTCCTATATTCTTGCAGGGTTCTTGACGCATAACCCTCGTTCCAGTGAAGCGGCGTTCAAATACATCACGTATGGCGCAGTTGCATCTGGAACCATGCTCTTCGGGTTGTCGTTCCTGTTTGGAATGGCTGGCAGCGGCGATCTCGGTCAAATTAGTGTCCGACTCACGGAACTCCTCGCATCCGGGGAAGTCGCTCCGCTTGCTGTGCTGATTGCGATAACCTTCATTCTGGCAGGTGTGGGTTATAAGATAGCGTCAGTCCCATTCCACATGTGGTCTCCTGATGTCTACGAAGGCGCGCCTATTCCAATAACCGCCTTTCTGTCAGTCGCTTCAAAATCCGCAGGGTTCGCTCTGTTCATCAGGTTTTTCTACTCCGGGTTTGGCAACTCTGAATTGATGCAGGCTGTTGATTGGACCCTCATGTTGGCGGTAGTCTCCGCATTGACGATGACTGTCGGAAATCTCGCCGCTTTGCCACAACAGAATGTGAAACGCCTATTAGCGTATTCCAGCATCGCGCACGGTGGTTACCTTTTGATGGGCGGCGTTCTGCTCACCTCTGAAGGCATCGGTGCGATCCTCTTCTACCTCGTTGTCTATCTCTTTATGAACTTAGGCGCGTTTTATGTCGTTGTTCTAATTGCGAATGAGGAGGGGAGCGAAATGATTGAAGGCTACCGGGGTCTCGCCTCGCGTGCACCGCTGGTCGCTTGGGCAATGGCGATTTTCCTCTTTTCGCTGACTGGCATTCCACCGTTCGCTGGGTTCTTCGGAAAATGGTTACTCTTCGCCGCTGTCTTGGAACAAGGGTATTATTGGCTGGCACTTGTCGGTCTGCTAAATAGCGTCGTCTCGCTCTACTATTATGCCCGTATTGTGAAAGCAATGTTTCTTGAAGATGCTGGCGAGGAAACAACACAAGTCTCCTTTTCTACCGGCACTTTTGCGCTTTTGAGCGTCTTTGTCATCCCAACGATTCTCATCGGGTTCCTCAATATTTTCTATACCTTTTCCAATATTTCAGTCCCCGTGATACCGATGCAGTAAATTCTTGAAAAAGGATTGACAAACGCGGTTAATTAAGATATACTTAAAAACACTACGGGCCTGCAAATGTGGATCAATGCCCGGTCGTCTAATGGTAGGACGCGTGGCTCTGGACCACGTAGTGAAGGTTCGAGTCCTTCCCGGGCAGTCTTCTTGCTACAAAATTGTGTCCCAACCAAAGAGGGAACAAGGTGAAACGAGTAGAATCCTCACCTGATGCTTATATCGCAAGTCAAGCATCAGATGTTCGGACAGTTTTAGAGGAGCTTCACGTCCTGATCAAGAAAGCCTTACCGGATCAGGACTGCTACTTGTGGGAAGGTGTTTTTTGGGGTGGTAGTCAACAGCAAATCATCGGCTACGGCAATTATTCTTACCAGCGTTCTGATAAAAAGCAAGTCGAATGGTTCACAGTTGGATTGGCACGGCAGAAAAATTATTTCAGTGTATATGTCAATTCGGTCGAAGATAAAGCCTATCTGGCTGAGATTTACCGATCTCGACTCGGTAAAGTCAAAACCGGAAAAAGTAACATCAGTTTTCGTAATTTGGCAGATGTCAATCTTGATGTGTTAACCGAGATGATCGAACACGCTGGAAAAATAACTGCTGACAGCAAATCATAAGTATCAAGTAGCAGAACTGCATCTATAAGAAATTAAATATAATAAGCCGCTATCGTCTAGGGGTTAGGACGGGTGGTTCTCAGCCACCAAANNCAAACCGGGGTTCGAATCCCCGTAGCGGTATCTTTCTACCAGTAAGAGCGGTGCCACACTTTGGAACCGCTCATTTTTTCATGTTTTCTGAAAAGGCAACTTTAAATGAAAACGAAACAAACGTTAGCAGAAGCCCAAGCCCAACTTTTTACATCTATTCGCTCTTTTGCTGAACATATACTCCTATATGATCATCCTCCGTATGACAAGTCTGATAAGCGAGGAAATACTCGCCGAACTTGTCGATGCCGTTGAAAGAAGGCTAATCGTTGAGATGACGAAAGCAGTCAAATCAGCTGCAAATTCAATGACATCTCCTGATAAGGAATTCACACAATCTGTCAGATGACTTAAATACGATACCCTCACACCGCTGGAGAAAATACGAATGCACGATACACCCAAACACACCAACCGCCTCATCCACGAAACCAGTCCTTACCTGCTCCAGCACGCGCATAACCCCGTTGACTGGTATCCGTGGGGTGAAGAAGCATTGGTGCGCGCCAAGGATGAGCAGAAGCCTATTCTCCTGAGTATCGGCTACTCCGCTTGCCACTGGTGCCATGTCATGGAACGCGAATCCTTTGAAAACGAGGAGATCGCCGCGGTCATGAACGATCTTTTCATCAACATTAAAGTCGATAGAGAAGAACGTCCCGATTTAGATGAAATCTACATGAACGCCATCCAGATTATGACGCGTCAAGGTGGCTGGCCCATGACCGTCTTCCTCACGCCTGATCTGAAACCCTTCTATGGTGGAACCTACTATCCACCGACTGACAGATACGGTAGACCCGGGTTCCCAAAGGTGATGCACGCCGTTGCCGAGGCGTTCAGCGATCAGAATGTGCAGGTCCTACAGCAAGCCGACCAAATTACTACGCACCTCGCACAGATGGGGAACGTCGTTGACCCGCACGACTATGAACTCACTGAGGAACTCATGCAGAACGCTTTCCAGCAATACCGCTCGCAATTTGATTCGCAGCACGGCGGATTCGGCAACGCTCCCAAATTTCCACCCAGTATGGGATTGCCCTTCCTCCTACGCTATTGGCATCACAGTGGCAACGCCAATGCCTTAGAGATGGTCGAACTCACGCTGGAGAAGATGGCGCGCGGCGGTATGTATGATCAACTCGGTGGCGGTTTCCACCGATACTCCACCGACGCACACTGGCTCGTCCCACATTTCGAGAAGATGTTGTATGACAACGCCCAACTCGTCGTCGCCTATTTTGAGGCGTACCAAGCCACTCAGAAGCCGTTCTATCGCGATATAGCCGTTGAGACACTTGATTACGTCCGCCGCGAGATGTACGACCCTGAGAACGGTGGTTTTTATTCCACCCAAGATGCCGACAGTGAAGGCGTAGAGGGTAAATTCTTCGTCTGGGAGCCGAACGATGTGGAAGACATTATCGGCGAGGAGAACGCCGAAATCTTCTGCGAGTATTACGATATCACGCCACAGGGTAACTTTGAAGGAGAAAACATCCTCCACGTCCAAGTGCCGCCTGACGTCTTTGCTCGGAAGCTTCGTATGGATGTTGAAGAATTGGAGGCTCTCCTCGCAGAATCGAGACGAAAGTTGTTTGAAGCGCGAGAAAAGCGGATTAAACCGGGATTGGACGACAAAATCCTCACCAGTTGGAACGGGATCATGATTCGCGGCATGGCGATGGGATACCAACTGACTGGGAAACCGGAATATCTCGAAGCATGTGAAAAGTCCGCTGAATTCGTCTTAACAACGCTCTCACAAGAGAACGGACTTCTTTTGCGGACCTACCGTGCCGGCAAAAGCCATCTCAACGCCTATCTTGAGGACTACGCTTACTTCATCTCTGGATTGGTCGCACTTTACGAAGCCAGTTTTGAACCACAATGGCTCACCGAAGCCGAACGCCTTGCACACATCATGATTGACCAATTCGGCGATGACACAGGTGATGGGTTCTTCTTCACCGGCAAATCACACGAGACACTTATCGTCCAATCCAAGTCCGCTTACGACGGTGCCACGCCTTCCGGCGCATCCATGGCGATTCATAGTCTCTTACGGCTTGCCAAGCATCTCGACAACCCCGAATTCCACGACAAAGCCGTCGAGACGTTGTTGCTCTACTTCCAACAGATAGAGAGAATGCCATCGGGATCCGGGCAGTTGCTCTGTGAATTAGCGTTCCTGTTATCAACGCCGAAAGAGATCGCCATCGTTGGTGAAAAAGGGGATGCAAAAACGGACGCGATGTTAGAAGCGTTGCACGGCATCTATCTGCCTAACAAAATCGTTGCCTTGAGCGAATCCACTGACGGACAGACGTTACCGCTCCTCGCGAACAAGCCCCGAATTGACGACACTGCAACCGCTTACGTCTGCGAGAATTACGTCTGCCAAGCCCCCACAACGGAGGTTGAATCGTTCGTGGAATTGCTCCAATAATAACCTATACCTTCCTGCAAGTACACCGCTGGCGAGGTTTTCTGGAGAAATACCCACAGGACTTACGCAAAATCAGAGAATTTAGTCTATTTTCAGGGAATCAGTGCGGTTAGAAACCGCACCTACCGCGGAGGTCCGTAAGTCCTGACCCAATCAAAAACACCTCGCCCTTAAGTGTGCTTCTTCTCTCAATTTACTTTGCAGTTTTAATATACCTTTGCTATAATAAAGCCTTGAAAAACAGAAATCTATTCTAAAAAGAACTGGCAATCATGGCTTTACACCCCGATTTTCCTGAATCTCCACACGCAATTATTGACCCTTCGGTGCGGTGGCTCCCCGATCAATCACTACTGTTCGATCTGGAATATGCAATGCTGCTCCCGCCGCTTGTGCAAAAGATCCGGGAGCAAGTCAAAACATGGCGCGACGATAACTATAGTGGAGCGTCTGAGACAAGCAGAGCACTGCTCAATTGGTGGTTCAATACCCCACACCTACGCGAACAGGATGACGGGACAAGGGCGGAATTTCGGTATTACTTCGCGCAACGCGAGGCAATCGAAACCATCATCTACCTATACGATGTCGTCAAGGTAAGGGACGAATACGATCTCATGCGTTTTGACAGTTCCCGCGCCGTTTCAGCAGGATTGTTTGATGAAGACTGGCGGCGGTTTGTGATAAAGATGGCGACAGGCACGGGCAAAACCAAGGTGATGAGCCTCGCAATCGCGTGGAGTTTCTTTCACAAGTTGTATGAACAAAACTCTGAACTCTCGCGCAACTTCCTCGTCATTGCTCCCAATATTATTGTGCTTGACCGACTTTACCACGATTTCCAAGGATTACGCATTTTTTTTCATGATCCGGTGCTGCCCGATAACGGGTTTGAAGGTAACAACTGGCGTGATGATTTTCAACTCACCCTGCATGTCCAAGACGAGGTGCGTGCTACCCGCGCCACCGGGAACATTTTTCTCACAAACATCCACCGCGTCTATTCCAGCGATCAATCCCCGCCGTCCGCCGATGATGATAACAGCATGGATTACTTTTTCGGCAAAAAGCCGACGGGGGCAACAACAGACTCTAAGGTTGACCTCGGAGACGTCGTCCGCGACATCGACGAACTGATGGTCCTCAATGATGAGGCACACCACGTTCACGATCCTAAGTTAGCATGGTTCAAGTCCATTGAGGATATTCACAACCGCCTGTTGCAGAAGGGCAGCGAACTGGCGTTGCAAGTAGATGTAAGTGCCACGCCTAAGCATAGCAACGGCGCAATTTTTGTGCAAACAGTCGCAGATTATCCGCTCGTAGAGGCGATTTCGCAAAACATCGTCAAACACCCTGTCCTTCCGGATGCTGAGAGCCGGGCAAAACTTGCAGAACGTCAAAGTGTGAAGTATACCGAGAAATATGCGGACTACCTTGAACTCGGGGTCATTGAGTGGCATAAAGCTTATGCAGAACACGAAAAATTAGGGAAGAAAGCCATCCTCTTTGTGATGACCGACAATACCCAAAACTGCGACGAAGTGGCAGCGTATCTCGAAAACCTGCATCCTGCTCTCAAAGATTCTGTCCTTGTTATTCACACCAACAGAAGTGGCGAAATCTCTGAAGCGAGATCCAGTAAGAAGCAAGCAGAATTGGAAAAACTCCGTAAGCAGGCGAATGAAATTGATTCCCTGGAGAGTCCATATAAAGCGATTGTCTCCGTGTTGATGCTCAAGGAGGGGTGGGATGTCAAGAACGTTGCCACGATTGTCGGACTCCGTGCCTATTCTGCCCAAGCCAATATCTTACCAGAGCAAACGCTGGGACGCGGGCTCCGCCTCATGTACTCGGGTGATCTGGAAGAAACCGTGAGCGTTATCGGTACCGATGCCTTCATGGAGTTTGTTGAGTTGATTAAATCAGAAGGGGTTGAATTGGAACGTCAAGCGATGGGTGAAGGGACAAAACCGAAAGCACCCCTCGTTGTTGAGGTGGACAAAGCGAACGTCAACAAGGATATTGACGCGCTTGATATTGAAATCCCGATACTGACGCGCCGCATCTATCGGGAATACACGAGTCTCGTGGATTTGGATGTCACGCAGTTCAGTTTTACACCCGTGGTATACCAAGCGTTTGACGAAACATCGGAACGCGAAATCGTTTTCAAGGACATGGCGACGGGCGAGGTTACACACACCACGTTATTAGATGGCAGTGGGGTTGCCGATTACCGCAACACACTCGGTTATTTCGCACAGACTATCCAAAAAGAACTCCGACTCGTCAGTGGTTATGATGTGCTGTATGGAAAGGTTAAAGATTTTGTGCAAAACCAGCTTTTCGGTGAAACGGTGATGTTAGAGGATCCGAATACCCTACAAAATCTGTCAGAACTTCCTGTCACAAAAACGGTCATGGAGACGTTCAAATATGCTATCAACGACCTGACGATACAGGATAGAGGAGATGCACAGCTGATCGAAACAACGCGGGCACAGGACGCACGCCCTTTTATGGTGAAAGAACAGGATTACCTGGTCCCCCAAAAATCTGTATTCAACAGAGTCACTGGGGACAGCCATTTTGAATTGGAGTTTGCCGCATTTCTGGAAAATTCTCCCGATGTCGTCTCCTACATCAAAAACGACTTTAGCGTCCATTTCAAACTCGATTATATCAATGCAGATGGCGATATTTCTAACTACTACCCGGACTTTGTCGTTAGGTTGACGAATGGACGCGTAGTGGTTGTCGAGACGAAAGGCAGAGAAGATCTGGACGTGCCGCTCAAGACACAACGCTTATCCCAATGGTGTGAGGATGTCAACAGAGTCTCAACAGATGTTACCTATGATTTTGTCTATGTGGATCAAGAGAGTTTTGACGTATATAGACCACAAACATTTCAACAATTGCTCGACGGTTTCACGGAATACAAAACCTGACAGGACTTCCGCATCTTTTGTAGCAGAGCCTGTTAGGCTGTACATCGGGGTTGCGGTATTACGATGCGCTTCACGGGACGCGATGTGTGGGTCGTCTAAAACGGACTCGCCCGAATGCGATCTGCATTCCTAACCTCGCCGATGCAGTGGGTCCAATTAATTCTAAACTTTACTATACTATAAAACCGCGAAAACTACTTGACATACCATACCAATCTATGTTAGAATATCAGACATCTTTTCACAAGTTTTCTGATTTTTGAGAGGGATGGCGATATGACAGCTTACGCATTCTGGAACAATAAAGGAGGGGTTGGCAAGAGTTTCTTAAGCTTTGTTGCAGCAACCGAGTATGCCCGCACTTACCCGAAGACCGATGTCTATGTGATAGACCTCTGCCCGCAAGCGAATATTTCTGAAATGTTGCTATTAGATTCCCAACTCTTAATTGATACCAGCAACCAAATGTCCCTATTTAGTTATGATGTGGTACGCGAAAATTTCGATCCGATACACAAGCTGGTAGGAAAAACGCCGCGTGCTACGGTCGCGGGTTACCTTGAAGCGCGACTGAATTCTCCGTTCAAGCAGATCCAGGATGTTTCTCCTTATGTGTGCCGTCCTCGGGATTTCAATACAAAAATTCCAACGAATTTACTTCTCGTTTGTGGTGATTATCTGCTGGAAATTCTCTCGGAAGCGATTCGTCAGACCTCACAACTTGCTATTCCAGTGGATTCTTGGAAGCAGGTACTCAGCTGGATTAAAGATTTAACGTCTGCGTTACGGAAGCGGAGCGGAAACAGGGATGCACTTTTTATCATTGACTGTAATCCGAGTTTTGCCATCTACACCCAATTAGCACTCGCTGCAGCCGAGAACCTTGTTGTACCTTTTACACCTGATGATAGTTCGCGTCGGGCTGTTGAGAATGTCGTGGCACTCCTTTATGGTTACGGTGTGAGTGACTCAAAGATAGAAACTTATGCAAGAATCAACTTTGCTAATAGAGCAAAGGAAGAAGGTTTAGATGTCCCGAAACTCCACACTTTTGTCAGTAACCGCGTAACTCTCTATCGTGGCACAGCAAGTAAGGCTTTTGAGGCAGTGAATGAGGCCATTAAAATCACGTTGGATGAACTTCACAAAGAGCATCGCCAAATCTATGCAACACCGAAAGCGGCACCGAGCGAAAGGTTCATTGAGATACCCGACTATCATAGTGCTTGTGTAGTTATGACAGTTAAAGGGATCCCCTTAGATAACCTTCAAGCTGGTCCGAATTGGATTCACGATAAACAGGTTCAAATCAATCCTGAACCCTTAGAGAAGTATCGAGTAGCACTCACCGAATTTGTAAGTTATCTTTAAGGGTTCCTCGTGCTATCACCAGCGGCGTTGAAATATAAGACCACAATGGAACGTATACAGACGCTTCGCAGGGCGGCAACGGACACGCGATTGCGTCCTATGTCGCATGACGAAATACAGGTTTACTACCACGCAGCACTGACAGGTTACGTCGCAGCATGGGGTGCGTACATAAACAGTTTGGTGCGGGAATTTTACAATCTCATATCAGACACATCAAATCCGAGATTTTACGCGGTTTATACAATTGCCCAACAAGCAGCAGAAAACGCTTTGACGAGATTTAATACACCAAACGCCGAAAATACACGCAATATTTTCCTCCAATACACAGGATATGACCCCATTGGGGACTGGATCTGGGCACAACGTAGGATGAGCGGGATTCAGGTTCGTGAACGCTTGAATGAGATATTACAGATTCGTCATAGTTTCGCGCACGGATTTGAGATGCCCGCTTACAATTGGACAGAATCACCGAGTGGGAAAGCTCGACTAACAAGTAAGGCGATCCAAGAGACTGCGGCGTTTTTCAAAAATCTTGTCAAGGTTACGGACAATGGCATGAAAACGCATATTGAGTCAACTTACGGGCTTTCCAGCATCTGGTAATCAATGCCAGGTTAGCAAGATTCATACTGTTTTTCTGAAGGAACACTATCGCAAGAATCACACTAAATACCAAATGTGATAGGGCTCGCATCTTTCCTCAAGAGTATAAATCCCGTAGGGGCGAGGTCCCCTCGCCCGTTCCATAGTTGATTGATGGTAGTATATGATATGAGCGTTAACTACTTCGAAGAATTATCACAAGCTTTTGTTGTCGGACCAGAGGAATTAAAAAAACTGGTTGAACCACTGCAAAAGCATATCGGTAAAATCAGTATCAGTACTGATTGTATGGATAACATTCAACGCGAATTCAGTACCGTAAAAGAACTGATTGATTATGAAAATCCTAAGTCAAAAAGGATTAGGCGCATCTATCTAAGTGCCCGATCCGACGATTATTTGAAATCTGCCACAATTGCTTTCCGTGATTCCTCCTTTGGCGGAGGTGTATCACTTAGTATTACTGCACGCGAAGACGCTGTTTTGAGGTTAAAAGATAAAATGTGGGATATTGTTGCGGGGACGCGTCCATGGTATAACTTACTCGCTCGTTTTGATTCAGGTACGCTAACAGGATTGGTCTTTTATTTTTTCTTAATTATCTTGAGCACATTCATCGCCTTCAAATTCGGGCCTATCTCGGATTTCAAAGAAGAAATGGAACTCGAAGATCAATTAACGGTCTTTATCTTGTTTACATCTGTTATTTTTTCCATGGTGTGTCTTGTATTCTTTTCTAAACTACTTAAGTGGTTATTTCCACTAGGGATTTTTGCTGTCGGTCAAGGAATATCTCGATATGAGACTTTGGAACAGATTCAGTGGTGTGTGGTAATCCCTTTTATAGTTTCACTTGCTGCTGGAGTTGTACTCCTGATTTTTAAGTAATCGCTACATGCTATGACACTGCCCAGAAACTCAATACTATAACCCCAAATTAAAAGAGATAACCCATGCCACGACTCACCGAACAGGAACAACAAGAAATCATCCGTTTTATTGAGGCAGACAAACCGCTGCCCGACAAATACCGCTTTCTGCTGTTTGAAGACAAACGCGAGGTCGAACTCGTCTGGAACGGAAAAACCAACGAGGTCTGCAATATCGTCCTTCCCTTCCAGACAATTGAACAAGTGGACGAACCTCGCACCGAAAAACCCTCCGAAGACAATATGCAACTCGGTTTATTTGATACACGCGGTCGCCAACTTAAAGGGTGGACAAACAAACTGATATGGGGTGACAACAAACTTGTTCTGTCATCGCTCAAGAACGGACCGCTGCGCGAGGAAATTGAAGCACAAGGTGGACTCAAACTCATCTATATTGATCCACCCTTTGATGTAGGCGCGGATTTTTCAATGGATATTGAAATTGGAGACGAGACCTTTGCCAAAGATCCGAATATCCTTGAAGAGATTGCCTATCGTGACACTTGGGGTAACGGAGCGGATTCGTTTATAGCAATGATTTATGAAAGATTGGTGCTGATGCGTGATTTGCTGGCCAATGATGGAAGCATTTATGTGCATTGTGATTGGCGCGCGAGTGGTTACATACGCCTTGTTTTGGATGACATTTTTGGCAAAGACCACTTTCATAACGAAATTATATGGCAAGGGGCAATCGGAGATACTTCGTCTAAAAACAAAAAATTTATCAAATCTCACGAGACGCTATTTTTCTACCGCAAAGATGGACTATTATGGAATGACGTATTTCAGGAATACAGCGAAGCCAGCAAAAAACTCTATCGTTTCAGTGACGAAAAGGGATTATACCGAATGGGACCCATTGATAACCCTGGCGGTGGAGGTTATGCTTACGACCTTGGTTATGGGGAAAAGGCCCCGACGGGGGGTTACAGAATGCCACTTGAAACTGCCCGTCGCTGGATTGAAAACGGCGAACTGATTATTGAAGAGGGCAGGGTTCCGCAGCGCAAGTTGTATATGAGCGAAGGAGTCAGATGCCGGGATGTTTGGGTTGACATAAGAGCTACTCAGGGTAGTGAGTATTTGAAATACCCAACCCAGAAACCTGAAACTTTGCTCCAAAGAATCATCAAAGCATCCTCCAACGAAGGTGATCTCGTTGCTGATTTTTTTTGTGGTTCCGGCACCACTGCTGCCGTTGCCGAGAAGTTAGGGCGTAAATGGATTGCGACAGACCTCGGTAAGTTTGCTATCCATACCACGCGCAAACGGATGATTGGGGTCCAGCGTCAACTTAAGGCTGATGGCGAAGACTACCGCGCCTTTGAAATCCTCAATCTCGGCAAGTATGAACGTCAACATTACACTCGGGTCAATTCAAATTTACGTGAGAAAGAACAGCAGAAGCAATCGGTAGACAAGGAAAAAGCGTTTATTAACCTCATCCTACGTGCCTATGCTGCCGAAAAGACCGAGGGTTTCACCAATTTCCAGGGAAAAAAAGCCGGACGGCTTGTTGCAATCGGTCCCGTCAATTTGCCGGTGACGCGCCTCCTCGTGGAAGAAATTATCCTTGAATGCCGCAAGCATCAGGTCACGCGTGTGGATGTTCTCGGTTTTGAGTTTGAGATGGGCCTGTTTCCCAATGTGCTGGAGGAGGCAAAAAGCAGCGGCATTGACATCGCACCGAAATTCATTCCCGCTGAAGTTTTTGACAGACGGGCAGTAGAGCAGGGGCAGGTGGTGTTCCATGATATGGCGTTTATTGAAGTCAAACCGCATATTACTGTAGGTGGAAAGGATAAGCTGCCGACAGCCACGGTGGAATTGACTGATTTTTCTGTCTTTTACTCGCAGGATTCTATCTCCAACGCTGAGCAGACGCTTAAAAATAGGAACAGTCGGATCGTAGTGGATCAGGGACAGGTTGTAAAAGTAAGTAAAGATGCAGATGGGATTGTGAGTCGTGAGGTACTCACCAAACACTGGACAGACTGGATCGACTACTGGTCGGTTGACTTTGACTTTGAGAGCAAACACGAGATCATCCGCATGCAAAATTCACAAACGGGAGAGTGGCAAGAATCGTGGACGGGTGACTATGTCTTTGAAAATGAGTGGCAGAGTTTCCGCACCAAGAAAGACCGATCATTAGAATTAACCAGCGTCGCCCACGAATGCGAACCCGGTCATCGCAAACTTGCCGTTAAGGTGGTTGACATCTTCGGCAATGATACAATGACAATTGTAGAGGTGACGGTGTGAGATTCCCCTTATCACCGATTCGCCATGACCATTCAAGTTTTGAGACTCTGGCGTATCTTTACGCACAAACTAAAGGATATGTTCTTGATGATATTGAGATTGACATGAACGAAACTGATTGGTTTGATGCTGATATGTGCGCGGCGTTCGGAGCGATTCTCTATAGCTTGGGAAGAAGACTGAACGAGGTTAGTTTAATTGATATTCCTCAAAGAGTTGAAAGAATTCTATCAAAAAACGGCTTTCTTAGCCATTATGGACGCGCGAGAATTCCGGACCAATGGGAAACAACTATTGCTTATCGACGATTTGATGTTGAAGATGACCATTATTTTGCCGGCTACATTGAAAGCGAATTAATATATCGTTCTGAGATACCTGAAATGTCATCAGCATTGTTAAAAAAATTCCGAGAAAGCATTTTTGAAATATTCAGCAATGCTGTGTTACATTCAAGGACTGATTTGGGCATCTTTAGCTGCGGGCAATTTTTCCCAAACCGAAATCGACTTGATTTCACAGTGGCGGATTTGGGGATTGGTATACCTCGGAATATAAAAAAACACGCCAGGTTAGAACTCTCCCCGGAAAGGGCAATTATCTGGGCTACTGAGGAGTTTAATACAACCAAACGTGGTAACTTGCCAGGCGGATTGGGATTGAAGATACTTTGTGATTTTATTGACTTGAATGGTGGTTGTATTCAAATTGTATCAGATGCCGGTTATTGGCAACGAAGAGACCGTAACATCGTAACCAAGCCATTAAGTTACCCATTTCCCGGTACAGTCGTAAGTGTGGAAATCAATACAGCAGATCAGTATGCTTACAGTCTTGCTTCCGAACTTACGGCAGAGGACATCTTCTAAGGAGAAAGTTATGACAGGAGATATTAGGATATCAATATTTGAAGTCGTGGGCAGTCCATTATGCGTCGCTTCCGACGATGGACAGAAGGTTTATGACCGTCTTGATGCTGCTCTTAAAGCGAATCGAATTGTTACACTCTCATTTTACAATGTCACGACACTTACTTCGGCTTTCCTAAACGCCGCCATTGGTCAGTTATACGGAACGTTCAGTGAAGAGCAAATCCGGGCTCAGTTAAAAGTGGAAGATATGGATCAAGACGATCTGGCACTGTTGAAACGTGTCGTTGACAATGCCAAGTTGTACTTCAAAGATCCAAAGAGATTCGATAAAGTGGTTGAAGAAATACAGGAAAATGGAGATGATGAATCACAAAACGATAGCGGTGGAGCAGCACAACTTTACTTTGAAAGATAAATTGTTTCTGGATGCGAATATATGGTTATATCTCTACTGTCCGCAAGGATCTCGGGATTATTGGGTGAAGACCTATTCCGATGTTTTTGACCGTATTTTAGATGCGG
>JAAXHD010000389.1:0-2653 GCA_012271015.1 Candidatus Poribacteria bacterium | reverse complement strand
TTTCAGAATTTATCAACACATTCGCTAGACAGGAGTTTGATCTTGCCAAACAGGCGTTGGAACTTGCTAAACAGGAGGGCACTCTTACCGAACAAGCGTTGGAACTCGCCAAATCACATCTCTGTTCTTTTAAAAGTTTTCGCAACAGTCCAGATTTTGGATTAATTGCTCAGGGTATTACCGCTGCTGTAAAGCAGATTATGAAACACTGTTCGCAAGTAGAAAGTTGCTTTACAACGTTGGACATGGGCGATCTGCTCACTGATTACGACACTGGTAATTTCGACTTCAACGATCAGGTCATAACTGAAATCTGCAAAAACAACAAATTTACCTTAATAACAAATGACAGCGATTTCAAAACTCAGGAAATATCTATTCTCACTGCGAATCAATCTTTATTGCGTAATTGATGAATTCTCGCTACAATTTCCATGAGGTGTCAGTATGAGTCTGACAGTCCGACTAAAAAACATCGGAATCCTAAAGCAGGCGGAGTTTTCGCTGGGGGATTTGACGCTTATATGTGGTGAAAATAACACAGGCAAAACTTATGCTGCTTATATACTCTATAGTTTCTTGGAGTCTTGGCGTAAATTTATTGATATGCCAATTGATGATGGTCAGATCCACAGTCTGCTGTCAGATGGTGCTCTTAAAATTGATCTGACACAATATGTCGAAAAGGCAAATCAGATGCTTGCAGAAGCATGCAAGAGATATTCTGAGCAATTACATGAAGTTTTTGCGGCATCTGAGGATGAATTTCCCGACAGCGAATTCCACATTAAGCCCAGCGCGATTAACATGCAAAATCACGGATTCGAAGGTGAAATGGGAATCAATCAAGAGCCGTTTCTTATCGCTTCAAAGGAAAAAGGAAGTGAGGAACTGATATTAAGTTTGGCAGTTGACAGAAAAACAAAAACGCGGGTCGATTCCATTTTTGCTGAGGATATCGTCCGTTTCACAATCGGTAACGCTATTTTTTCCAACGCCTTTCCCCGACCTTTTATCTGCTCGGTTGAGCGTACTGGCGCGGCTATTTTTGAGAAGGAACTTAATTTCTCTCGGAACCGTCTGCTTGATGAAATATCCAAAGCAGATCAAAAGATTGATGCGCGAGAGTTATTATTGAAATCCTACAAAAACTATCCTGCACCAGTAGAGGACAATGTTGAATTTACGCGCGAAATTAAGGAGGCAGCAAAAAGAAAAAGTTTCATCGCCAAAGAGCATCCTGAAATCTTGGATGACTTTACAGATATTGTTGGTGGAGGGTATGCTATTACACAAAACGACTCGCTTTACTATACCCCTAAAGGTACGAGACAAAGGTTAACGATGGACCTGAGTTCAAGTTCCGTGCGTTCACTCCTGGATCTCAATTTTTACCTCCATTGCAGAGCTGAAAAAGGCGATCTGCTGATGATAGATGAACCCGAATTAAGTCTCCACCCTGAAAATCAACGCCGCATCGCCAGACTTTTTGCTCGACTCGCGAATATAGGCGTTAAAGTCTTTGTAACCACCCATAGCGATTACATCGTCAAGGAACTCAATACGCTCATCATGCTCAACCACGACAAGCCCCACCTGAAAAGAATTGCTGAAAAAAACGGCTATCGGGACAGTGAGTTGATTAATGTCGATCAAGTCAAAGTGTACATCGCAGAAAAGGCGTTGCTGCCGTTAGAAGAAGGTCAGAAGAGACGCAACAGAGGGCATACACTCGTTCCTGCTAAGATTCATTCAAGGTTTGGCATTGGAGTCAGTAGCTTCGACAAAACGATTGATGACATGAACAGGATTCAGGACGAAATTGTCTGGGGGGAAGAGTAGACTTTGTGGATGATATTCAGATACTCAGGGAAATGCTCAACCCCAATATCCAAGTTATGTTACAACCGGGTCAGGGCAGACCTTCTGCTCAATTAATCGACTTGCAATCCGGTGCGACTGTCGAAATCACAGGAATTCCTCCTGACTCTATTGTGATCAGAGCGGAAGATTTTGAGAATCCCCTTACTATTTTCAATGGAACGAAGGGCGAACGTAAACGGGCTGATTTTGTGATTGTATCCAACGATGAGCGTGGAAGAAAATGGATTATCTGCATCGAGACGCAGGAAATGGATACTAAACTGGCTTCCCACGTTATCCAACAATTAAAAGGGGCATACTGCTTTATTACCTACTGCCAATGCATAGGAAAATCGTTCTGGACATCGGACGGATTCCTTGATGACTACGACTACCGCTTTGTAAGTATTGTAGACCTTAACTTTAACAGGAGTAGGCGACGAACACAATCTTTTTATTCCACTGGAGAATTGCATAATCGTCCTGACGTGTTTCTGAAAGTTTCACGGATGCCGACTATCTATTTTCGCAATTTAATTAATCCAGTGCCGTGATACGAAAACATAAGGAGGAAAAGCAATGGCACACACAAGCGAAGCATTAACCGATTTAGACTGGCACCCACTCTCCAATGAGGACATACAGCACTTTGACGATAAAGGCTACCTCATCATCCGAAATGTGCTGGACTCAGAGACGGTTGACAAACTGATTGAAGTGAGCGATCGACTCATAGCGAGTGATCTGCGTGAGAAACGCCAAACATACCCCAACGGCTTATACGACGGCT
>JAAXHD010000328.1 GCA_012271015.1 Candidatus Poribacteria bacterium | reverse complement strand
TGACTTCACGCAAACTGAAGGGCAATAATTTGTCATAATCTAATGCAGTACCCGGAATGCCGGAACTTGAATTTTAATTTTGCAATTTGGTAATGTTATTCACTTAGCCTGTCATACGTTCGGCGTGTTCTTCGTCATCTTGATCAGCCGACAGGTGGATTCGTAATTTTCGAATACGCTAGTGGCTTTCAATCAACCTTGCGTTAAAGAACCCTTAAAACGTTAGCACTGTACGATATATTGCATCTGAAAATTGTGTATTGCCCAGGCTAGTATTGTCTTTGATGTTGTGTGTCACGCAATATGAATGGTTAGCATTCTGCCTCAGGCTCTGTAGGGTCTCTGGAATCGTATAAAGGAAATCTGGATTCCGGAATCCAGGTAATTTTCGCTTGTGGAATCTGGATCCAGTGAAGTCTTGTTTGTATAATCAGGAGTAGTGGACTTTGGAATTCGGAAGACAGCTCAAGGAATCCGGATCCCCCTAACGACTGGAATCCAGAATTCAAGTTCCACGTAAAAAAAGACTAGAATCCTAGGGCCCGGTAAGCTGTCTCCCTTTGCATGAAAGATCGAAGTTTCAATAGTTTTGCATCTCACATGATAAAACCATCAGGTAACGAAACAAAATAGAGTACTTTGCTGGCCAGGACCCGCGCTCTTATTCTTTTTATTTCGATTTGGATATTTGATTCCGGGCCCGAAACGCTACGCGACTTTCGAGGATCGGGCCAAAGTACCTGGAATCCGGAATCCATGGCATGGAACGCCAGAATCCAGGACTGTCTTGTGTTCCCTCACTACATGGGGCGATGTGTCAAAGGGCGTTGGCTAAACGCGCCTTTTCTCGGGAAAGTTCGCAATCCGCGCAAATATTATAACAGACAGAGCCAAACGCTTTGCTGAGGCCGACCGGCACGACGGCAACATTACTTCGCTAGGAGGGTGACAAGGCTAGTCCAGTTTCGTAAGGAAAAGTAGGAGTGGACACGCCCTCTCATGTTTCCTCAAGGTAGCTCGGGTAGGCAGGTAGTCACTATCTGTCCGAGAGGAGAGATGGTGACGTTGGCGGACAACTTCTCGTCATATATAAACGGTTCCTAAGAGTGTACAGCCAGGTGAGAGATATGAACTGCAAC
>JAAXHD010000395.1 GCA_012271015.1 Candidatus Poribacteria bacterium | reverse complement strand
GCGGTTGCGTCGGGTTGTTTTTCATGGAGTCGCTGCAAAATGAACTCAAAACTGAGTTTGGCAGTTGGACGAATTGTGATTTCGGGTCGGAGAAAGAAAATGTTTTTGTCATTACGTAGACCGAAGTTACCGGTGTTTCGGATTTGCACATATTTCGGTGGAAACCACCCGAAGAAGAAACGAGCGGTTCTGTCCTCATATAATTGATTATCGTCATCGTCAATGTGATTGTACCATTCAGGTCCGATGAGGAAAAAGAAATCGTAAACCCCGAAGAGTCCGCTAAAACCCGCTCTGTGATTTGTGAGTTCACCAGCATGGTTCGTGAGGCGTTCATATTCGACTTCACCGCGCAGTCTTTCAACAGCCCCTTTGTATTGTTTATTATAGCGACTTCTGATAACCACTCCGCGTTTATCGACGCGTGGAACGAATCCTGTTTCAGGGTTGAAGTACTCTCCAATATCTGCATAGATCGCATCGATTGAGAATACATTTGTCCGACGGGCGAGTTGAACGAAAATCAGGTCATCCTCGGTACTTTCTGCCATATCCAGACCACCTGCTTTCCACTCTCTTGCGTACTCCAGATTAAGACTCGTAGCGGCGGGAAGTTGAATACGGGCATCAAGTCCGCCTGCTCGGTCATACATGGCACCGCGTTGTTTGTTAACACCTAAGAATCCCACAGATGACGTTTTACCGACTTCCCGTTGCAACCGAAAAACGGAGTAGTTATAACCCAAGTTGCTATTTTTAGCGTTCGCGAGGGGCAATTCACCTGCTGATATTTCTCTGTCAGGGTTTTCCGATCCCGCGATGGCGCCCACAAAAGCGAGATTGTACTTACTGAATTTCCCGATGACCTTTCCACCGCCGAGCAGTGCTTCGACTTTCCGGCTGTAGAACAGGTCAAGCGGCATTTGAAAGAGTTCGTTTCCTTCGAGGAAAAAGGGGCGTTTTTCGGGAAAGCGGAGCGGAATATCGGTGAGATTCACGAGATCAGGATCCGCCTCAATTTGCGCGAAATCTGGATTGAGCGTCAGATCAAGGGTAAAGTCCCCAATCGGATAACGGAGGTCTAACCCCGCGTCGGGTTCCAGAGCCGTTGAAGCTTCACCATCTGCTGGTTGCCGGACTTGTGGTCTGAGTGTGGCATACGGTTTGAATTTCACAGGTCTTTTAGTGACCAAACCTGAAAGTGGAAGGTCCGTGAGATGTCCGAATTCTGAGACGGCATACTGGCGGTCCCCTAAATCTGCCCACATCTGTTCTTCGGCGGGTGATTCGTCGTTTCGCCAGAAGTTGATGCCCCAAGTTGCTATTTCCATTCCCTTTGAAAATCGGAGTTCGGCAAACGGGATGGCGAATTCTGCTGTCCAGCCGTCTGTGCCTATTGCGGCTTGACCCTGCCAGTCGCAATCCCATGAGATGGCGGTTCCGATCCTGGACTGACCCGTGCGCCTGTTCGCGCCTTCGTTAATGAGGCGTCGGTCGGTTTGTGTGCCGAGTGGGTTTAAGGCGAATGCGTAACAGTTTCTGCCGTCAAGGAAGGTATCGATTAAGACTTCAACGTGGTCGTCAGAGAAGAAAAAGGAGTCGCGGCGCGTCAGATTCGCGGCGAGTTTGTCCATGTCGGTTTTAAAACATTCAAATGCGACATAGAGATTATTGGCATCGTAGGCGAGATAGATAGTCGTTGATTGGGTTGCAGGTTCACCGCTCTGCGGTTCAAATTGGAGTAATTCACCGGTTTTGGCACTATTTTGCCAGCATGCGTCGTCCAATTTTCCGTCAATTTTCGGAGGTGTTTCGATGCGTACCGCTTTAATCGCGCGTTTCGTAAGAATTTCCGGGGGTTCCTCATTCGTGTCTGCAGGTAATACCTTAAGACTCCACAAACAGAGGATGAGGTAGACTGTTAATATAAAATACGGGCTAAGTTGAGCCCTAATTGTTCGCATTGGTTTGTGTATTCAGACCTCCTTTTGGTGTCAATCTACTTTACGATTTTAGCACGTATTTATTTTTCTGTCAAGAGGCAATGTTTCATCGCAGTGAATGTAAACGAAATTAAAGCGATTTGCGTTATTGCTCGCGTTGTTATATAATATGTAAGTAGCATTGCAGTTGAATCAATCAATGGAGGAATTAAGTGTACTTTCTTATACGCAAAATCTTCGGACTGTTTTTATGTCTTGCCGTCTTTTTTCCAGTGGTGGCTGTTGCGGGACCCGGTCGGACAGGCGCGCAAATCTTGAACCTCGGTGGCGGTGCGCGAGCGCGAGCACTCGGTGACGCTTTTTCTGCGATGTCCGGGGATGTAACCACGTCGCTTTGGAATCCGAGTGGACTCGCAGATATGCCCGAAAGTAAATTCCGCTCTGGTAGAAAAGCGGCGCAAGCCTCAATGTTTTATACAGATTACAGCGCGCCTTTCGGAGAAGCAGGGGAAGGGTTATACTATACCTTCATCTCTGGCGCGATGCCACTCGGTGATGTCGGAACCATCGGCGCGACACTCCAGATGCAAGGACAGGGCACAATTGCCGTGACAACCGATTCTCCCGATATCCTTCGTGAGGAAAGTCTCGGCACTAACTTCGCATTGACACTTTCATACGCCGACCGTATTACAGAGTCTTTATCTGCGGGGATTAGCGGTAAGATGATTCGGATGGTGCTCGGACGCGAGAGTGGAAGTTCTTATGCCGTTGATTTAGGGATGCAATATCTCCTTCCGTTCGACCCTATCCCTACCACGCTCGGTGTTGCTATTCAGAATGTTGGACCGGGTATCTCTTTCATTGATGAAAACCAAGCGGATCCGTTACCGCGGTTCTTACGAATCGGAACTTCTATGAGTCTTTATCAGTCAAGGTACCATCACATTCGCCTCGTCAGTGGTATCACAGCCTACATCGATAAATTGGCTGAGGATGAAAACGAATTAGCCATTGATTTGGACCGGCTTAACGCCGAAAGAGAGGAAAAACTAACCCGAGAGCAACTGCTTTCTGATCGTGGGGTCGGTATTCGGGCATTTGAATGGCGGCACCTTCAAAAGAATCTCGGATTAGAGTACTGGCTCGGCGGTATCCTCGCCTTGCGTGTTGGCTACAAGTCAGAACCCGGCATTAACTTACCAGATTGGACAGATTACATTACTGCGGGTGTAGGTGCCCAATGGTATCTCTTCAATATTGACTTTACAATTGGACCGAGTTTCGGCCCAAGCCGATCGCGCCTCTATGAAACCACTGTGATGTTCATCTTTTAGAAGGAAACTACAAAAAAGTGAAATCTAAGACCCAAATTTTAATAATTGTGCTGATATTATGTTTAGGATCCGGTTTCTGTGTAGGCTCCGAGGGTCCCCGCGCGCCACTGTTCACTGCTTTTTATCTCGATTCCGCACTTGGAAGCCGTACGCTCATGAATCAATCCTCTGTTGTGATGGAGGCGACCCAAGAGTTTCAGGCACGAAAATCTCCAAACGAAGCGTTCCTTTATTCGCTTGTTATTCCGGGGATGGGGCAACTCTATACAGGTGCGAAACGCGGTTATCTCTACGCTGCCGCAGACGTGGTTTTACTCGGGACGTATTTTTTTCTACGAAACAATGCCTCGAACACTCGAGAGGATTATCGCGATGTCGTCAGACAACACGTTACTTTTATCGGTCCAGGCTCCTTCGAGGATTGGGATCCTATAGAGGATTTTGAGCATGCCACGCAGTATGAGACATGGAATCACGTCTACGATTCGGAGGAGACACGGGCGCGCACTGGCAAATGGTATTGGGCAGATCTCGATCCAAATCTGAAAAATGAACCCGATTTAGATATCGATTTTGACTCACGATACCGCTTGGACGCGTTTGACTTACGGCAGCAAGCGAACGATACCTTTCAACTCGCTCGTACACTATTAGGTGTGGCGATCTTAAACCACGTTGTCAGTGCTGTAGAAGCACGAATTTCGACAAAGCGTCTCAATAACCGC
>JAAXHD010000303.1 GCA_012271015.1 Candidatus Poribacteria bacterium | reverse complement strand
CAGAGCGTTTCAATTTTAAGAGTTATGGTTGAATGAGTTTAACTGCGAGTATAGGTTTTGCGGCGAACTCCCGTATTTTATCGGAGATTTTCGTGTATCCCTCAAATCGTAAGACTGCGAGTGCTGTGTTTCGTAAAGCCGCCATGGCGTGTGGGAGATTTCCCTTTCGTGCCAAGGAGGCATCTTCTGCGAAGACGACGTCCCGGACCCAATGGAGTTTGTTCTCAATCGTCCAATGCTTGCGGCGGCAGTCAAGGAGCTCTGCGGCCCTCGCGTCTTCAGGTGCCAAACTCGTAATGCCGTATTGCTTCTCGGAGGTCTTCTTGCGGGTTGAAAGGCACTCCTGCTGAATATGGTATTCATAGACTTGTGCGGGTCCTGGCCAGTTGAGGTAGGTGTTGAGGCAGGTGCTGGTGCGTAGCGTCCGCTGTGTGAAGAATCCGTGTCCTGTTTCCGTGGTGGTATGTTGGTCAAAATGTGCGACTTCTTCGGCATGTAGTGTTTGAAACCTCCGGGTTTCCAGGTCTATGTCATCGGTCTCCGAGAAGGGTTTGAAAAGGTCTTTGATATCTTCATAGAGGCACTTCTGATTCGCTTTGAGGGGCAAAAGATAATCTGCCTGATGTTCGAGGATCTCTTGACAGAAGGTGCGTTGTGTGAGCAAGGCATCCGTGGTGATGACTTTCTCGGTCACTTCAAATGCCTTCAGGAGCTGCTTGGAGACAGGTATTTCATTGGTCTTTTCACTGACGGCACATTCTGCCAAAACGACCCCTAAGTCGTGTGAGACGGCGGCGAGTAAATGCTGCTGGGGGGTGTCTTTGTCCCGACTGCCGCCTAACGTTTTACCGTCTATCGCAACCGCCACGAGCCGGCTTGCGGGTGGGGGTAAATCTCGCATCACGGTGGAGACCCAGCGGGTCAGAACGTTTTCGAGGGCCTGGGTATCGAGACGTTTGAGGGTGTTATGGAAGGTGGCTGGGCAAGGCACTTTCTGCTTGGTAAACCCTAGGGCTTTTGCGAGTGCGTATTGTGTTCGCAACCATTTGGCTATGCGGGTATAGCCTTTCTGTTGACAAAGCAGCCCGACGACGAGTGCCCCGAGTATTGCCTTGAGAGCGTGTCTGCGTCCTTTTTTCTTGCGTGGGTCTGGCACTTCTGCTAACATATCAAATAAGTGGCGAGAGTGATGTCTTGTCATGATTCACCTCAAAAATAGGTTGATTTTAAGGTGAAGTATAGCAGAAGTCGCATGAGAAGTCACGCGACTTCTGCTTTTCTGAAGAATATTCACACTTGTGAAAAATATCAGCGAAAAAACGAAAACTGAAACGCTCTGAAAACTGCTGTCTACTAATACCTTTCTGTAGGATGGATTTCCGAATCCCGACGCTTTCTGACAACTAACCCCTGATTGTTGGTAGTTACGCTTTCAAGGACAAACAAAAAACATGATTCACGTTTCGCATCTCACGAAAAAATATGGAGCGACCACGGCAGTTGACGACATTAGTTTCAACATTCAACAAGGTGAAATCGTCGGCTATCTCGGTCCTAATGGCGCAGGGAAAAGTACAACCCTTAAAATGCTCGTCGGTTTGCTTCAACCTACATCGGGGGAGATCTCAGTGGCGGGATACAACGCCGAGACGGAACTGCTTGAACTCAAGCGACGTATCGGATACGTTCCAGAAGAGGCACAACTCTACGAACACCTCACTTTAGTAGAGCATCTCCAATTAATGGGCAGACTCTATGAGGTAGAAGAAGCGTTAATCGCTCAAAAAATAAAAGACTTGGCAAAACTGTTCGACATGGAAGCGCAGGCGAACCAAAGAATAAGCGGTTTCTCACAAGGCATGCGCCAAAAGTGCCTCATCATGTCTGCGCTGCTACATAACCCCGATGTCCTCTTTTTAGATGAACCCTTTACCAATCTGGATGTAACAACGGTGACGCTCATGAAGACAGTGTTACAACGCTTAGCCGAGGTGGGAAAGACGATCCTCTACTGCACACACATTCTTGAAGTCGCTGAGACTCTCTGCCCACGAATTATGATTATCAACGCTGGAAAACTCATCGCCGATGCACCGGTGCAGGAACTGCGCGAGCAAACGAATCAGATGGCACTCAACGAGATTTTCACACAACTCACAGAAACAACTGGGATTGATGAAAAAACCGAGGAAGCCATTCAAATTGTGACGGAGAATACCTTGGATGCTTGAGAAAATTGTGGCAAGGCTCGGTGCCTCTCCAATCCAATATAGTCTCCTCCTGAAAACGGAAAAGATGGTAGAAAAGCGGGCACTTGAGGGAAAAAACGACCTATCCAATATGTCGCTTGCTGTGACCTGTGTTTTTGGTTTCGTAATCAGTGTCATATCCACATCTATGCCATTCCTTTTTCCCATGGACACATTCACCTATGCCCTTACCGGCATAACGCTGTCTATGATGATGGTAGGGCTCTGGACCATCCCCTACTTCGATATCCTTCTCAGTCCTATAAATTATCCCGTTCTAGCACATACACCGGTGTCATCGCGAACCTATTTTCTTGTAAAGTTGACGCAGGTTGCTACCTATACCGTTCTGTTGTTAACCTGTCTAAACCTGATGCCTGCTATTGGGGGTATCTGGGTTCGTCCCGAGGAAGTTTCTCATCTCCAATTCCTGTTTCCGCTTGTTTATCTGCCCATCGTCTTTATGTCGGGGTTTTTCACAATCGGTGTGATGACAACCTTCGCGGGGTATTTGACAAAACTCTACACCAAAAAGACACTCCGAAACATCGCGCGATACGCCCAGTTTATATTCCCCACACTCTTTCCTACACTGTTGATCATTTTTCCGCATCTCTTACCAGATATTCCAACGGATAAACTGACTTCAGTTCTGAAATGGTTCTACGCACTTCCGAACGGTTGGTTCGCTGGAACAGTCTCACTCGCACTCGGACAAATAGGACGACCTTTTGTGATTTTAGCGGGATTGGCTATCGCTTCAACCCTCTTTTTAGTGCTGGTTCCGCTTCGGAGTATCGCAAAGAGCTATTCAGAATACCTCTCTTATCTACTGGAATCAGGCAGCAGGCAAAAGACTAAACTTCGGGTGAGAATACCGCTGTTTGCGAGAATGTTCCGAAACCGGACGATCCGTGCGGGGTTGTGCCTCTGTTCTGTGTATATGCGCCGCGATAAACACATGTTGCGGCAGCTTTTTGGATCGCTTGGGAGTATGATTATGTTGGTGGTTTTATTGCTTCGGGACAGTTCGTCTTATCTAACATGGCCCCATCACTCCGACGTTATTGGACTCAGTCCAGGTTTCTCTGGTATATTCTACTTTATCGGAACGGGCATTGTTAGCGGTTTTATTTTACCGGTTCGATATTCAGAACATTGGAAAGCATCTTGGATATTAAGGATCGCACCACTTTCAGCACCTAATAACTTGTGGCGCGGTGTCCAGATAACCGCTCTTCTCTACATTGTCGCGCCGTGTATACTCTTGATGTTTGGCATTGCCACCGCTATTTGGGGAGTTTTAGGTATATTTCACGTTTTGCCGTGCTTAACCGTTTTACTCTACTATGTCATTCTTTTCCCAAAACCGTCCACTGGCTTGCCACTTGCCAGAGAATTCGTCCAAAGCCAGTTAGCGAGTGCAGGGTTGATCCCTTTTCTCGCAAGCCTCTTTGTCATTGTAGTCTTCACGGGTCTCCAACTTTTGACGTTTTGGCTGAGTCTATGGCTGTATTACGGTTTCTATTGTGTCACAGTTGTGGGTGGACTTATCGGTTTTATCTATTATTTTACAAGGAAATGATGGAAATACGGGGAAATATAATAAGACTCACACATTTCCTCTTAAAGTCCGCCTGATAAGGGGGATTTAGGGGGTTAAATACAATGAAATAGCAACTTTTCAGCAACATATATCCGTTCTTTGTTAAATTTGCGTGAGTCCTACATAAAAAATTAACTTGACATAACTTAACAAGAATTGATATAATTAACATAAAGTAATTTATCAAACCGAAAAAAGGAAGGTGAACATGAACACTCGTGGACATAGATTCGGTGGACCTTGGACGGAGCAAAAACTGGGCTGTGTGAGCAAATATCTGCGTGCCTACACAACAATTATGCGCAAGTACGAATTTCATTTTGCTTACGTAGACGCATTCGCTGGTACTGGATACCACGAACCAAGACGTGATGAGAACACGGATCAGACTTTATTGTTCGATCCTACGTCCGAGGAGACGCAGAATTTTTTGGACGGTTCTGCCCGTATCGCCTTACAAGTGGAACATCTTTTCCAAGAGTACATTTTTATTGAAAAAAACAGAAATAGGTTTTCTGAACTAAAAAAACTTAGAAGCGAATTTCCTAACGAACGAATTGAATTTATCAATAGAGATGCAAATGATTATTTGGTAAATTTTTGTAACGAAAGGAATTGGACATCTAACAGAGCTTTGGTGTTCCTTGATCCCTACGGAATGCAAGTAAACTGGGAAACAATGGAGTCAATTGCGGAAACTAAAGCTATTGATTTATGGATACTTTTTCCACTTGGGACCATAAATCGATTGCTTGAAAAACAAGGGCAAATCAGTCGGGCTAGACAAAGGACCCTTGACCGTTTTTTTGGCGATCCTGACTGGCGTAGAGTATTCTATCCTCCGACTGAGTTTTCACTTACTCAAGAAAATTACCGACAGAAAACAGGTGATATTTTCACAGAGATTGGAAAATACTTTATGAAGCGTTTGCAAGGTATATTTGCGGGAGTAGCTGATAATCCTCCCCTTCTCTACAATTCAAATAACGTTCCTTTGTATCTACTCTGCTTTGCTGCTGGAAATCCGAAAGCCGCTGAAACAGCGGTTAAAATTGCTCAAGACATTCTTTTAAAACCGTTGGGACAAGAAGTCTCACTAATAAAACAACCAGAACAATTAGAACTCTTATAAGAGGAAACTCAATGGCAACGCAATCCTCAAAAATCGAGTGGACAGAATCTACATGGAATCCGGTGCGCGGGTGCACCCGTGTCTCAGAGGGCTGTCGGTTCTGTTACGCCGAACGGATAGCGGCACGATTTTCGGGCAAAGGTTTGGCTTACGAAGGTTTGGCTGAGAATACCGAAGCAGGACCACGGTGGACACAACAGGTCCTTCCTGTCCCGGCACTGCTTGACGAGCCACTGAAATGGAAAAAGCCTCGTCGCATCTTCGTCAACTCCATGAGCGACCTGTTTCATGAAAAGATCGAATTGTCCTACATTCAGAAGGTTTTTGCTGTGATGAAAAAGGCATATTGGCACCAATTCCAAGTCTTAACGAAACGATCAGAACAACTGCTGAAATTCAGCCCACAGTTACCATGGTCCCCGAATGTCTGGATGGGAGTTAGTGTTGAGAACAATCGAGTGATACATCGGATTGATGCGCTCAGGCAAACCAGTGCGCAGATCAAATTTCT
>JAAXHD010000243.1:15288-28189 GCA_012271015.1 Candidatus Poribacteria bacterium | reverse complement strand
AATTTTTATTTTCAAACTCACGTAATTTAGTATATCATATTTAGGAGACCCGTTGTGAATAATTTATTGTTTGAATCCGGAGATAAAGTGCTTTTTATCGGAGATAGTATTACAGACTGTGGACGACGAGATGCATACGCCCCATTGGGACACGGTTACGTCCGTAAAATAACTGAACTCATCACTGCAAAATACCCGGAACGCCGCATCACCTACGTCAACAAAGGTATTGGTGGGGACATCGTTGAAGGTCTGGAAAGTCGATGGGACATCGACGTGATTGACGAGAAACCGAATTGGCTTTCGGTGAAAATCGGCATTAACAACGCGAGTCGACAGCACGCAGAAGGCGTTTCCACAACGGATTATCTGCCGATTTGGGAGGACTGCTATCGACGGATCCTCACACGTGCGAAAACCGAATTAGATGCCGCACTTTTTCTCTTTGAAATTTTCTATGTTGCAGAAGATGTTGACACGCCGCGTCCATTAGACATAGACGCTTACAACGCAAGCATCCATAGACTCGCGGAAGAGTTCGACGCACGATTGGTTCCCACGAGCACCGCTTTTGACGACGTAGTCGCCGCCCGTCCCGGCACCCTTTGGACAACTCAAGACGGTGTCCATCCAAATGCAGAGGGTCATACCTTGATGGCACTCGAATTTCTCAAGCAAGCGGCGTGGTGAACCCAGAGTCGGGAATCGTCCTTACCGTCACGGTGAAATGCCGCCTGCTTGATCTTTCAATGTCTCAATCAATTCGCGCTCACGCTGCAAGTTATACTCGGCGGCAAATCGTTGTGCTTCAACGCGATTCCCCCAATAAAATTGCCACCCAACCAAGGAGATACCCGCACAGTCAACATAACGACGTTCACGAATCGCATCTGCTACAAGATAAATGAACGTTCCACTCAAGGCTGCGGCAAGAACACTCTCTTTGACTCTTCCTACATAAAGCTGTCCGCTTCCGGGAATGAATGTGGAGAGCCATCCTGCTATTTGTGGAGATTTGCGTGGGAGTGGTATTTTCTCAAGAAGTATGTCCGCCAATTGACGCGCATTTTTTCCGTGTGATGCATGAGTCTGCGCGGTATCTACTCGTCGCAATTCCGCAATAGCCTTGTCCCAATCGGTTGTATAGACGTAACACCAGCCACGCAGATAATGTGCTGCTGCCACAACTTCTGTATCCTCATTCGAGTGTAGAAGTTTAAAGAGCGTCGTCCGTGCCAATGAATACTCACCGGCATCAAAATGGAGTTGTCCAATCATCAACTGGCTCCGAAACCGAAAAGGCGAATTCGGATGAACGGTTAAAAACTCACGAAACAGGTGTTCAGCACGTCCAGGTTGGCGTTGATAGTAATGACTCTGGGCAATTCGGTAATCCGCTATATCCCTGAATTCTGTGTCAGGTCGATGGAAAAGGAGACGTTTGTATTCCAGCCTTGTGGCTTGATAATCGCCCGATTCAAAAAGCTGCTCTGCGTAACGATATTGCTGGATTGTCGCCTCAGCAGTCCCACCAGTCGCAAAGACGATGAGAGAGATTAAAAAACTCACAGTTGTCATATTAAAACCTATGCTTCCACACCACTAATTCTATCTTATCTTTCAAAGGCGATATAGTCCCGAACAACCCCGAACTCCGAATTTCCTGCTGGAGCCGATTACGAAATTGTTCTTCGTATCGGACATTGAAAATCCGCGCCGATTGAATGCTCTGATAGATACCGTTCCCATAAAAGAACATGCTCAGCACCCCAACAGGCACCGCAACTTCGTAACGCTCTTGGTCAGCGTAATAGAAGCTTGCACTACCCAATACCACCATACCAACAAAGGTATAAAGTCCGTCAACTGTCCTCCCACTATAAACCTGTCCACTCCCTGGTATCAACGCCGAAAGCACACCAGCGACCGTCGGAGAACGGAGTGGAAGCGTATCAGCGTTTTTTATCGTCCGCGCCAATCTCTCACTCACTTGCGCAAAAGGACTCTCCGGGTAGGTTGAATAGACATCGCTCCACGCGCGGCTTGCCTGTGTCCACTCTCCCTTATCCATAAAGAGCATCCCAATTGCAAATTGCACGCGTGGTGCTAAGCTACTTTCCTTATGTTCCGAAAGAAACCGTTTGAGTGATGCAAGCCCCTGCTCGCTATCGCCCGACAGCAGATGCCCCTGCGCAATATTGTTTTTCGCTCGCTCGACAAGAACGCTTTTCGGATAGGTGTCAATCAGAAATTGGTAGGCGCGAATCGCGTGCTCTAATTTGCCGGCATTTTGGTAGGATGCGGCAATACGGAAGGCTATGAAATCCATTCGAGGGGCATCGGGGTGTAAAAAGAGGAGTCGCTTATACTCGTAAGCGGCATTGAGATAATCCCCTTCTTCAAAGAGTGAATCCGCAAAACCGGACTCAACAGCTGCAGCGGATAACGGGAATGCACATAAGAAAATAAGCGACAAGGCACAATGGACACGCCTATATCGCCCTAAAACGGAGAGAGAGGTTTTCATTTGGTATCAAGTTGTTTTTCCACATGCTCCTTGCTAACTGCCCAAACGCGATCGCCGATATCTGTGAGATATGGGGCAAATCGAGAGTTTGCAATCTCGTTTTTGAAGCCATCAGGACCGTATGTATTGAGAAGGATAAGGGCGAAGGCGATAACAAGTCCACCAGAAGCGATCCCGAAGCCGAGTCCGAGTAGATAGTTCACCCAACCCAAAACACCTTTTTCGAGAATTCGCTGGATACGTTCAAAAAGCGAGTCCACAAGAATAGAGACAATCAGCACAATAGCAACAATGCTCAGCCACTTCGCCCAACTGGGATTTGCTACCAGCTTTTGGACAACCATCGCCAGCCGCCCCCAAAATTGACAGGCGGTAAAGAATCCGATGCCGATGACGAATATACCCCATACACTTCGGGTGAAACCCGCACGGTAGCAACTTATACCAGCTAATCCAACAAGAATAAGAATACCAATATCAAGTTTTGTCATTTTTGATTAATTTATGGGACTCTGGACTGTGCTTCTGTACGGACTGGGAATGTAATACAAGGAACGAATTCAGTCTATTCCGAGACTGAACCCCCCAGTCCCTACGGTTTCGGACGGGGTTTCGGTTAAGTCGCAGCTAGGTTGGGCATCTGTTCGGTCCCTTGAAGAAATGGAATCTCCGTCAAACTGCACTCAAATACCTGTTCAATTGCAATCTCTATCGGAGTGCCGTTGCCTAACTGGTGCAGCAACTTGCGAATTTTGGGGAAACCGAACTGCTGGATGAGAAATTCTGCGACTGTAGTGGATTGGATATACGCCAATTTCCGATATTTTTTGGGAAGTTGGTTAAACGGTTTGTTCAATACAGCAAAGGGGAGTAAACACTTCATCTGAGCCGCCTGCTGCAAGTCAAGGCGTTCAGACTGGAACATAGGACGGGCTATACTTTGTGCGAGTCCTTCGTTAAGCCATACAGGACAATACCCGTGTGCCAAATGGTGAATCAATAGGTGGACCCATTCATGCCGTAGCAGGGCATATAAAATGTTTAGCACTGGCTCACCAACTGCACAGTATGCGAGACGGATACCGCCATCGTAGCACCCACTCGCCCATCTCGGCATCGAATGTTGAGACGTAGCACGACCGTTTGTATTTGTAATCGATATAGAAATCGGAGAAGCGGGATAGTACCCTAACATTTCACCCAATTCCGAGTAGGTTCGATAAATCAGGCGACAGATGTTCCAGACTGTCTGGGAATTCATTTCAGAATGACAAGTGAGATCGAAAAATTCCGAATGGACAACCTGTTTAGGGAATTTTGCAGGACTCACTTTTAACTGTTCAAGGAATCGTAACGGAGGCGGTTCCTTAAAGTCATCAAAAGCGATAAGTGTATTATAACACGTTTTCTCATCAAGGATGCGTGCTTTACGCCTAAGAGCTGTTGGTGAATCAGGACACAATCGAAGGGCAATATCCAAACATGTTAATGCTGTATTCCACTCTCCAACCATCTCATAGGCTTTTGCGAGATCGGCATAGATATAATGATGCTGTGCCGCTCCCAACTTCAAGCCAGCGAGATAGTGTTGGATCGCTTCAACATAACACGCCTGTCCATAGCTGAGCGTTGCTTGTTGAAAATGTGATAATGCCAATGAATTGGTATGCCCAAGATTCACAGCCTTCATAAGGAACGGTGGTGCATTAAGGGCTTACCCCTCAATGCACAACGCAATCCTTCTCCCTGTATTATTTATGACCGTTCAATATCAACGATTTTGAACTTAATTTTTCCACATTTTAGTGTAGACCCGTCCTGAATGCGTGTAGGTGCTTCAACGCGTGTTTCATCAAGATAAGTCGTATCAGAACTCCCTAAATCCGTGACGTAGACCTCGTCATCTTTCTGCTCAAATCGGACGTGTACACGGGAAAACGTCTTGATTGCGTTGTAACGCTTTAACATATTTGGGGATTCAGTTGTTTGTTCAGTATCCCACTTCCGCAGGGCATCCGCATCGGGTAAAGAACCATCAACCTGCATGATTTCGGTAGTCTCACTGCCCATACCCTGTGGGCTATAACCGGGTTGCAGTTCCAACCCTTCTACATCTACAGGTTCGGCTTCTACTGCTTCGCCCCGAATCTCTGCCATTACACGTTCGCGAGCGCGCTGCTCGGCACCAGGCGGCAGCATGACATTCTCTCTTTCTTCAAAGCGGTAGTGTGAGAAGTCTATTAATTGTTTTAATGGCTGAAGTTCCGGAAAGTTGTGAATTTCCTTTAGAAGACGTTTCTGCCTACGTGATAACTTTTGATTCTTCAGCCAGCACGTATAAGCTTCCAACATCTCTGCCTTTTTCAAGTCATCTGCCGAGATGCCGGCCCTCCGCCATTTCTTCCAGAAGCGCATGAGTTAATCCTCCAAATTAATATATCCACTGAATGCCCTTTGCAATCAGTATTTTCCGCAATTCCTCGGTACACCGAAAAATCCAGATTTTCACAGTGCCATCCTTGCGGTTAAGAATGCGGGCAATCTCTGCAATACTATAGCCTTCTAGGTGCCGTAACATCCACGCAATCCGATGATTTGGTTTCGTCACCTGTTCAAGGGCACTTTCCAAAATCTGTTGTGCTTCTGCGGCTTCTAATTCTTGCTCGGGCCCTGGGCGTGGGTCTTCGTATTTACTCAGCGGTTGTTCATCCTCGTCAGGTGAACCACTGAGCGGATGTTCCCGAATCCTGTCCCGTTTCCGTATCGCATCGATAATCGTATTTCGCGCTACCGTATTTAACCATGCCTGAAAACTACCTTGCTCTGTGTCCCATTTACCCAGCTTCTGCCAAACTTTAACGAACACATCCGAGGCTACCTCTTCAGCATCTTGATAATTTCCAAGCATTCGGTAGGCTTTGTTATAAACCCACTTATAATGCTTGTCGAATAATTGCCTAAATGCGGCTTCGTTGCCTGCTTTCGCTTGTGTCGCGAGATAGGTATCTTCGACAGCAGATAAATCATTAGATATTTGGCGCGCCATTCAAATCTGCTCCTTCGCCTATAAGGATCCTTTCCAGCAGGCTATGCAATATAACGTTAACAAATCCTACTACGTTTCAAAAAACGAAAAGAGTGGCACGCCGTGGAGAATTAACGCGCTGCCAACGTTCCCTAAAAGATTTATGAGAAAAAGGTTAATTTATTATATAAAATTTTCACAAAATATGTCAACAAAAAAACAACTTTTTTCAAAATTTATGGGTAATTACCTGAATTAATCCAAAAAACGCGCCAATAGCGCAATAAAAGCAAGTGCAACCCGCTAAAATTTAGTTTTAAATTATATGGGAAAGTCGTGATCGGACGATCATGACCAGAAGATAAAAACTCAAAATGCCTCTCTATAGGACCCTTGCCAGAACAACCCGTTCCTTTTCTGCGTAGTCTTTGAGCAATTCGTAGCTGGCGTAAGCAGATTCAGCATCAAGAAGCGTTCGAACAGCGTCGGCTTGTGTTGCCCCGATTTCAAGGATAAGTTTTCCATTTGACGCGAGGTACTTAGGTGCCTCAGCAATTAATCGACGAATAACGGTAAGACCATCATCCCCAGCAAAGAGGGCAATCTCGGGTTCATAGTCCCGGACATCCGGACTCAAGGTGGCCCGCTCCGTACTTTTGATATAGGGTGGATTGCAAACAATCCAATCAAATCGCGTGCCTCCATTAGTGTTTATTGCTTCTATCGGTTCAAACAGGTCTCCAGGCAAAAACCTAATCTGCGTGGTGCAGGCGTGTGTTTCGGCGTTCTTCCGAGCAACAGCAAGAGCAGGCTCAGAGATGTCTGTTGCCACGATTTCCCATTCTGGTTGTTGCACCGCAAGACTCGTAGCAATTACACCACTCCCTGTACCGAGTTCCAGCAAACGTTGGAAATCTCCAGTTTTTGTTGTGAGAATAGTTTCAACGAGTTGTTCTGTCTCCGGACGCGGAATGAGGACCCGTTCATCCACATAGAAATCCAAGGACATAAACTCCTTGCGATTCGTTAGGTAGCTAACAGGTGTGCGTGCGATTCTCTTTTTTATGAGTTCTCGGAAGGGTGTGAGGTGTTCCTGAAAGACAGGCATTTCAAAGTGGAGATAGAGCTGCAGGCGACTTTTTTCGAGCAAGTGTCCAAGCAATATCTCGGCATCTAATCTCGGATTCGGGATACCGTGCTGTTGAAAGTATCCCACTGTCCAATCGAGTAGATCGACGACGCGCCACATTTTACTCGGCATAGTTCCGCGTTCCTTAACTGGAGGCTTTAAGAAGCCTCTTCCAACCTTTTCGCCTGATCGGCAGTCGTTAGCCGTTCAATAAACGTTTGTAGGTCACCATCTAAAACGGAGTCAAGTTGATAGGAACTGAATTGGATCCGGTGGTCAGTTACACGAGATTGTGGGAAGTTATAGGTACGAATTTTTTCGCTCCTGTCGCCACTGCCGACCATAGATCTGCGGGTTTCGGCTCTCTCATTGTTCAGCTCAGATTGTTTTTGTTCTTGGAGGCGGGCACGGAGAATCTTCATCGCCTTGGAACGATTTTTATGTTGAGATTTTTCGTCTTGGCATGTCACAACCAGTCCCGTTGGCAGGTGAGTGATACGGATAGCGGAGTCGGTGGTGTTAACACTTTGTCCGCCGGGACCGGAAGATCGGTAGGTATCAATACGTAATTCGGTTGCTTCATCGATTGCCAAATCGAGTTCTTCTGCCTCAGGCAGAACGGCTACGGTGGCGGCAGATGTATGAATGCGTCCACTTGCCTCGGTTGCGGGGATTCGTTGCACACGATGTATACCACCCTCGAATTTCAATTGGCTGTATGCGTTCTGCCCTTCAATTGAGAAAGCAACTTCTTTAAATCCTTTCAAGCCAGTTGCATTTGAACTCAGTAGTTCCAATTTCCAATTCTGACGTTCAGCATAGCGGGTGTACATTCGAAACAATTCGGCTGCGAAAAGACTGGCTTCCTCACCCCCGGTTCCTGCCCGAATTTCGATGATAACGTTTTTCTCATCGTTCGGATCTTTCGGAATCAGAAGAACCTTAAGTTCCTCAGTAAGCCTTTCTTTATTCGCAGTGAGCGCGTCCAACTCCTCCTGCGCCAATCCGAGCATTTCCGCATCGGTTTCCGATTCTATTAGAAAAAGTGTTTCTTCAAGTGCTGATTCTAATTGCTGGTACTCCTGATAAGTGGACACAATCGGCGAGAGTTCTGCGTGAGTTTTAGATAACTCCATTAATCGTTGCTGATTTGAAACTTGCGCTGGGTCTCCGAGTGCCCTTTCGACTTCAGCGTATTTGTTTTCAATATCCTTGAGTTTCTCAAACATCTTTTAATTATTCCTTGCGGATAAGTATCAAGGGTCTGTGCAATGAAGGTTTCCGTGTTCGAGTCGCCCGCGCCGGTGTTGCGGGCTTGCGGTTTGATGTGATACCGTCCCTTATTTCACTCGCAATGTCACCAGAAACTCGCTCGTAATGTAACGGAGATCGGTCCAAAAAACGATAAATTAAAAACCTTACGGTTAAAGCAGATAGATTTAGGGATGGACGCTCCTTTGTCAAACACGCGATGCAATCAGGCATTTTCCGTGTCCACTGTTGTTAAAGCACGGGTACCTCTTCTTGGAACATCGATCAATAGACTTACGTGTGAAACGATATTTCTAATTATCGTTTTCTTCAGTGAGTCCGTAACGTCGGCGGAAACTTTCAACACGTCCCGCAGTATCGATAAATCGAGCTTGTTGTCCAGTGTAGAATGGGTGGCATTCCCCGCAAATATCTACCCGCATCGTTGGTTGGATAGCAAGCGTTTTATGGGTCGCACCACAAACGCATGTAACAACGCATTCTACGAGTTCCGGATGTATTTCGGCTTTCATGGTTTTCTCCTTTGAATTCAAAATTTCCGAATCGTCTATTTACGATTCTCTAATATTCTTGTATCCACGCTTCTGAGGCGCGGAAGGGTGCGAGCGTAGGAACTTACATTGATCGCTTCGGACGAGCATTGACTCTTGCAGAGGCATTACTGCGCCCTGCATTGTCTACCATGCGTTCGAGAAAATCTGCGTTGGTGCCAGTTTTGCCCAATTGCTCAATAAGCATTTCGAGCGATTCCGAGCTGTCCATCTGGCTTGTGAATTTCCGCAGCACCCAGACTTTGTTAAGAACATCTGGTGCCAACAAGAGTTCCTCACGGCGCGTTTTCGATTTTTTGATGTTAATCGGCGGGAAGATTTGGAGATCTAACAAGGCACGCTCCATGTGGATTTCCATGTTGGCAGTACCTTTGAATTCCTCATAGATGTATTCATCTTGTCGGCTTTCCGTATCGACGAGTACAGAGGCAATAACTGTTAGACTCCCACCTTCTTCAAACTTCCGGGCTGCGCCGCAAAACTGACGAGGCTTCACAAACGCCATGGCATCCAAGCCACCGCTCAACGTTTTTCCGCTATGTGGTGTCATGACATTGTGCGCACGCGCCAGTCGAGTCATGCTATCTAAAAGAATGACGACATCCTTTCCGTATTCTGCCCACCGTCTCGCCTTTTCAATTGCCATCTCTGCGACCTGGATGTGGCGTTCGGGATGTTCATCAAAAGTAGAACTAATGACTTCTCCTTTGACAGAACGAGCAACATCTGTAACTTCTTCGGGGCGTTCATCAATCAACAAAAAAATGAGAATAACTTCTGGATGGTTAGCTTCGATACCAGCGGCAATATTCTTCAGCAGCGTCGTCTTACCGCTGTAAGGAGGAGCAACAATCAAGCCACGTTGTCCTTTGCCGATCGGGGCTATTAGATCCAACATCCGAGTCCCGTATTCTGACTGACTATGTTCGAGTTTCAATTTTTCGTACGGGTGGATGGGAGTCAGGTCCTTGAAAAGGATTTTCTGTTTGACGGATTCAGGGACTTCTCCGTTAACCTTCTCAATTTGCAACATTGCAAAGTAGCGTTCCGCTTTGTTTTCCGTCTTCTTTGGGGGGCGAATCACCCCTTCAACGACGTGTCCGGTTTGTAAATCGAATCGCCGGATTTGCGATGAGGACACATAAATATCCTCGTTGCTTTGCAAATAATTGGAGCGCGATGAACGGAGAAAACCGTAGTGCTGGTCCCGGTCATCAAGGATTTCCAAAACCCCACCACCGTAAAATTGGGTATCACTCTCAGATTTAGCCTCTATAATTTCGTTAATCAATTCCTCTTTTCGAGACCCGTTGTATTCGGTCACTCCGAGAGTCAGGGCAAAGTCTTTGAGTTCCGTGAACTCCATTTCTTGGAGCTTGCCAATGTCCAAGCTCTCCATAGTTTCTAATACTCCTCATTGTGCCCGGTTCCAAGGTAATCGTTCCACCATGGCGTTCATCTAACCACCCAGCGAATCTCTGTCTCCATTCAAACGTGCGATATGTTAAAAATGGGTTCGCAATTTGAAAACAGTCGCTAAAATAGGATACAAAGAAGAGGTTAAAATGGAATCGGGGCAGATTCTATAGAATAATTTACTGAAGTTGGTTTCTATCACTTTCGGTTTGCGATTGAAAACCACACCTACCGGGTTTCACTACTCTGTCGTTTAATATATCGCGTAACAGAACCAAGGCACGAAAACAGGGTTTATCACAAAGCCGGTTAATCTGGCATGACACTCCAACCAAACGCATGAGACTTCTGAAGACGCGCTTGCAAGCGACGCGCTACGCCGTCGAGATATGCAACAAAGCAAAATGCAGGGTATACAGGGATATCGATGGAGTAGGTGCAACGTTGCCCGTGGGAGTGTTTCTTGTATGGTTGCTTTGGAATACGTGTTAGAAGGTAGTTTTGACCTAAAGGTGCCGCTCGGTTTTCCATATCAAGACTGGCATTACACGCACTACCTTACAACCAGTGACTCGTTTTTCCTCAAAGGACGCTTTTTTCGGGATTTACACTGTTTCATCAGGGGAAAGCTGCGAATTGCACCCTTAAAGCGTGCTTGCGCTCAGGAAGTTAAAGATCTTAATAGTTAATTATACACAATTGACAATAAAAGTCAAGTTTTTTTCCAAAAAGATTGATTCTTCCGAAATCGTAATGTAGCGCGCGGTTTTTCAACCGCGCACCTTACAACACCTATTCTGCGTCTTCACCTTGCAACTTCTTAAGGCTGCGACGGACTTTCTGGTTATATTGATTTTCCGCCAAGTAGCCCTCCCAAAGGGCTATAGCGTCGTCATTAAACCCTTGTGAGACATAGTAATCGCCAAGAGCCATCAGTGGAATGTCGGAAAGTGGGTTCTTCTCAATCGATGCTTTGAATTCAGCTACAGCGGTTTCTGCATCGCCCGCTAAAAGTGCCAATTCACCTCTACCATAAGGAATTAAGGCGTGATCGGGATACGCTACTGCCAATTCATCTATCATCTTCCGCGCATCTTCTAATTTCTTTAGGTGGTAAGTGGCACGGGCAGCAAGGATAGTCGCATAAACGACCTGATTGCGAAGTTTCTGCTGTTCGACCTTGCTTTCCGATTTGTTGAGCAACCGTTTCGCTGTCCGCGCGGCGGCTCTATACTTCGCACGGGCTTGTACATAATTTCCATACTTATAGGTGAGGTCACCGAGGGTTTTCGTGCCGATGTACGTATCACCTTTCCCATCGACGAGATCCTGAAAAATTGCGGCGGCTTTCCGATCCTTCAATCGGTAATGAAGAACTTCGGCAAGACTCTGCAATGCATCCACATTTTGTGTGTTCGCCGCAACAGATTTCTCAAGAACCTCTCGTTCTTTCTCAGGTTCACCTAACTTTTTGTGTGCCAGCGAGAGTAACCAGTAAATCTCGGAATCTTTGCCCCGAGCCATTCCAATAACAGAATTGTAGGTTTCTATCGCTTTCTCATACGATTCGGAAGTATAGTGATTCCGTCCAGTGTTGATGACGGCTTCAATGACACCCCCATCTCGGCTTGCCGCTTTCTTGAGAACCTCTTTCGCCCGTTGATGCATCCCGACTTTCCGGTAGCAAATCGAGAGTCTGAGGTAGGTATACGGATCAATCTTCACTTTTGCCGCTTCTGCGCGGGCAATAGCATCGAAATATAACGCGCCTGCGTCACGGTAACTTTCATCACCATAGAAGAAGTTGGCAATCATAAGTTCAGCATCATAGTAAGTGCCTTGTTCATCGCCTGCGATACCACCTTGACCGCCGAAATTCCGCATGACCTCCGATGCACTCACCCCGAATCCGGAGTCTGCAACCTGTAAACCAATATCTCCCATTGCGCGGCTTCTCTCAACACCCCCGCGCGGTCGATCCAGTTCACGCCTCGCTTCCCGCTGTGCATAGGCTCTGTCAAGCTGTGTTGCCAGTGGGTCGTCAGGTTTTGGAATGCTGGCTTTGAGATCCGTCAGTTCCTGTTTTGCTATCTCAATCTCTTTTTCAGCACCCTCGACCTTCCCATATCTTTTAACGAGTGATTGATACGTGCGTTTCGCTTCCTCTTCGTTTTTCAGGTGCTGCCGCTGGATTCGCCCTTTATTGGCAATAGCGAGTGCTGCGCGTTGGCTTCGAGGGTTCCGGTTTGCAAAGTTATCAAACACCTCCACCGCCTGTTCAAAGTCCTTTGCCTCTTCAAAACTTTTCGCCAGCATCAGTTGCGCGTTGTGGCTCAACTCAAGTTGCGGAAAATTGTTGATAATCGCGTCAAATTGGGTCTGGGAAGATTTAAAATCCTTCTGTCGGAAATAGTACATCCCGAGTTCATAATGCGCCTCAGCGGCTTCATCACTCTTCGGTGCGGCGGCAACGACAGCCTCATAGGCTTTGACACCTTCTGCGGGTTGATTCACTCGCTCAACTAACAATTTACCCATAGCAACTTGTGCCTGAAGGGCTTCAGGTGTGCCGGGTTGGGCATTCACAACATTTTGATAAGCCTCTATTGCACCCGGGTAGTCTTTCTGCTCAGCGAGTTTTTCTGCGGTGCGCAGCGCGCTACCGGGTACGCAACCGACTTGCACCAATGCTACGAAAATAATAGCGATGAGCGGACAATACTTTATATTTTTAACAGCGGGTTTTCGCCAGCGATCATAAATCCTGATTGCGAGTTGTGCCGAATATTTCACAATCTTTCTCCTTTTTTCATATTGACTCGGCTTGAAGTTACCAGTTACCTACCTGAATAAGCATCCGTGCTTTAATAACATGATCTGGATGCACATTCATCAATCAATTCTAAAACCTCTTGCCGAGTGTAGCCTTCTCTCTGGATGAGGTCGTCGCAATTCACTCTGTTTTTCGCGTCGGGTCCCCT
>JAAXHD010000243.1:5544-15205 GCA_012271015.1 Candidatus Poribacteria bacterium | reverse complement strand
GAGTTGGTCGACCTTGTTGCGGGGGTATTCTTCCGGACGCGGATACGCAAGGGGTTCTGGCTCGCCACCTTTGGGAGTGTAACGAATGCCATTTTTCATCTCAATCGTTCCTTCATCACCTTCCAGAATCACCCATTCTTCAAACCCAACGCGTGTGTTGCCGAGGATAGTGATTGTGCCTTCAGCACCGTTATCCAGTGTTACATCGGAGTAGGAATTAATTTCAACGGACTTTGGAACAAGAGTTCCATCGTCGTCCTCAAATTTCATGTCAGTTGTTCCGTAAACCTCAGCGGGTAAGGCACCCGTCATCCATAAGAATATATCTTGGAGGTGGCTTCCTGAGTCGTTGGGTTGTCCACCGCCGGAGAAGCGTGGATCTCCTCGCCATCCACCCGCGCCCCACCGCTGCGCCATGTAGACCTCAAATTTCTGGAGGTTTCCGATACGCCCTTCAGTGATTGCGCGCCTGGTTGCCATGTAGGTATCCTCGTAGTGGCGTTGATACCCACCGACGAGGTGTAATCCGCTACCCATTGCGATCTTGGTTACGGTAATCGCATCACCAACGATATTCGCCATCGGTTTTTCGACGATAACGTGACATCCGGCGCGGAGCGCATATTTCGTGTGAATATCGTGAAGGGAGTGAGGCGAGAATACACCGACTATATCCAGATCTTCGTGATTGAGCATCTCCACGAACTCGTATTCACCGAGGTAACGGTTGAAACTATTCGCTTTATAATCGTCAACTTGTTCTTGGAGTGCACTTTCCAAAGCGTCTAAACTCGCTTCGTGGGTGTCCACAGCAGCGACGACTTCAGCGTCGGGACGTGTTGCGAAACCGAGTGTATTCCCTCGTCCTGCACCGCCGGGTCCAATCACACCAACTCTTAAAATATCATTTTTGCTGATTCCCATGATTCTAACCTCTCCGCATTACATCTGTCAAGAGATTTTTTCCTTGACATACCAATTTGAGAACAGTGAATAGCATTACTGGGGTTTAAATGCGCACATGAGTTTCTCAACGACTAAAGACGCGGAACAGTTTTTTAATCGGATCGTAGAATTGGTCAACGACGCGTTCTTTGAGCGGGATGATGGCGTTGTCCGTAATCGTGATATGTTCCGGGCAGACTTTCGTACAACATTTGGTGATGTTACAATATCCGATACCATCCGAATCCTTCAATTCCTCCAACCGGTTTTCAGTGTCAATTGGGTGCATTTCCAAGGAAGCGGCGTAAACGAAGAATCTCGGTCCGATGAACTCGTCATGAAGATCGTGTTCCCGAAGGACATGGCAGACATCCTGGCAGAGGAAACACTCAATACACTTCCGAAACTCTTGGATGTGGTCAATGTCTTCCTGTTCCATCCGCCACGTACCATCTTCGGCATCAGGGGGTCGTGGCGTGAACGGTTTCATTTTCTCTTTGACTTTGAAGTTCCATGATACGTCCGTAACGAGGTCTTTAATGAGCGGGAATGCACGCATCGGTTCGACTGTAACGGGTTCATCAAGCGGTAAATCGTTGAGGCGCGTCATGCACATCAACTTCGGTTGCCCGTTGATTTCGGCAGAGCAAGATCCGCATTTTCCCGCTTTACAATTCCAGCGAACAGCCATATCGTTTGCCTGCTCGGCTTGGATACGGTGGACAGCGTCTAAAACCACCATACCTTCAGACACCTCGGTGTCGTAATCGACAAATTCCGCGCCATCTGCATTGCCACGCCAGATTCTAAATGTTGCTTTCGCCATTTTTTAATTTTTCCTTGCGGTTCGGTCAAACCGGTTTGATGTATAAAGTCCTCTCCGTAGACCCGCTCTCCATTACATTACGAGTTACATGTTTGGTGGATCGGCAAAGATTTAATTTTTTCCTTGCGGTTCGTTTTTCTAATTTTCCTTGCGGTTCGCTGAAGTGGGTTTGGGACTTCACGTTCTCTCGACTACACTTTTTAACTTTCCTTGCGGTTCGGTCAAGCTGGTTTGATAAGTGAAGTGCCTCTCCGTAGATCCGCCTCCGCCCGTGTTATAGGCCATAGGTTTAGGATCATGCAGGCAATATGCAGCGATTCTGAAAAAACCGTACAGATCCCTATTTCAGTCATGAATCCACTGAAAACCGGCTCGTAATGAAACGGAGAGCAGCCCAGGATCAATAAATTAAAAAATTAAAAATTATCCGATTTCGTCGATGATTTCCTGAAGATCGGCTCGGAGTTCATCAACGGGTTGTCGGCGAATCTCCATTGTACCGTCGGATGCCTTCTTGACGATGGTGTTATATTTGCCTGCACCAGGTTCCTCTTTCTCAGGATAATCGTCCCGTGAATGCGCACCGATACTTGCCCGACGTTCAAGTGCGGCGAGCGCGATGGCTTCGGAGACTGTGAGCAAGCAGTCGAGATCAAGCGCGGTATGCCATCCGGCGTTGTACTCCCGATTGCCGATAGTGTGAACGCTCTCCGACTGTTCGCGTAGGTTCTGGACCTCTTCCAACGCCTGCGTGAGGCTTTCCTGACTTCGGGCAATACCTACGAATTCCTGCATCTTATCTTGGAGTTGTGCCTGAATATCATAGGGTCCCATCCTCTCACCACTGCCATCGTCTGCCGGATTTTCAAAGGGTTTTAGTGTGTGTGCAGCGATTGCATCAATTTCTGTTTCATCAAGTGAGACTGCCTCGTTCTCCTCTGCAAACTGTGCTGCATATTCCCCTGCACGTTTACCGAAAACGAGCAGATCGGATAGCGAATTACCACCGAGTCTATTAGCACCGTGTAACCCTGCCGCGCATTCACCTGCGGCGAAGAGCCCTGGAACTGCTGTCATCTGTGAATTCGCATCGACCCGAATGCCCCCCATAATATAGTGCGTTGTTGGACCCACCTCCATCGGTTCCTGTGTGATGTCAATATCGGCAAGTTCCTTGAATTGATGGTACATACTCGGCAGTTTTCTGCGGATATGCTCTGGAGCATTTGAAATTTTTTCCTGAATCCACGCGATATCCAAAAATACACCACCGTGTGGACTTCCGCGACCTTCTTGGACCTCTCGGACGATGCATCGTGCAACATGATCGCGAGTGAGAAGTTCAGGTGGACGACGCGCATCCCGGTCACCTTGCGTATATAGCCACCCCTCTTCCGGGCTATCCGCTGTCTGGTTCACGTAGAGTTGAGGGATGTCATCAAACATGAAGCGTTTGCCCTCACTGTTTTTGAGGACACCACCTTCACCACGCACACCCTCCGTGACCAAGATCCCTCGGACACTGGGGGGCCACACCATACCAGTTGGATGGAATTGGACGAACTCCATATCTATGAGTTCCGCCCCGGCGTGGTATGCCAGGGAATGTCCATCGCCGGTATATTCCCAACTATTGCTTGTGATTTTATATGCTTTTCCGACACCCCCCGTTGCCAAAACGACCGCTTTTGCGGAAAAGACCTTGAACCGTCCTTTTTCACGTTCGTAACCGAATGCCCCTGAGACCCTCTCGTCGGTTTTGAGAAGTGAAATGACAGTATTCTCCATGTGCACCTCGATGCCTTGGTGAATACCGTGGTCCTGTAGTGCGCGGATCATTTCCAATCCAGTTCGATCACCAACGTGTGCGAGGCGCGGGTATTGGTGTCCACCGAAGTTCCGCTGAAGGATACCTCCATCTTGTGTGCGGTCAAACAGGGCACCCCACGCTTCAAGCTCACGCACTCGATCAGGTGCTTCCTTCGCATGGAGTTCTGCCATCCGGGCATCAGAGAGATACTGTCCACCGCGCATCGTGTCAGCAAAATGTACGCGCCAACTATCTCTTTCATCGACGTTTGCCAAAGCGGCAGCGACACCACCCTCTGCCATAACAGTGTGCGCTTTGCCGAGCAAAGATTTACACACGAGTCCTACCTTTAGGTCACCTGCGGCGGCTTCAATCGCTGCCCGAAGTCCAGCCCCACCGGCTCCGATTATCAATATATCATATTCATGAGTTTCGTAAGATGCCACGCTAATGTTTCCTCTTTCTTCTCTACTATAGACTCTATCTTAAAATGTAATCCAATCCTGACCTATCGATGGTGCTATAAAACGGACGTATACATCGGAAAAACCGACCCAACAGAGACTCATCCATGCCCATAACATGTGCCGACGGTTCAGACAACTGACGCAGTTATAAGCCCCTCGACGGATAGGTGCTTTGGAAAGCAGATCAACAACCCCACCGACTAAGTGACGCAAAGAGTGGCATCCGAGCGTATAACCGCCTAAAAGGACGACGTTGCCCGCCAAGATGATAGTACCTACACCGATACCGAGCGTCGTTCCACCGTTACCATCCTCAAACCAAAGTGCTTTCCATACGTCATAGGCGAGGATGACCAGAACAACGAGCGCGACGTACAGAAAGTATCTGTGGATATTCTGTATAATCAACGGGAAAGAGTGCTCGCCTCTATAGTTATTACGTGGTTCTGATACCGTACAAGAGGGTGGATCTGCCCAAAACGCTTTATAATACGCGCCGCGGTAGTAGTAGCATGTAAAGCGAAATCCGAGTGGTGCCCACAAAATGAGGACAGCCGGTGTAATGAAACCCGGTATCCAAGACGGCATCATACCAAACCAACTGTGTTCAAGGCTATGCGCCGCCCCTTCAGTGCCAAAAAGCAAAGGTGAATAGAAGGGCGACAGATAGGGACCGTGGATGAAATGGTTTCCTTCAAAAACCCGAAAGGTAGCATAAACGACGAAAAGTCCCAGACCGACAAATACGGCTAAGGGTTGCAGCCACCATGTATCTCGGCGCTGGGTTTGGAAGGCACGGTGGTCTGTTAAAGTGAGTTCTGGGTGCGTCATAGATGATTTTCCTTACCTTGAAAATAAAAAATAAAAGCGAGATTGTGGTTATAGGACAGGCAATTTAATAACTAACCACGCTTGTTTTGATGTTATTTTTTGAATTTACCCAGTAAATTGTATCATACAATGCGGTCTTTGTCAAATTACCGTGATGTCAACGCCCACAGCAGCACAGTGCCGTCGCCACTCCCACTCGCCAATGTCCGCCCATCTGGGCTGAATGCGACTTGCCAGACCCGCCGCGAATGTCCTGTGAGGATCTTTATCCGTTCACCGGTATCCACATCCCAGAGGTGTACCGTATCGTTGTCGTTTCCACTTGCCAATGTTCGCCCATCCGGACTGAACACCACACTGAAAACCGTCTCTGCGAAAGGGGTAAACGTCCCCTGATGTTTGCCGGTATCCACATCCCAAAGGCAGATCGTCTCGTCCCCGCTCCCACTTGCGAGGGTCCGTCCATCGGGACTGAAGGTGACGCTCCAAACCGTCCACGTATGCCCATTAAGTACCATCTGATGCTTGCCTGTCCTGGCATCCCAAAGACGGATATTTCCATCGTGATGCCCACTTGCGAGGGTGTTTCCATCTGGGCTGAATGCCACACTGTAAACATCTTCGGCATGCTCGTTAGGGTTCTGCTGCTGTTCGTCAGGTAGGACATTATATCCAGAGAGGATCATCCTACGTTTACCGGTACGGATATCCCAGAAGCGAATCGTATCGTCCTCACTTCCGCTAACGAGAGTCCGTCCATCGGGACTGAACACCACGCTATTAACGCTTTTAGCATGTCCTGCAAGCGTCCTTATCAACTTACCGGTCGTTGGGTCCCAGAGGCGGATATTTCCATCGTAATTCCCACTTGCGAGGATATCGTCATAGGGACTAAACGTCACACTCCGAACCTCCCAGGTATCGCCAGCGAACGTCCTTTTGTGTTCACCTGTCACTGTATCCCAGAGCCGGATGGTACTATCGTAATTCGCTGTCGCGAGCGTGTTTCCATCTGGACTGAAGGCGATACTCCTCACCAAACCACTGTGTCCAAGGATCGTTTCCTTCTGTTCACCCGTCGCTGCGTCCCAGAGGTGGATGTTGCCTTCTCCACCACTAACGATAGTGTTGCCGTCCGGACTAAACGCGATGCTATTGACAGGTCCAAGATGTCCAGTGAGTGTTTGTTTGGATCCGCCGGTTTCTGCGTCCCAGAGGTGGATACTCCCATCGTAATTTCCACTCGCGAAGATATGCCCAGAAGGGCTGAACACACCGCTAATGCCATTGCTACTTCCATCCGTTGTCAGCGTTTTCTTGTGCGCGCCCGTACGCCCATCCCACATTCGAACGGTCCCGTCATTACTACTACTTACGAGGGTCCGTCCATCGGAACTGAATACCACAGCATTAATCCAGGGCGTATGCCCAGTGAGTGTTTTCCTGTATTCGCCAGTAGGTGCGTCCCAGACGTTAAGGGTACCATCACTGTTGCCACTGACGACAACTTCTCCATCCGGACTGAGAGCGACACTCGTAATCCAGTTGATACCTTTTGCGAACGTCTTTTTCTGCTCTCCAGTACCTGCGTCCCAGAGGCGGATCGTGCCATCACTGCTGCCAGTCGCGATCGTCTGTCCATCTGAACTGAACACGACGTCGAATATCCCATTCGTATGCCCAGTGAGTGTTGCCTGACGCTCGCCGATGATGGTATCCCAGAGTTGAAGAACCTGACCGCCGCCAACGGCAAAGGTCCGTCCATCCGGACTCAGCGACATGCAAGAAATTCCACCCATATTTCCTGTGAAGAGGAGTGCCTCTTGAAGCGTAACTGTATCGTAGATCCAAATGCCGATCGTGCTTGCGACTGCAAAAAACCTGTTGCCAGGAGAATACTGTATCTTATGGATTCCACCTTTACCAAGTCGCGCGACGGCACCCTCCGGTAGTTCCCATTGCGCATAGTTTTGGGCGAAGGTGTTGGGCAGAAGTACGATTGAGAAGAGAACAAGCGTCAGAAAGGTGGAGAATAGCCTAATTTTCATTACCAAGGCTCTCCTATTCACAACATTTTACACACGCGTATGCGTCAGAGGTTCCCAACCGAGCAGGCGTTTCGCCTTTGAGAGGTTAATTTCCTTCTGTTCATGATCTCCAGCAATGAAGAAAGCATCAAACCCCTCATGTTCAACCGAAATAGCCGCGAGATACGCGGTCGCCAAATCTTGTTCATCCGTCCACCAAATATGCACTGATGAATCTTTCGGTTGCGTGTAACGTTCAAGCCACTGTTCACGCGTAGAGGGACCCGTGATTCGTAGAGCGATCAGGGACATGCCGTGTTCTCGCGCAAAGTACTCGCAGACCTGCTCGCCGAAGCCTTTGGTTAACCCATAGACACCGGGATTATCACGCGGGACGACATCCTCATACGGAAAATTGTTTCGTGTCCGCTCATGTACGGTGAAAGTACTTGTGTAGACAGCGTGTCGAATGCCTGCTGCCTTCGCGGCGTGTAAGACGATATGCAGCCCTTTTGCGTTCACTTCGTAGTTTGCGACAATGTCGCTGAAATCGGCGACAGAGGACCGGTCGCTCGTCGGTTGAAGCATCACCATGTAGACAAACGTGTCCATCCCCTGCAACGCTTCCTGAACGATATCGGGATCGGTAACGGATCCCTGAATGTAATCAATAGATGTGTCTTTAGGTGGGTTGAGGTCGAGGACCCGAAAATTGTGATGGCTCTTCATGTATGGAAGCGTCATCGTTCCAACGTGTCCCGAACCCCCTACAAGTAAAACATTCATTTTTTAATTATCCCCTGCGGAGAAATAACGTGAACTTGATTCTTCCACGCACCTTTCTTTGGATCCCATGCTACTCTTGATATGAATAGGCACGATGCTGAATTCGTAGATCGAAGTCGTCCGCTGGATCCCATGTCGGCATATCCGATGGCACCTCGTAATCAAACTGCTCGGTATCCGACGCATAAGGATTCATTCGGCGTTCGTGGAGGGCGCGTTGATAGAGTTTGCAGCGTTGTGTCAAGAACTCCGACTGCCACCATTTATACTGTTCGTTCCACCGCGGGGTCCGTTGATCAAAGTAAATGACTCGGCGGAGCGCATCGCTTGTGTTGATTTTACTGCCGTGCAAGACTTTAGTATGGTGGAGTAAAATATCCCCCGGTTCAACTTCTGCTGGCACTGCGTCTTCACGTTCAAAATTGACCGCCCCTTTGTCAATAACCGCCTGTGCCTCTTCGATCCCCCAGAGGTGGCTCTTCGGGATTACCCAGACACATCCGTTATCAACGGTGGAGTCATCTATGTATATATCAATATTGAAGATCGGGTGATTCTCACGAATTGCATTTCCGTCCCTATGCCAGCGCACAGAAGAACCGTGCTTCGGCAGTTTGAAGACTAAAGATTCATAGCAGGGTATAAAATTGGGTCCGACGATCCGATGCAACAGATCCCCAATGAACGGGTGTGCTAACAACCGCAGGGAAAATTCGTTCGGATGGGAGTGTAGATATGTTAGATAGTAAGGAATCCCTTCCGGACCACGGTTGCACCATGGATCTGCCGGTCCACCCGCCAAAATCTCATCAATCAGTCGTTGACTTTCACCTTGTATAACGGCAAGTTCATCTGACTGGATGACACCTTTCAGAATGAGATAGCCGTTATCGTTGAAGAATTGAATTTGGTTATTAGTAATTTTTCGCATTTTTAAGTGTTCCTTGCGGATAAATGTCGGTTGCTTCGATATTGACGTTCTTCAGCCAATAAATTAAAAATCAGCAATCGCGGCGTGCCACGCCGAAACGAACGCTTGGACAGATTGATGCCTCAACTGTTTGTCAGCATTTGTTGCCTTTTTCGCGACGTGCCACATAGCATTGTTCCCTTTCCAGTCGGCTCGTAAATCGCTGTTATTGGCGAGCAATACAAATGCTGTCCGCCCTAACATAAAGACGTTTGTCCTTTCGTCAACACGTGCGCCTTTCTGAAATTCTTCCGGTGCCATGAATCGAGTTGAGCCGTACAAACGTCCTTGGTCATTTACAAACGGTGCCGGATGGTAATGGTCGAAATCGTATAGATGTATCCGCTTTTCCGCAAAGTCATAGATAATACAGCCGTCGTAAAAGTCTTCAGCAATAAACCCGCGTTTTTCAATAAGGACATGAACATCATAGATGACGTTGAGGGCATCAATTATCTCAGTTGCTGGCAATGCACAAAATCTGTCACGCGGGTGTATTTCATCGGGACTCAACTCCCTTTCAGGACGCAAACCCTCGCCATCTACCCAATTGTAGACCAGTGCGAGCCCATCAGGTGTAGTGAAAGAATTGTGCAATTGAGGGAGTGCCTCATGCTGGATAGCAGCGTGAAAACGAAGGGCTTGCCTGAGCCATGTGATGGTTTGTGGTATATTGCCGTGTTTGACGAACCAACGTTGGTTGTCTACTACTGCCCGAAATGACTGACATCTCGAATCGTGCTCAGGAAACCGATATGTAATCTCGCCGATCTGTTTTAAGTAAGCTTCTATATGTGTGTCAATTTCTGAAATTTCCAGAAGTGGATGCCGGGTGGGCATTTCGTTTGTCCTCATTGGGCGCGGCAAAGCAGTCTTTTAACCGCTTTGCGTCGATTTTGTGGGGTTGCGATAATAGTATACACCAAAATCAAAAAAAGTCCCATTTTTTCTTTTAGATCGTGCTCCAGTCGGTTTTATAGTAACGGTTTCAAGCGGATA
>JAAXHD010000243.1:2346-5521 GCA_012271015.1 Candidatus Poribacteria bacterium | reverse complement strand
TGCCGAAAAAACCGATACCCGGTTTTTTGAACGTCGTAATCTTCCCCTGCCTCAAAAAGAACGACTTGCAGTCGCTGATCCCAAAAGCTTTTCCCGTCGTGCGCAAAGATGGTCGTAAAATCTTTGCCATCGTTTGACCCCTGAACCTCCCACACTGTCGGGTCCCTTGCAGGAACATCGTTCGCTGAAGATACGGTGAAGTGTGTCAATGCGTACTGCTCCTCAAACTCAGCTGTCACGTGTAGACCTTCTTTCGGAATGCCGCCCCCACGTCCGCAGCACCATTTGTCATTGATGGGACCGAGGCGGTTATCGAAGACGTTAAACGCAAATTCCCCGCCCCCGAATCCGGGTTCATCATTGGCTGAGAAAGTGGCGTTGTAACCCTTATCTTCGTCAGGTTCACCATCGTCTTCTGGGTCGGTGAGGTCTCCTCCTAACAGTTCATCCGTTCCTGTTCCCAAGACTTCCTCTGCCTGTGCCATGTCGCTCGTGCTGATAACAAAACAGGCTATCATCAACACAAGTCCTGCGAATACCACCATAATTTTCATGCCGTTCAACCTCCAAGAGAAATGAATCTCACTTTTACGTGAATGTGAATAAACTATCCCCATTTTACACCATACCAATCTTTACCACTCTGTGTTCCATCCTGCCAATCCATTCCCTTCACCTACCCAAGTCCGCGTTCTTTACCTGCTCTGCGGATACCCGCGCTACTGATACCATTTCTGAAAGTTTATGTTGCATTAATCGCACCTGAGTGCACAGACTCACAGTCCTTGTGGGTAGGCACAAGACCTTGGGAAACACCCAAGCAAAAACCCCCTACAAGATGTCCATATATTTTCAGAATTCACCATAAAAGTTTATGCTACAATTTCAATCAGAAATGGTATGATTCCTTCTTCAAGTATCGTCAACAGTGTTCATACCTGCCAACGTGATATGGATAGTATAGCAGTTTATGGACGCTTTTTCAAGCAGAAAATGTGGAAAGTTTCAATCTAAACGCCTCTTGCGATACTATAAGTACGGGTTCAGATCCCAGAGGAGAATAGAGCCATCAAAACTCACACTCGCCAAAAGTTGGTTGTTAGGCGAGAAAGCGAGTCCCTGTACGTCCGTTGGATGTCCCCAAAATGTAACAATGTGATTACCAGTCCCAACCTCCCACAAATGGATAGGAACCTTCTCAAAACCGTGTTCCCACGCAGCACCGAACGCGAGGTATTGACCACAAGATGAAAACGTCAATGCATGTGTCTCCTGACATCCCGTTGGTAGCGATAGCCACTTATAGATTTCACGACATTTGAGATCCCACAACAGGATCCCTGCTGGATCCTCCCCACCGCATGCCAAATACGAACCACACGGAGAATAGGCAAAGACGAATGGGTACCGAAACGGTATCGTTGTGAGAATTTTCCTCCGTTTAACGTCCCATAAACAGAAAGCCTCTCCATACGACAGTTCTTTGGTTCGAGCTTCGTTGCAGGCCAGATACGAACCGCACGGAGAAAATCCTTGATTATCCCAAAGCCCCATAATCCCGCCGATTTCATCACCTGGAAACTCACGAATTTCTTCACTCTGCTCCACATCCCAGAGTCGGACAGATGGACGGTGATTCGTTTCACTAAGGAGTAATTTTCCATCTGGACTGAACTCCAATGTTGCCATCTCAGCATTGGGAAAACGCTCGTGTAGGTGTGTGAATCGGCAGATTTTTTCCATAGTTTCCAGATTCCAGACGATCAATACACCTTCTTCATCCAGACACGCCAGTCGATTGACTTGCGGAGCAAACACGGCTCGTATCCACCTTCTCTCATGTTCTGTGAACTCGGCGATTAGCATCTCTTTACCCTCAACCTTCCATAGCCTGACGGTGTCATTATCAAGACTGATAATGTGCCGTTTTCCACTGGAATCAGAAAAGAAAAACTGCCGTGTTCCAATCGGTTCTGTCTCAATTGCTCGGCGTGAACGCTTACTTGCCAAATCCCAGAATAGAACATCACCATGCGAATACAGCCAACGAACCGCCCGGTACTCAGCAGCCAATGTTTTCCCGTCGGATGAAAACGCGACCGTGTTCGGAAATGAGATTGGGTGATAGCCGGATTTTCGGGTGCTTGATTTCCCAAAGCACCAGACTTTGATACCACCATCTCCAGATTCGTACACCAACCGTGAACCCCTTGAGAAATCTACTATTGCATGTTCTCCCATGTTTTCTTCAGTCGCATAAAGTTTCTCCCTATCTTCCAAGTTCCACACCGTGATAATAGCGTTGTCTTTGAACATTTCGTCATAAGAGATTACTGTGGCGCGGAGGATGCCTTCTGGTGAATAGGAGGGGATCATGCAAGCGGCACCATAATCTGTATACTCCCGCACCTGTTGACAATTAACCGTGTCCCAGACGCGGACTGTGCCGTCTTTTCTTCCACCAGAGACAACGAAACGACCACACGGCGAAAAACAGAGATTATAAATAGAGCTGGTGTGTCCTGTGAAGCGGGCAATTTGTTTTCCCTGTTCCACATTCCACACTAATACCGACTCACCGTTGCCATCTACATCCTCGCGACCTGTAGACGCAATCAGATGAGTATCGGGTGAGAAGGCAATAGGCATAAAACGGCCACTTTTTTCGATTTCACCGGTGAATTTCGTGAGCATCTCGCCTGTCTCCGAGTGCCAGACGTTGATGGTAGCGGTTTCACTGTGGCTCGTAGCGAACCAGCGACTGTCAGGCGAAAACGCCAATGTCGAAGGGTAATCCCCTATTGTTATCTCCGCAAGGCACGTACCACGATGTACATCCCACACTTTTATGTTATCGTCCCAATCGCTGGTGGCTATCCACTTTCCATTTGGTGAAAAAGCGGCTTTCCACGTCCCACGTTCCGTCCCCCATAAGGCGACGGGCGACATCGTTGCGACTTCATACAACCAGAGTCCTATCCGTGTTCCGATGGCGAGATAGTTCCCGTCTGCGGAAAATGCCAACGTCTCCGTAATGCCTTGTCCGAATCGTGCAATCGCGCCTTCGGGAAGTGACCAAGTCGTCTCATTTCCGACCATTCTGGCTGACATGGAAGCTAAAGAATTTCTATTTTCCATCAAAGTCCCTGTGGAATGCTCACAACCTATGCGTCGC
>JAAXHD010000243.1:932-2332 GCA_012271015.1 Candidatus Poribacteria bacterium | reverse complement strand
AGAAGAAATAGGGAACCCTTTTATGCGACATAACCTCTTCGTCCCGAATAAAATGCCTTATGCCAAAGGAAAAAACCGTCCAGATGTCCCGTGCATTCTGTGTGCAATTGTCGAGGAAAATGATAAAGTCCAACGACTTGAAGTCCACCGAACCGAACACTTTACCATCTCGCTGAATCTCTATCCTTACAGCCCGGGACACCTCCTAATTTTTCCGAATCGGCATGTGCTTGACGTACGGGAGTTGAATCAGAAAGAGGTTCACGAACTTCACGAACTTCAATGCTTCTGTTTCGAAGCACTCACGTGCGCCTATCAGCCACGCGGCTTCAATGTCGGCTATAACATGGGTGATGCTTCCGGTGCGAGTATCCCACATTTTCATCTGCACGTTGTTCCCCGATATCCGCGTGAACTGGGATTCATGGACGTTATCGGCGGTGCGCGTATCATCATTGAAGACCCGAACGCCACGCAAGAAAAACTTGTCCAAATATTTCAGGAATTGGCAACCGAAAACTATTCGAGAAAGGAAACACAATGAGCAATCCCGCTTATGATCTTTTAGCTGACACGTTAGAAAAACAGGGAATTCAGGTAGAGGCTATCAAAGCCCATCTCAAGGAACAACACATCGAAACGCCGTCATGGGGTTACGGGAATTCCGGTACCCGGTTCGGTGTCTTTGAGCAACCCGGTGCGGCGCGAAATGCCGCTGAACGTCTCGAAGATGCAGCGACCGTCCACCGTTTCACCGGTATCTCCCCCACCGTCGCACTCCACATCCCGTGGGACAAAACCGACGATTGGGGAGCATTGAAACAGTACGCTGCGGATGTCGGTATCGGCATCGGCGCGATCAATCCGAATGTCTTCCAAGATCAGGCGTATAAACTCGGAAGTGTCTGTAACCCGGACACCGATATTCGTCGGCTCGCCATCGATCACATGCTGGAGTGTGTTGACATCATGGAGAAAACCGGCTCCGATCTGCTCAGTTTGTGGTTCGCAGATGGCACTAACTTTCCGGGTCAGTCGAACTTCAGGAAACGCAAACAGTGGATGGAGGCGGCGTTAGCCGAAGTCTACGATGCCCTTCCGGATGCCACCCGCATGCTCATCGAGTATAAGTTCTTTGAACCCGCATTCTATCACACCGATCTCCCCGATTGGGGAACCGCCTATCTGATGGCAACGAAACTCGGTGAGAAAGCGCAAGTCCTCATTGACTTGGGACATCACCCACAAGGCACGAATATTGAATTTATTGTTGCCTATCTGATTGACGAAGGCAAACTCGGTGGATTCCATTTCAACTGCCGGAAATACGCAGACGATGATTTGACGGTCGGCTCTATCAATCCACAGGAACTCTTCCTGATTTACACCGAACTGGTCGC
>JAAXHD010000243.1:0-906 GCA_012271015.1 Candidatus Poribacteria bacterium | reverse complement strand
TCCGTGTGCAATCTGCAAAAGGCGTATGCGAAAGCACTGCTTGTTGACCGAGAAGCACTCGCAGCTGCACAAGATGCCGCCGACTTGGTTGAAGCAGAATCCATCTTCCAACGCGCCTATGAAATGGATGTAAATCCGTTGCTGGAACAGGTCCGCTTGGAGATGGGACGCGATCCACATCCGTTGACAGCCTATCGGAAGAGTGGTTACTATGAGAAAATTAGTGCCGCTCGCGTCGGTGGTGAAAGTCAAGGCTGGGCGTAGGCAAAGTTGAAACAGTTTCAAACTCGGTAGGCGCGGTTTCTAACCGCGCCTTTCTTATGGAAAATCATTGGAAAATATGACCAAAATTAAAATCGGAATTATCGGTTCGGGTGGGATGGCACGCCACCACCTCGCGCGATTTACCTCAATGAAAGATGCCGAGATCGTTGCGATCGCTTCCAGAAACGAACAGACAGGCACACAACTCGCAAAAGCACACAAGACAGTTTTTATGTCTGAGTGGGATCGTTTGGTTGAACGCGAAGATATAGACGGGGTCGTTATTTGCACCCACAACGACAGTCACGGTGAGATGGTGCTTGCGGCGTTGCGATCGGATAAACACGTCTTCGTAGAATACCCACTCGCCAGTGATGTTGGTGAAGGGGAAGCGTCCCTTCGGCTTGCTGAGGAGCGGGGTCATGTCCTGCGGGTGTCGCATCCAGAGGCAGTCTCCAATACCCACAAAGCACTCAAGCAGAAAGTAGGCGAACTGGGTGATTTGTTGTTGACTTCTTTTGTCCGTCTCACACCGGGACGCGGTGCGCGTCCTGAGATTCTCTTCAACCTGCCGGTATCGGGAACCCCTGCACACTTTTTCATCTACCATATCTATCCGATTGTGGACTTCTTTGGCGGTGC
>JAAXHD010000319.1 GCA_012271015.1 Candidatus Poribacteria bacterium | reverse complement strand
CGTTCCGCTATTATCACCGGTATGTATCAGACCTCTATTGGGACACATCACCATCGGACAACGCATACAGACGAAAGTACACCTGACCTACCTACGCCGTATTCTGCTGTGCCTCCACCTTATGTGAAAACCTTCACCGAATACCTGAGAGGGGCAGGCTATTATTGCACCAACAATAGTAAAACAGACTACCAGTTCACACCACCGATCACAGCGTGGGATGAGAATAGCAATCAAGGGCACTGGCGAAATCGTGCGGAAGGGCAACCCTTCTTTTCGGTTTTTAACCCAACCGTTACACACGAAAGCGGTATGTGGGAACGCGAAGATCGTCCACTGATCACGAATATAGATGACGTGGAATTACCGCCTTACTTACCAGATACACCGAAAGCCCGCGCCGCATTGGCTCGACAGTACGATAACCTCGCCACTGCCGATGCACGTGTCGGAGAGTTGTTAGATCAACTCGAAGAAGATGGACTCGCAGAAAACACGATTGTTTTTCTCTGGAGTGATCACGGGGAAGGACTCCCACGCGGTAAACGGTGGCCCTATGATGCAGGAATCCGGATTCCGTTGATTGTCCGTTGGCACGAAGCACTTAATCCAGGGAGTGAAAGTGATCAATTGGTGAGTTTGATTGATCTTGGTCCCACTGTGCTTTCGTTATGTGGTGTTCAAGCACCGCAGCACCTACAAGGACAACCTTTCCTTGGACCAGAAAAAGTAGAACGTGAATATATTTTTGCGACGCGCGATCGCCTTGATTTATCGTATCACATGTTGCGTGCTGTGCGCGATAAAAAGTATAAATACATCCGAAATTATTATCCCGAAAAGCCGTATCTCCGCTGGGATCCTTACCGCAATAGCCATCCCGTGATGCAGGAGATGTGGCGACTTCATGCCGAAGGCAAATTAGCGGGAGATCAATTGGTCATGTTCCAATCACCGTGCCCCGCTGAGGAACTCTACGATGTGGAAAATGATAAGTATGAACTCAACAACTTAGCAGAGG
>JAAXHD010000316.1:8919-19517 GCA_012271015.1 Candidatus Poribacteria bacterium | reverse complement strand
CGTTGGATTTCGCTTTTCAACTCGGCGAGAAGCAGGAGCCGCGGCTTGACAAGCTGCTCCCCGATGTTGCGCGCCAAATGGCGTTCAGCGGTGATAACACGAAATTGGTAGCAAAAGGAATGGGCGGCATCGTAGTAAAATGGGATGTCCACAGTCAACGAAAAATGGAGATAAGCCATATCCAAGCGAAACGGTGGTTCGCCTATTCCACCGGAGCGAATCAAATGTTGGTTCAAGACGTGGGTGACAACATCACTATCCTTTCGCTGGGGAATGGTGATAAAACATTACTGACGAGTGGGCAATATGAGAGCGGAAGTCTGTCTGCGGAAGGCACGCTTGCAGTGCTGTCAAAAGGTGATAACGAGGTTGAAGTTTGGCAACTCGCAAAGCGGAGGCTAAAAGCCGTAAAAAATGAGGGAGCTACTCATAAGTTGAAAGTGCTTCAGACAAGTTTTCCCGTCAGGAACGGTCTCACGCTTTCCGATGACGGTCGGTTCATCGCTGCCGCGGAAGGAACTTACCGAGACGGTGAGGGACATCGGACGGCTATCGAGGTTTGGAACACAACCGATGAACATCCGATGAGAGTCTTCAACACGGGCGAGATTTTAGGGGTATGGAATGTGCTGTTCTCACCCGATGCGACGATGTTAGCCGTTGACACGCAAAAGAACGCACAATCTGGAATCCGGATTTGGGAAGTCAAAACGGGCAGACAGCTCCTCATGAAGTCCGGGTTTGAAGTGTATTGGACACGGGCACTTGCCTTCTCGCCAACTTCAGACTACCTCGCTTCGGGTGATGAAGGCGGTAATCTTCGGATATGGGACATTTCCGAAGGCGAATCGGTGATTTGGGAAACCTACCCCACTGGCATTCAAGCGTTAGCCTTCTCGCCAAATGGTGGGTATTTGGCAGTCGCACTTTGGGATGCCACAATCCAGATTCTACACTGGAGGGAAGAATGATGAACGATGAGAAAAATTTAGAAGAGGGGTCTTACATTGATGCAAAAGGACGCACACGCTGGCATGAGAACGATGAGATTGCGCTGAAATTCTTGGAACTTCACACTTTTCTGATTATTGCCGACTATCCAGAAGACCATGCCTCGCGATATCCATGGTTGGCGAATTATATCTCTCGGTTCCCGGAACCGATGTCGGATCTCATCGTCCAAGGACGACTAATAGAGGAGATTCCGGGGGCTGGCGAAGTCGTGGAAAACATTGTTAAGGAATTTCTGGACACGGGTACAAGTGCGAAATTGGAGGAGTTTGCCGGCGATACGCCACGGGCTGTTGTAGAGCTTGTGCCTATCCCCGGACTGGGTGCCAAGACGATTAAGAGACTCTACGAGGAAGTCAATGTGGATAGTCTTGTTTCACTCCGAGCAGCGATTAACGAAGGAAGACTCAAAGGTTTCAAAGGCATCGGCAAAAAGACGTTGGAAAAAATTGAGGCATATCTTGATGAGGTGTTATAATAGGACTTCGATTAAAGGTAGTAGGCACACGCCGTGTGCCGTAACATAGAAGTAGTAAGCACACTCCATGGGTTCTCCCTAACAAGTGGTTTCTTGTAGAACGAAATATCAAAGCCAAACTCACGTTATTATAGGTTTATTCTCAAAATGGGCGGGTCATAAAGTCTGCCACTACAGGTGAAATCATGGCAAATTCATTGACAGATGGTGAAATGGTAGATGGCAAGAAGCATGGGTATTGGGTTACCTATTATGCCAACGGATTTAAACGAAGCGAAGGTAACTACATTCACGGTAAGAAGGACGGAGCTTGGATCACTTACCACAAAAATGGGAACAAGGCGGGCGAAGCCACCTTCCGCGATGGAAAATACGAAGGGCTTTGTGTCACCTACCATGAAAATGGGAACCTCAGAGCCAGTGGCGTTTTTCCTAAACATGTCGGCAAATCCTACGATGGGAAAAAAGAGGGTCCCTTTTACAATTACGAGGACGATGGCAAGACCGTATGGCTAATCGTAACATACAAAAAAGGCGGAAGTCGCGCGAAACCGGATGAACATCCGCTGGGTGTCTGCGAAGTTTGCGGCGAGGGGAGACGTTTGGCGTGGGATAATACTTGTCCGCAGTGCGGTAACGAACTGGATTGATAGGTTAAAAAGGAGGCTAAAGATGATTAATCTGTACGCCCTCTGTACTGACGGCTGATTGCTTTTAAAACCGCGAGGAAAAATAAAGGTTGGTATCTTCATAGTAGAAAGTCCGTAGTTCGTAATGAAATGGAGAACGGATTTGAGAAGGGGACATCAAAGTTCTGGGGAAACACCCCAGCAAAAACACCCCTGTTGTTTAACCGCAAGGAAAATTAAAGATGGTAAAGTCGCTTACGGATGGTGAAACGGTTGATGGTAAGAAGCACGGGTATTGGGTCACCTATTACACCAATGGGTTTAAGCGGAGCCAAGGTCGCTATATCGCTGGCAAAAAGGAAGGACTTTGGATCCAGTACCACAAAAATGGGAACAAGGCGATAGAAGCCACTTTCCGTGATGGAAAACACGAGGGCGCGTACATTGGTTATAACGAAAATGGAAACCTCGGAATGAAAGGTTTCTACCCTAAACATGTCGGCAAATCTTATGATGGCAAAAAAGAGGGACCGTGGTATTATTATGAAGATGATGGCGAGACGGTGTGGCGCGTCATCACTTATAAAAAAGGCGGAAGCCGTGCGAAACCGGATGAATTCCCACTCGGCGTCTGTGATGTCTGTAGCGAAGGAATACGTTTAAAATGGGGCAATACCTGTCCGAGATGTGGTGCCGAGTTGGATGCTCTTGACAGTTGCCAGTAATGCTCGTGGTGTTCAAAGGAAACGTAACTGTCCAAATACCCACTGATAACTGACAACTGATAACTGATAACTGTTAAAAAAAGGAGGCTAAAACGATGAAAGTTATGAATGCTTTGATTGCTATGACGGTTCTCTTTATTGCAGGAATATGGGTTCAGGAAAGCACATCGAAAATTGATCCAGAAACTCTTATGGGAATGTGGCTCTTTGATCACGGAAAAGGGGATGTGGTTAAAGATGCCTCACCGAACGGGAACGATGGAGAAATCGTTGATGCGAAACGGGTCGAAGGAAAGGAAGGTATGGGCATCGAATTTGACGGAGCCAGTCATGTGGTTATTCCAGCGAGTAAGACCACCGATGACTTCCTTGACGGATTTACATATCTGCTCTGGGCAAAGCCGCTTCGTAACCCTTCTGGTCCGCACGTTCGACTCATAGAACGGGATTGGCATAATCCGAACATTCTTATCGGTCCGACTGACTTTTATGGCAGTTTCCTCAAAGGCGGAATAGACAGTAGTCAAATCCGCGGTGGTACTTGGGAGATGGACGAGTGGAGTTTTGTCGCCTTAACACACGACGGTAAGACGCTTATCCTCTATGTTGATGGCGAGGCGGTCGCGGATTTAGGTGTAGGAAAACCCGATTTCAGTCAGCAACACGATGGTGGTTCGATCTGGTTAACCCGTTGGAAAGGTGGAGCGGGGTGGGACTTTGCAGGAGTCCTTGACGAAGTCGCTATCTTCAATACTGCTCTCAGCGAAGACGACCTCAATTCCATCATGGAAAAAGGACTTGAGAAAGCACTATCCGTTTCCCCAATTGATAGATTGACAACAACTTGGGGAGATATAAAAAGGTAGGAGCGATCTCCGAATCGCGAATGCGAAGCAGAGATTTCTGCCTAATCCTCAAAAATTCTGAAGTTTTTTAGCCGAATCGGGTTTCAATAGGCAAATCAGCAAACCTACAAAAAGTGGACACTCTAAAAACACAAAACACCTCTCCTTTGCTAGCGAGGTGTTTTTGTTTGGGTGTTTCCCTTAGTAACCTCTCCCTTCCATAAACCTAAGTTGTACCTAACGAGTTCTACCCGTTTGAATGCGGTTTTCAAGCACTTTCGCACTCCAGCGATAAATAGGAGGCGACTTGCGTTATGATAAAGAAAATATCATGCCCGATTTGTGGCACCCAGGTTGAATACACTATCGAAAATTCTCCTAAGTGGTACCGAGATCCCTCCCTACCCGTCTACCGAATCGATTGTTATAATAAATGCAGACGGTATTGGCTTGAAGCAATTTCTGACCCATATCCATATGTTGACCCCAGTATCCTTACCTTCCTTGATTCGCTTGATGATGAACAACGAGTGTTTATATCCGAATCAGCACAACGCGTATGTGATAACGATTGTTGGCTTATTTATGACAAAAGTGGATTGCAAAACAAACAAGAAACATGGACAAGGTGATATACCACTTTAGCGAAGAACCAAACATCTCCTACTTTGAACCGCGGTTCTCAACGCCTGAGTTGGGAGCAGTTGTGTGGGGTATATCCGAGGTAGCTATGTATAAATATCTCCTACCACGCGACTGCCCCCGCGTGACCTTCCGCGCTGACGATCAGACTTCCGCACGAGACGTTCAATCGTTTTTTCGGCATAGCAGTGTGCGGTGTGTTGTGGCCCTTGAAAGCTGCTGGCTCGAAACAGTGCGAAGGACTAAACTCTACCGTTATCACCTTCCTGCTGATACGTTTAAACTTGCCCTTGAAGATGAAAGAACACAATATTATATCTCGCATCAACTTGTTACGCCGTTGTCCGTTGTGTGTATCGATGATCTGTTGAAAGCCTTAATTGACATCGGTGTTGAATTAAGGGTTATGCCCTCTTTATGGCCCCTATATGATGCAGTCGTCAATTCAACGTTGGCATTTTCAATAATTCGCATGCGAAATGCGCAACCACGGGACCTCGCTACAGCGTTCCATCCGCCATGTGTCGGTTTGCGGTTATAGAAATACGACGCCCGATGTCAAAAGATTCGCGCTCAACTCACTCTCATCAAACGCCAAGTTAAATAAGACTCCTAAGAAATCCAATTTTTTTCTCCGAATCGGGGTTTAAGTGGATAAATCATCCTAAAAACGGAGAGGAAAAATCATTGACAATCGAATGGAACTCTCGGAACTTCTGGGCCTTCATCATCGTTTTTTGCGTCGTACAACTCTCGATCGCGATGAAGGCTGAAACCCAAGAAGAATCCGATCACAGAGTCGCAACTGCCGTTCGCATCAAAGGGACACCACCACGGTTAGATGGCTTTTTAGATGATGATATCTGGAAGACCGCACCCCTCCATGAAGACTTCCGACAACGCGATCCCGATGAAGGCAAACCGGCAACCGAACGCACTACCTTCCAAGTCGCTTATGATGACGAGGCACTCTACTTTGGGATCATGTGCTATGATAGTGAACCCGATAAAATCGTTGCTCAATTAGTTAGGCGGGATAATGTATTTGTTGACTCAGATAAAATCAACATTAACCTTGATCCGCACTACAACCGGCAGAGTGCCTATTGGTTTACGGTTCATCCTTCTGGGTCTGTTACAGATGGGATCATTTCGGATAACAAACAGCCCGATAGAACATGGGATGGTGTATGGGATGCTAAGACGCAGATTCACTCAGATGGCTGGTCAGTCGAGTATAAAATCCCGTTCCATATATTGCGCTTTTCCCCAAAGGATGAATATATTTGGGGACTCCAAGTCAATCGGACTATCAGCAGAAAGAAAGAGGAGACCCATTGGCGTTTGATTAAGAAAGATGAACCAGGGTGGGTAGCCCGTTTAGGTGACTTGGCTGGCATCAAAGACATCCGTCCGTCCCGTCATCTGGAGTTTATGCCTTACGCCATGGGACGTACAACTCTCAATAGCGGAACCGATTTATGGGGGAATGTTGGTACCGATATCCAATATGGAATCACCACCGGAACGACACTTAATGCCACCATCAATCCCGATTTTGGACAGGTAGAAGCAGATCCAGCGACTCTAAACCTCTCGGCATACGAAGAATTTTTTGAAGAACGCCGTCCGTTCTTTGTCAGAGGCGCATCCATCTTTCAAACCGACGACTATCGTTTCTTTTACTCCCGCCGAATCGGACGGCTCCCAGGACATTTTGATATTCCTGACGGAGTGAAGGAGCTCAGCCGTCCTGAATCGACAACAATCCTCGGTGCAGCTAAGATTGTGGGCAGAACGCAAGGCGGAACATCTTTCGGCATCATGGAGGCAGTTACTGCCCCAGAGTATGCACAGATTGAGGAAACAGGTCTCCCCGCACGGATTGAGGAAACGGGCGACCGCCGCGAATATCTCATTGAATCCTTAACTAACTACTTTGTCGGCAGAATTAACCAGGATGTACTCAAAGGGAATTCCCGTGTTGGCGTGATAACGACGGCGGTCAATCGACAATCATCTAGTGCTGCGTATGTCGGTGGTCTTGATTGGGATTTGAAGTTCGCAAAAGAGCGGTACCAGATAGGTGGCACTCTTGCAGGGAGTCAAGCGGGAAAACTGGAGGCACAGAAATCGGGATACCTCACCCACCTTGAATTTAGGAAACGTGGGGGGTGGTTGAGGTTTGATACCAATTTTAGGGCACTCTCCCCTAATTTCGAGATAAACGACCTCGGCTATCGGCGACGGAGTGACATTGTAGAATGGAATTACGATCTTACAATACGGAAAGAACAGCCGTTTAGTATCTTTCGCTATATGCGATTTGGCCTTTATGGCTGGCGGACTTGGAATTATGATGGCGTAAATATCAATAGTTACTCAGAGATATGGACAATCGGCCGCTTAAAAAACTATTGGAACTATGACTTGTGGGTTGGTCGCAACTTAGAATCGTTTTCTGATGAGGATACAAGACGTGGGGGAACACTTATTAAGAACCCTCCGGGCTGGTGGGTATACACACGTCTCGCTACGGATAGTCGCAAAATGGTGCATCTCGAACTCAATCCAATTTTCTCATGGGATGACGATAAACGTTCGTACGCCTACGATGTTCGACTCCGCGTACGCATTCGGTTGGCATCAAACATTGAGGTTACCTTGGGACCGAGGTATAATTATCAGATACGCGATGCACAATGGGTGAAGCAGATTGAACAAAATCAGAATGGGGAGATGAAGAAACACTATATCTATGGTGAACTTAAAAGCCGAACCTTGGATTTCACCACCCGTGCAGATGTTAGTTTTACACCAACGTTGAGTCTTCAATTCTACGTGCAACCCTTTATCACGATTGGGGATTATACCAACTTCAAGGCGTTAATCGAACCGAAATCTTACCAGTTCAAACCGTATCCACTAAAGGAGAACAGGGACTTCCATCGACGTTCCTTACGTGGCAATACCGTCCTCCGCTGGGAGTTCCGCCCCGGTAGCACCTTGTTTTTGGTTTGGTCTCAATCTCGTGAAGCCGCTCTGGAATCGGTTCAGAAAGTGGATCTCGATTTTCGTCCCCTGCATCGCTTAGGCAGCAGTTTCACAGATGAAGGCACAAACATCTTCCTCATTAAATGTCGGTATTGGTTCGGGATATAGGATTAAAAGAAAGAATCGGATGAACCACCAATTTCGGATTAGGGAGGAGATGTTAAAGGACGCAGAAGACATTCGATGTGGTATGTTTACGTTGATTCCAGAAGCAGGACACTATCCTTGGGTAGAAAAACCTGACGAAGTGAAGGCTTCGATTAGACAGTTTATTTGCAATCAGGTCATGTAACGTGAGTTCAATAATACAGATCTGATTCCTTACGTGCTAAAGTCGGGTTCATGTTAATGTACTTCGCATTTTTTGCTGCGGTAGCAGTTTAGGATGAAGGGTTTCATCGCATTGCCAGAAGACTTCACCTATACGCTTACGGTTTCACTGCTGGATTGTCTTCACAAATCCAGTGGTATGCGGAGGCACTTCTTGATCTATCAGGATCGCGTCTGGCGAGCCTAATGGCTTCATCCAGATGGAAAGTAAACCCCCGAAAAAAGATTAGAAATTTTCTTGAAACTTGCTGAAATATTTAGTATGATTTTAATGATTAATTTAAGTTAACTATTGATTGCAATAGTGCGAGGTTAAGGTGAATTTCTCTCGCAAGAGGCAGATGTTAATCGCTGAATAATTGACGGAAATTCTGAAGTTTTTCGTTCACATTGGATTTTAATTTTAGTTTCACGTTACACACAAACTTAATTCAGAATTCTCGGAGGAATGAAGTGCGTATAATTGAGGGGGTATTCATTGGAATCTCTGCAATTTGTTCAAACAAACTACGCTCCCTACTAACAATGCTCGGGATTATCATCGGTATTGCTTCGGTTTTGGCAATGATAGCAATTGGCGATGGTGCCAAGGAGATTGTCCAGCAAGACGTACAAAAACTGGGAGGTGCTAATAAACTTGTAATGTACCGCATGGGGTGGAAACGCGTAAATAATCGATGGGTCCGCAACCGTAGCAATGAATATCTGAAATATGGAGATGTCTTGGCAATCGAGGCAGAGTGCCTATCCGTTAAGGCTGTCACGTCGAAAATTGTGAACTGGTCAGGGGTCCTTATCCAGGCTTCAGGCGGCACTGAAACCCGTGCGGGCTGGGGCGGTGTGGATACTGCCTATGACACCGCAATGGACTGGGATCTCAAAGAGGGACGCTTTATCACAGATGAAGATGTTGAAAACGCAGCGAAAATCTGTGTGCTCGGAGATGAGGTCGCAACCGCCTTGTTCGGTGATAAATCTCCTTTAGGACAAGAAATTAAAATCGCAAGGAAAAATAATTATTCTCACGGTCAATGGGGACGGAAAAAAGCGGAGCGATTCACAGAACGCTTTATAGTCGTTGGCACACTCATGCCAAGAGGGACAAGTCTTCGATTCGGCTGGAGTTTCGACAATATCGCCTTTATTCCTATATCAACCGCGCAAGAACGCTTCACTGGTAATGACCATATTGAGTATATCTTGATCTTTGCAAATACTGTTGAGGATGTTCCCACGGCAATTGAAGAGGTAAAAACTGTCGTGAGAAAAAGGCACAAAAATCAAGACGACTTCATCGGAATCTTTGAGATGCACGCCGGCATGGCGCAATTAGAGAAAATCAGTAAAGTCATAAAAATCACTCTGGGAAGCATTGCAGGGTTCTCACTCCTTGTCGGCGGTATCGGAATCATGAACATGATGCTCGTTGCTGTCACCGAACGCACCCGTGAAATTGGACTCCGAAAAGCACTCGGTGCGAAATCCTTTGATATCTTACTTCAATTTCTGATAGAAGCAATCATAATGTGTGGGATCGGCGGTGCAATCGGCATTGGGTTGGGCATGTTCGCGGGTGAAGGTATGGCGGTACTCGCCGTCAAAATCGTTAAGATCGTCCCCGAATGGCCCGCCGTTATCTCTTGGCAATGGGTTCTGATTTCCGTATCGTTTTCAGCGATAATCGGTATCTCGTTTGGTCTATATCCCGCAATTAAAGCATCCTCGCTTCCCCCGATTGAAGCATTACGCAAAAGTTAAAACGCAATAAATAGTTTTGGGATGAAAATACATCAGATTTGGCAAGTTCAGGAGAAAAATTGTGATAGAACTGGGTTTCTGGAAGATTTTAATAATGCTTCTGTGCTTGCTGATTGGCTTGAGTCCTACTTGGTTCGCTTTCACAAAGAGCACATGTGTGCGCTGGATGTTGGCAATTGGATGGTGGGCTTTCGGACTTTTGCTTGTATATAGAAACCCTCAGAGAATGGGTGATCCTCCATCTTCTATAGCTCTTATAGGCTACCCAATCGGGATCGTAATTGGGGGTATCTTCTGGGCAGGTATTTATCAAGCTATTGGGTGGCTCTGTGTTCGGATATGGAGGTTTTTTCGGAAAAAAAAGTGAAAATGTCAAAAGTATACGGAAAATCAAAGATTTTCAGCCCAAGACGGCTTATTCCGAATTAGAGTAAAGCCCGAAAATGTGTGAACACAAGAATTTGGGGAACCTCCCTTCTCGCTGGCGAGGTTTCCTAACCTCGCCAATTATAATGTGTATAGGTAACTTGGGTTCTACTATAAAATACTGTTATCCAGCCAATATTACGATTCGACTGATTTGTTATTTGCCAAGCCTCAATACGAGACAATATGCATCAACTTGCTACCTTAATCAAGCATGAACTGATTGATAACCTCACCAGTGGTCGCTATATTCTAACGAGTATCGTGTATATTGTCTTATGTGTAGTTTCTATCGTTTTGATGTCGCACGATTACCAACACAGAGAGAAGCAGACGAATTTGGCCTGCGGCATCACCAGATCTCCACAGCCACTGAGCCTCATCGCGAAGGGGACAAATGAACTCCGTCCTGTCACCCCAAATTCGCATCCCAGATACGACGTTATCGGAACAGTTTTCATACGTTTTGGCGAAGAACGGCACATCTTTGAACTATTTGAGACCCCCGATTTCGTCTATATTGTCAGTATGGTTTTGGCACTGATTTTCCTCATCGGCTCCACCGCAATGTTATCAGTCGATAAGACTTGGGCAGGTCGTCAACTCTATACAGGATACAAACTCAAAGACTATCTATATACTAATAAGTATAGTTGGTACTAGATGAACCGGGACCTTCCGACATTGCGGGTTTTGGCAA
>JAAXHD010000316.1:8478-8887 GCA_012271015.1 Candidatus Poribacteria bacterium | reverse complement strand
TTTTTTTCTTTAGTGTCATCGGGAGTCTGTTGGCGTTCGTGTTTACGTATGACGCGATTTCAGGAGAGCATCGTCGCGGGATCTTACGATTGTTGCTGATAAACCCCATCTCACGTCCTTTGCTTTTGACTGCGAAGTTCCTCGGGAGTTATCTCAGTTTAATCACTTCTCTACTACCGGCACCGTATCTTGAAAGCGGATCCGCCAGATTTTATTCCACCGAAGTTTTTTCTTTTAGACGTAATATCAATGCATTTCGATCTACTCGTAGTCCTTTTGCTTTATAACGTTGTATTTTTCTTTGCTGGTCAAGTGCTGTTCACCCGAAGACCACTGACATGACATTTGGAGTTATTATGAGAAGGGTTCGCGATCCTAGACTGTTAACGTGAGTTTGATAATTAAACGT
>JAAXHD010000316.1:5388-8324 GCA_012271015.1 Candidatus Poribacteria bacterium | reverse complement strand
AATTTTTATTTTCAAACTCACGTTAGACTGTTATGAAGATTGAGATAAAAGTCCTTTAACCAACAATCGTAAATTAATGATTGACGTATACCAAAAGACTGGGTAACCACAGTATACGCAGTACTAATTAAAAAGGAGGGGTAGCAATGGCAATTCACAAGGTACTTGAGCCAAAAATTGATCAATTATTTGCAGAATGGGATAAGTCAGATTCCCCCGGTGCCGCTCTGGCAGTTATCAGGGACGGTGAGATCATCTATAAACGAGGATACGGTATGGCGAATCTGGAGTATGACATTCCAATTACGACGACAACCATCTTTGATATCGCTTCAATATCCAAGCAATTCGCAGGATTTGCCATCGCGACGTTGTTATACGAAGGAAAACTTTCGCTCGATGACGATATTCGGATATACTTGCCCGATGTTCCGGATTTTGGGAACACAATTAAAATTCGACATCTCATACATCACACCAGTGGACTGCGAGATTGGTCCCAGGCTCTTGTTATCGCGGGGAGTGAAATGGATGATGTCATTTCGTTTAAACATATCCTGAAAATGGTCAGGCATCAGAAAGCACTCAATTTTGAACCTGGGACAGCGTTTTCGTACAGCAATACGGGTTACAATCTACTGGCAGAAGTTGTCGAAACGATAACGGGAGATTCATTTCGTGAATGGACGGACACCAACATCTTCAAGCCTCTCGCTATGACTAACACCCACTTTCATGATGAACACGAAATGCTTCTGAAGAACCGGGCGTATTCATATCTGTCTGACGGAAATGATGGATTTAAGAATGCTGTGAACAATTTAACCGCCCTCGGTTCAAGCTCTCTCTATTCAACAGTAGAAGATCTGGCAAAGTGGGTTCTAAACTTTGATGACACCTGTATCGGCGACCAGACGGTGGTTGAGCAGATGCACCAGCGGGGTGTGCTGAATAACGGGGAGCAGCTTAACTATGCCTTCGGGTTGAACATCGGTGAGTACAGGGCATTGAAAATGGTTGAGCATGGCGGGGCATGGAGAGGGTTTCGGAGTCATATCGTACGCTTTCCGGATCAGAAATTCGCCGTTATCATCTTATCCAATCTGGACACCTTTCGATTTAGGTTGACAGACGAAGTTATTAAACTCTATCTCGCCGATGTCCTGGGTCCAGAAGAATCCGAGCCAGATGAAGTAGCGCAGCCTGTTGAAGGTATCAAGTCCAGACCTCTGCCACCCGAACAGTTGACAGAATTTGAGGGCGATTATCATACCGAAGAACTTGATACGACCTATACTATTGGTGTACATGAGAATCAACTTGTCGCACAACACATACGTCATGACGATATATTATTGACCTATGCTGATGGTCATTTCCTCGGAGATTCCTGGTTTTTTCCAGAGGTTCATTTTACACGAGACAACACCGGACGCGTTACAGGGTTTAAACTAACAGGAGATCGGGTTAGAAACTTATACTTTCAGAAAAAAACACATGACAACGCACATTAAAACCTGTCCCATTTGTGAGACCCAAGTAGAAACCAAGGTAGAAGCCGCCCCCGACTGGTATCATAATGACTCCGGGATTCTCCTGCGCATCTATTGCAACGAGATCTGCCGAGACTACCTCATCGCTGCCACACCGGACAAAAGTGGAAAGGTTTGGGTGGAAAAATCAACCCAAACACTTCTTAACTTGCTCAATGATGAAAGGAGAGGATTCTTTTCACGAGCGGTTCGGGGACTTCGGGATAATAACTGTTGGCTGATTGTCGATTACTCTGAAATACACACGCTTCTAAGGGATCGGCAGTTTGCCATCCGAGCAGCAACACAATTCGGACTCAAGAATGTGAAAATCGAACACACGAGAGCCGGATTTGACGCAGAGAATCGTGTTTTTTTTCTGTTTGCTGGTCAACATCAACAGCAACGTTTCACACTCAGGGTTCACGAAGTCGGTGCGGATTTTAATGGGATCCATTCCACGCTCTTTTGGCAAATGTCGCTTTCGCAAAAGGCGAATCTTTTGGTGCCCGAGCCTCTGTCTGATTCTAATGACGCTTTCATTCTTCCGGTATCAGTTCCCGGGCGTTCTGAACAGAGATATTGTACCTTGTATCGATATATTGAGGGAAAAGATGCCCAAGCAATTGGAAATCTAACGCCCGCAATGGTTGCGAATTTTGGGGAATTCGTCTCGAAAATGCACCAACATGCCGCAGCATTTCAACCGCCTACATGGTTTACCCGTCCGTATCATCCAAGGGAGATTGAGGGAATTCCTAAAGTGCCAGAAAATTACGGTATCATTCATAGGGAAATCGAAAACTCTGTGAATGTTTTGTTTCAGGGAGAAAGAGCAGGGGCTATTGACTTTCAAGAGTGTTGGTGGGGTTACTATGTTGTCGAAATCGCTGGACTGTTGGAAAGCCAAGAGTCGTTTGTAGCAAATCATCAGGCGGCGTTTTTAGAGGGTTACCAGCGCATCCGCCAACTCCCAGAAAACTTTGAGGAAATCCGTAAAATGTTGCGGAAATAAATAGATTCAATCGTAAATAAACCAAAGAAAGTCCTACCATGTTTAAGGATTATGCTTCAAACAAGACGGATGTTTCGTCGTTAGTATAGTCTTTCCGCATCTATTTTTCCTACAAGACCGTCAAGGAGAGTATGCCTTCTCTTACACCACTGAGGATGGACCGGAAGTATCTTTGTCGGTAAGCCAGCAATATGATCATTTAAAGCAGATATGGATTGATACAGCGACGCGCAGATGGAAAGAGAAAAGCGGTGAGGAAGTAATCAAACGGGTACCCCTCGCGAGGCGGTTAATATTTCCTCAAGAAATGGAGATGTTGCTCCAATACAATGGGTTCGGAATCATCGACTGTTATGGAGACTGGAATAAAAGTCCTTTGACTAATGATA
>JAAXHD010000316.1:0-5302 GCA_012271015.1 Candidatus Poribacteria bacterium | reverse complement strand
TAATGATAGTAAACTGATGGTTTATGTATGCCAAAAGACTGAATAACCCCTGAACTAAGGCATGCATGGGAAATTGATCTGCTTCAGCGTTATCACAACCGTTTGCTTGAATATGGGGTCGAAGGTTACGATTGGGACGATTTATGGTATGATTACAGATTGTCGACGCTGTATTGATTTTGTGCTCGAATCGGTGTGCCTGACGAGACAAGGATACCAATTGCGGATTGGGTGCTTGCCAACAACTTGCGCGCATTTGACGAATTGCATTGCGAAGAATTGTTTTAGAGAATCCAACCGATACATCAAGGTTTCGGAGCAATGTCTTTAGTATGGAGGGACAGTAACTATGAAGGTCTTAGGTATCGACTATACTTTCTTTGCAGTGAGCGATATGCAGAAATCGCTTACCTTTTATCGGGACTTACTTGGGATTCCACTGGCACGGTTAATCCTCGAAGAAACATAGGCGGAATTCGAGATAAACCCTGGCGCGCTGATATTGGGGCATGGGGACAGTTTTACGTATCCCGGTGGAGGAATGGTGGCACTGGCAGTTGATGACGCGGAGGTTGCCATGGAAGAATTGAAACAAGCAGGGGTTAGTGTATATTGGTCTTTGGAGGAAACTCCTGTGTGTTATTTGGCGATCGTCGAAGATCCTGACGGCAATCGTGTCATTATACATCAACGGAGGGATAGAACGGTTGGTTGATGGATTGAGGCGCAGTTAGCAAGTGAATATTGTATCGGTTGATCCCAATAAACGAAATGTGCTTGTTCCTCTTTTTGCTGAGCACGTCACCGAACGTATCTTCATTAAGAGTATTCTTGACGGACATACTGGAATTGCCCTCGTGGATTCAAAAACAGACCCACAGGTCGCGCAATTAACTTTTGGTCGTTGGGCGATATTCGGTGGCGATGCAACACATCCTGTCGCTCATCAACTCGTGCAGCAATTGTCACGGGCGTGGGTTACCCCTGTCTCGGAAGTTTGGCGGGAGTTGATGTTTCAAGTCCATGGGCATCATCTCAAGCAAACGCACGGAATTACGTTTTCTCCTCAATCGCTTAATCTTGAACATCTACAGAACCTCCAGAAACAAGTCCCTTCCGATTGTCAGATTGAACGTGTTGATATTCCTTTGGCGAACCGTCTTAGAAATGAAGGGTTTGCCAGTTTCAAGGGGTTCAGTTCGTTCGCTAATTTTGTGGAACGGGGTGTTGGTTTCTGTGCAACAATCAAGGGGTGTATTGTCAGTTATGCTGTCTCAACGATGCAATGTCGTGAGGGGATTGAGATTGGGATTGGCACGCACCCCGACTTTCGCAATAAAGGATTTGCAACGGCTGTTGGTGCGACGTTGCTTGTGCATTGTATTGAACGAGACATTTACGCGCATTGGTCGACCGGTTATGAAAACTCAATTTCTATTCGCTTAGCTGAGAAATTGGGATATGTTCGACAGGCAGTGTGCGAAACACTCGGTGTGCCGATACAAGCATTGTGATACTTGCAGCAAATCTCTGTTCTTATCAGGGGCGACCTCTGATTAATTCGCGAAAAAATCTGATTTTTTTCTTCAAAACGGGGTTTAATTGCATAAATTATCCTGAAAAAAAGAGGAAAAAAATTGGTGAAAATCGAATGGGACTTTCGAGTCGCTTGGGTGTTTATCATAGTTTTTTCTATTGTGCCACTCTCAAGCGTAGCAGAAGCTGAGACAGAAATAGAATCCCTTCACAGAACCGCAACTGCCATCCGAATCGACAGGGCACCACCTCAGCTGGATGGTGTTTTAGACGACGACATCTGGAAAACGGCACCGCTCCACGAAGGTTTTCGGCAGCGCGATCCTGATGAAGGGAAACCTGCGACGGAACGCACTACTTTCCAAATCGCCTATGATGATGAGGCACTCTATTTCGGAATCATGTGTTATGACCGTGAACCTGATAAGATTGTTTCCAGAGTGGTCAGACGGGACGACTATATTGAGTCGGATAAAGTTTACATTATCCTTGATCCGAATTACAACCGGCAGCGCGGCTATGGGTTTACTGCCTATCCTTCTGGCTCTGTGACAGACGGTATTGTCAGGGGCAGTAATAACTGGTGGGATAATACGTGGGACGGTGTATGGGAAGTGAAGACCAAAATTCATAAAAATGGCTGGGCGGCAGAATATAGAATCCCGTTTCATGTGTTGCAATTTTCTCCAAAAGATAAATACACATGGGGGTTACAAGTACAGCGGGAAATCAGTCGCAGAAAAGAGAATGACCATTGGCGTTTGATTAGGAAAGGTGAACCCGGCTGGGTTTCGCGTTTCGGTGACCTGACGGGTATTGAGAATATCAAACCTTCTCGACATTTGGAATTGATACCCTATGCGATGGGAAGAACAACTTTAAATAGCGAGACAGATTTATGGGGAAACCTTGGCGGTGATGTCCAGTACGGCATTACTTCTGGTGTCACGCTCAATGCAACAGTCAACCCTGATTTTGGACAAGTAGAGTCCGACCCTGCCACTTTAAATCTCTCTGCCTATGAGGAGTTTTTTGAGGAGCGGAGACCTTTTTTTGTCAAAGGAGCCTCAATCTTCAACTTTGGAGATTGGAGAAATCAATTCTTTTACTCCCGTCGAATCGGACGACGACCCGGGCATTTTGATATCCCAGAGGGTGCAAGCGAATTAAGTCGTCCGGAAGCAACAACGATTCTGGGAGCTGCCAAAATCGTCGGAAGAACTAACAGCAATACCTCCTTCGGTATCATGGAAGCTGTCACGGCACCGGCGTATGCACAGATTAAGGGGAGAGATAAGAACCGCGATTTCCTTATTGAGCCTTTGACAAACTACTTCGTAGGTAGAGTCAAACAAGATGTCCTAAAAGGCAATTCATACATTGGGTTAATAACAACAGCCGTAAATCGTCAAGATTCTAATGCTGCGTATGTAAGCGGACTTGACTGGGAACTGAAATTTGCAAAGGACAAGTATCAGATAAGTGGCACTGTCGCCGGAAGTCAGACGGGAGAATTGGGGATGCCTAAATCAGGTTATCTTGCACATCTTGAATTTGATAAACAGGGCGGATGGTGGCGGCTTGATACCAATTTTCAGGTGCTCTCTCCAGACTTTGAGATAAATAACATAGGTTATGCACGACGCGGCGATATGGTGAGATGGTTCTATGACTTCATCGTCAAGAAAGAGCAGCCATTTAGTGTTTTCCGAGAAGTGACTTTTGGACTCTACGGCTGGCGAGAATGGAATTATGATGGCGTTAGCATTGGTCGCTACTCCGAAGTATGGACGGATGGGAAATTAAAAAATTACTGGGACTATGACCTTTGGGTTGGACGGAATTTGGAGTCGTTTAACGATGAAGATGTCCGGCGCGGTGGGGCATTGATTAAAAGCCCCCCTGGCTGGTGGGTTTTTACACAACTTAAAACAGACAGTCGGAAAATAGTTCGTCTTGAGCTCAATCCTGTGTTTGCATGGGATGATGATGGAAAATCTTATGACTATGATATAGATGTTAATCTCCGTATTCGAATAGCATCCAATGTTGAATTTACCATAGGTCCGAGTTATTCCAAGCAGGTCAAGAATGCCCAGTGGGTGGATATGATTGAGGAGGATGTCAGGGGAGGGGTGGAAAAGCATTACGTGTATGGTGAACTGGAGAGTCACACGCTGGACTTCACCACACGTGCGAACATTAGTTTTACGCCAACACTGAGTCTTCAATTCTACGTGCAACCCTTCATCACGATCGGGGATTATAAAAATTTCAAGGAATTAGTAGAACCGAGGTCTTACGAATTCAGACCTTACGCGCTAAACGAAAATCGTGATTTCCATCGTCGCTCTTTGCGGGGCAACACTGTCCTCCGTTGGGAATTTCGGCCTGGCAGCACTCTATTTCTCGTCTGGACCCAATCCCGCGAAGCGGCTTTAGAATCGGTCCGGGAAGCAGACCTTGAATTTCGTCCACTGCATCGCTTGCGGAGCAGCTTCACCGATGAAGGGAAGAATATCTTCCTGATTAAGTGTCGGTATTGGTTCGGAATGTAACAGAGTAATACCATTTCTGGTTGAAATTGTAGCATAAACTTTTAGTTTGTGCCTCTTGTCGCATAAACTGTGAGTCTGGATCCTCAAGTGCGGTTAATGCCATATAAACTTTTAGAAATGGTATAAGAAGACTAAATCGAGAATCTAATTCACGGATGCGGATTGGAAGAACCGATTGACAACCCAAGCTAATAATAATAAAATTAGGAGTACATACACTATGGCAATAACCATGTCTGAAAAAGAAGGAGTCATTATTTTCAAGCTGAGCGGCAGAATTATCACCCCGGGGGTCAAAGAAGTTTCGGAAGCTATAGAAGAAGCACTTGCCGCGCACGTCTCACCTCCGAAACTTGTGTTTGACTTTAAAAAGGTAACTGGGATGGATAGTTCTGGACTCGGTGCCCTCATGAAAATCTATTCTGATATTCACCCGCGTGGCGGGAAAGTCGCAGTGATTAATGTAAACAAGCATGTCAGGAACCTCATTGTCATGGCGCGATTAATCACCGTCTTTAAAAATTTTGAAAACGAAGACGACGCTGTTGCTGCTTTCAGGAAACAATCATGAAAAACGATTTANNGAACAATTGAGTTCCTTTTTTAAGGGTGAACGAGATACGCACGGTTGGGGTGAAAACTATATCATCAAGTTGGGGAAATCAAAGGTGTTCGTTAAAAGAATTCCACTCACCAACCTTGAATACAATCACATGTTCTCGACGAAGAATCTCTACGATTTGCCTACCTACTACAACTATGGTGTTGGCTCGACTGGTCTTGGTGTTTTTCGTGAACTTCTGGCAAACATCAAAACAACAAATTGGGTGCTGCAAGGCATAAATGAGCACTTCCCGTTGATGTACCATTACCGAATTATGCCGCGTTTTGGAGAAAGAGTGAATTTAGACTTGGAGTGGTACAATAAGCATGTTGAATATTGGAATAGTAATGAAAACATTGGAAGGTACATCGTTGATAGAACGAATGCGGAATACGAAATAGTCCTGTTTTTAGAGTATATTCCCTATGTATTTTCAAAATGGTTTGAGAAAAATATAGGCCAATTAAACGCGTTCATCAACGAAATACCGGATACCATAACGTTTCTGAGAAAAAAAGGAATTATTCATTTCGATGTTCATTTCAATAATCCCCTCACGGATGGAAATAGACTCTACTTAACGGATTTTGGGTTGGTCCTTGAC
>JAAXHD010000260.1 GCA_012271015.1 Candidatus Poribacteria bacterium | reverse complement strand
CTGAGTCGTATCAAAGTCTCCATCGTTCCGACGGCTGAGTGGCGTCAGATGTATCGGGAGGCGTGGCGGCTCCAGCGGGAGTATTTCTGGACAGAGGATATGTCCGGCGTGGATTGGGAGCATGTCTATCAACGTTATCTGCCGCTTCTTGAACGGATTGCGACGCGCGGTGAATTTTCGGACCTGATGTGGGAGATGCAGGGGGAACTCGGTACCTCGCATGCGTATGAAATGGGTGGGGATTATCGGAGTTCGCCGAATTATGCGCAGGGATTCCTTGGTGCGGATTTTGCTTACGATGCGGAGAGTCATGGTTATCGTATCACACACATCGCTCGCGGTGATGGTTGGGAGGCGACAAAGGATTCACCGCTCAATGCCCCGGGGATTAATATCCGGGAAGGCGATATTTTGCTTGCTATTGCTGGACAACGTGTTAGCGAAACCGTTTCACCGGGTGAACTGCTCGTGAGTCTTGCAAATCAGGAGGTTCAAGCGACGTTCCGAAGTGCGGATGATGGTGAGGAACGCGTCGTCACGCTCAAGGTCTTGGGAAGTGAAAGCGAACTTCGGTACCGAGAATGGGTGTCCAAAAATCGGCGATATGTCCATGAAAAAACGGATGGTAAAGTCGGGTATGTGCATATTCCTGACATGGGACGGCGTGGGTATGCAGAATTTCACCGCGGTTTCCTCGCCGAGGTGAGTTATCCGGGGCTGTTGGTTGATGTCCGCTACAATGGGGGTGGGCATGTCTCGCAACTGCTTTTAGAGAAGTTATCTCGGCGGCGCATTGGATATGACGTTCCGCGTTGGGGGACACCACACCCCTATCCAGATGCTTCCGTTTTGGGTCCGATGGTGGCTGTCACGAATGAGAATGCGGGTTCGGATGGCGATATTTTCTCGCACTGTTTCAAGTTGATGGAGTTAGGGCTACTCATCGGCAAGCGGACGTGGGGTGGTGTTATCGGTATCTCGCCGCATCAGGCATTTGTGGATAGAGGTGGCACAACACAACCGGAGTATTCTTTCTGGTTCGTTGATGTTGGCTGGAGTGTTGAAAACTACGGCACCGATCCGGATATTGAAGTGGACTATCGTCCCCAAGATTATGCGACAGAAGCCGATCCGCAGCTGGATCGCGCGATCGAAGAACTCCTCAGACAGATGGAGGAGAATCCGCCCGAAGTTCCCGATTTCGGTGAGCGTCCGCGTTTGACCTTGCCCACACTACCGAAAGCGTAATGTGAGCGAACATCGGTTTTCCCTAATGGATAGGCGAGGTTTCTAACCTCGCCAACGAACGGTGATACCAACAGATTTTTTGTGAATGACCCAGAGCGGTTAGGAAACCGCTCCTACCGTGCCTGAGTAATTGACGGCTGATTTGAGAAGAGAGAAAAAATACATGCGTATTCTCTGTGCGAACGTAGGGAGCACCTCATTCAAATACCAAATTATTGATATGGAAACCACGACCTCTCTCGTCAAGGGAGGAGTGGAACGTATCGGTAATTCACCATCTGCCTTTACACACGCGGTGCCGGGTAAACCGGCCCGCGAAGGCGACATCGATGCACCGACACATACCGCGGCGATTGCGCATGCAATGGATCTGATCACCGATGCTGAAGTCGGTTGCTTTGAAGACTTGGGACAATTGGACGGTGTTGGGTTTAAAACCATTCTCGCCAGAGGGTACTGGCGGTCCGCACGGATCACCGAAGATGTAATAACCGCGCTGGAGACCTCTACACCACTCGCACCGATGCATAATCCCGCCTATATCGCCTCTATCCGTGCCTTTCAGGAATTGCTTCCCGCAACCCCACTCGTTGCTGTTTTTGAAACATGGTTCCATCAGACGATCCCTGATTACGCCGCCGAATTCGGTGTGCCTCGTTTCTGGGTGGAACAACACGACATCCGTCGTTACGGCTACCACGGGGCTTCGCACCGGTACATCTCTGAACGCGTGCCGCAACTACTCGGACAGGAAACGGGGAAAGGATTACGCATTATCTCTTGCCATCTCGGTGGCAGTTCATCTCTCTGCGCCATCAAGGACGGGGTATCTATTGACACATCCATGGGCACGTCTACGCAATACGGGATGATTCAGTCTACACGTTGTGGAGAGTTAGACGCGTTTGCCGTGCTGTATATGATCGACAAAGAAGGGTTCTCTACCGATGAGATTCGTCGTCAGTTGGTTGAGGATTCAGGGCTGAAAGGGATCTCTGGCACGAGTGGCGATATGCGTGATATAGAGGCGGCAATCGATGCAGGCAACGATGATGCCCGATTGGCACTGGAGACTTACGTTTACGGTATAAAAAAATATATCGGTGCGTATATCGCTGCGCTTGGGGGAGTGGATGTGATCGCGTTTGGCGGTGGTATCGGCGAGAAAAGCCCGATCACGCGAGCGAAGATCTGTGAGGGGCTTGAGTGGTGCGGTATTCACTTAGATGCCGTGAAGAATGAGCAACTGACTGGTGAAGTAGATCTCTCGGCGGATGAGAGCCGTGCCAAAATCCTTGTTGTTGCTACAAACGAGGAGTTGATCGTTTCACGTGAGACCGCACGGGTTCTCAAGGAGCGTGATTGAAGGACTCTCACATCAAATATTCGCGTCTGCGAAAAATTCGGGTAGCAAGCCACAGCAGCACCGCTGTCAATGTGAAGAGGACGAGGAGTGCTACCCACGCTGACGGTGGTGATGTTCCCAAGGCTTCATTGAAATCGCTTCGAGGCACTCTATAGCGTGGAAATAGCGTCAAAAGATAGTGTGATATAGATAACCTTTTGATTGCTGTTGCCATCAGCGGACTCGCCGTAATACTTTCCCATCCCATCACAAATAGCAGTCCCCAGAGCACTGGATTCTTAAATCTGACTGCCAGGACCGTGGCGAGTGCCCCGTAAACTAACAGTGCCAATGCCATTAAGGCGGTGTAGCGCAAACTCATACCCAACTGAAACAATACACCGTTCTGTAGTTTCGGATGTGTTATCATAATACCAGTCAGAACCAGATGAGATGTTCCGACAAGCGCAACAGTCCCGACGAGATATGCAGCGAATTTGCTAAGGAGAATCGTTGATTTACGGAGCGGGCGCATCTGAAGATACATCAAGCCTTTCCCGTCGATTTCATCTGAAATGATTGCGGTGCCGTAGAAAATTGCGGATAGATTCACCAAGAGTCCGTAAAGGGACAACGTTATCAGTGGGATAAACCGGTTGACAGTTCCGCCGCCTCGCGCTATGAACCGAAATGCGAGTGCAATGGTAAGTGATAGCAGACATCCGAGCAGAATCAGAACGGTTCGTTTACTCCAAAACATTTGGCGGAGTGTCACTTTAAAGAGTGAGAAATAGGCCGGAAAAGAATTTGTATTGAGAGCCATCTATATCCTTTCAGTGGATGAATCTTAAATAATATTAACATTAATTTTCGGATTTAGCAAGTCTTCTTTGGGATTATAGTCGTTAGTTGCCACAGGGTCAGAATTTGCAAAATTGTGGGAAAATGTGCTATCATAGCGTATCAATATTGTCCCGCAGGTCTCCTATAGAG
>JAAXHD010000382.1:5533-8518 GCA_012271015.1 Candidatus Poribacteria bacterium | reverse complement strand
ACCTACAACCATTTTCGTAGAAAAACCGCACTGACAACCGATAACCAATTACGAAAAGAATCGAAAGCGGAGAATGTGAAAAATGGCGGCGACACCGTCCTTCCAACTAACTGTTTTCCCTTCGTGATAGTCTCTGCCGCGGTAGGAGATAGGCACTTCAACAATTTTGCACTTTCGTCTGGCAAGCTTCGCCGTAATTTCAGGCTCGAAGCCGAACCTATCGGAGTAAAGCGAAATTTCCTTTAGGATCGATGTCCGAATCACCTTATAGCAGGTCTCCATATCGGTGAGTCTTGTGCCATTGACGATGTTTGCAAGGGTCGTCAGAAATTGATTTGCGAGATAACTCCGCAACAACCCGGTTTGCCTCCCCTCCATAAACCGAGAGCCGTATACGACATCGGCTTCTCCGGTTAGGATAGGCTGAAGCAATTTAGGATAATCTTTTGGATCATACTCCAAGTCAGCATCTTGGATGAGGGTAATTTCACCGGTAATGTGTTGGAATCCAGTACGGAGTGTTGCTCCTTTTCCCTTATTTACCTCGTGATAAAAGACTTTAGCGGAGATCTCAGAGGTATTTTCTGCAGGAATGGCTTTCGGTTTTCGGTTTTCGGTTTTCGGTAAAGAGGTTTCTGACACCTCTACATCCTCTTGGGTTCCGACTGCTGATTGCTGATTGCTGACGGCTATTGGAGGCGTCTGGGGTGTTGAGATGTACCTATGTATCTCGCCTGAATCCGCTTGAATGGCTTCAATTTCTTTTAGAATATCGCGTGTACCATCTGTTGAAAAATCATCGACGAGAATCAACTCTTTTTTCATACCGATTTCAACGCTGGCAACCTGTTGCAGGAGCTCCTTTAGGCTGGCGACCTCGTTGTAAATCGGAATCACAATGGATAGCGTAGGCTCCATCTGGATGCCCCCAATGTTTTTCCCTCTATAAATATCGTCCCTACGGGACTAAAGAGGCTTGGAAATCTGGTTGCGGCACACGGTGTGTACCTCCTATTTTAGTATGATACCCAATCTTTCTTTTTTATGCAAGTCTAAAAATCGAATCCTACGCATACGATAACCGCTCAACCCTTCTCTCCAAAGGCTCCATCGTCTCAAGAATACGGCTCATAAGATGCATCCTATCTGTAGCGTAGGTGGCGTTCTCCCACTGGTTGACCCGTTCGCTCGGATCCTTCTCCAAATCGTAAAGTTCACCATAAGCGTGTCCACAATACCATGTGAGCTTCCGTGTATCGGTCACGATTGTCTTGAGTCGCAAGCCGCGCGGATCGTCTACACACTCAACCAACACCGAATCTCGGACGGATGCTGTGTTACCTGTAAGCATCGGTATCACATCCACACCGTCGGTATCTGACGGGATCGGCATACCGATTGCCGAAAGAACCGTCGGGACAATATCGACATGGCTAAATAGTGCGTGTGTACGCTGTTCAGCGGGAATCGTTGCGGGAAATCGCAGCAACGTTGGCACGCGGACGAGCTGCTCATAATGGAACGGTCCCTTCATCCAGAGCCCGTGATCGCCGAGAAGTTCACCATGATCGGTCGTGAAAAGCACTAACGTGTTCTCTGCCAATCCGGACATATCCAAACACTCCAGAATGCGTCCCATTTGCTGATCTATAATCTTCACCATATTGTAGTAGTACGCTCTACCGAGTCGTGCATCGGCTTCGGAGACCTTGCGGTAATCGGCACCGCCGCCCTGTCCTGCGATGGCAAACGTTCCACGGATCTCAGATGTTTCCAGTTGCCCGTATCGCGCCTCTAAAAAGTGTGGCGGTTTGTCGTCCAACTCGCCTTCAGCAAAGTCCGGTAGTGGCACTTGCGCGGGATCAACGCGCGCTTCAAATTCAGTTGGGACACAGTGCGGATGATGTGGATCTTGGAAACCGACTGCCAACAGAAAGGGCTGAGAGACATCTCGGTTCGATAGGAAATCTATTGTCCGGTCCGATGTCCAGACGCTATTATGGTATTTCAGGGGTATATCCCAGTCGTACGCCTCGCCACCGAAACCCCGTTTACTCAGGCGTGTCGCTTTGCTGTAACTCGCGAAGGTTTCCTCGGAGACGCACGAACGCACCCACTCACCGTAATGTCCCGCGACGCCATAAGTCGCATGACCGAGTGCCAGCTCCACTGTTTCAAATCCGTAGTAGGGACCACGGAAATCCGGGTAGCGTGTCGTGTCACGGGAGGTTTCGACCGACTGTTCCGCTGAGGCACCGAAAGGTTGGAAATGCGCCTTGCCGATATAGTGCGTGCGATAGCCGACCTCAGCAAGTCGATGGGACAGTAAGTTTTCATCTTCGGGGACGTTCATACCGACGTTCCACGCCCCGTGACGACTCACCTGTCGCCCCGAAAAAATCGAGGCACGGGCAGGCGTGCAAACTGGATTCGCACAGTATGCCCGTTCAAAACAGACACCTTCAGATGCGAATTTATCCAGATGTGGTGTATCTGTAAACGTTGACCCGTAGCAGCTCAAACTATCTGTCCGCTGCTGATCGGTCGTGATAATCAGGATATTGGGTTGCTGTGTGCTCATGGTGCTAAAGACGCTACCTCTCCCTATCCACAAAACGGTTTTAGATACGTATAACTCTGTTCCGCTGCGTCTTCAGGTTCCATGATCTCACGGAACGCTTGATGCACCGTCACATACCCATCGTAATCGATCGCTTCCAAACCACGAAACACCAGCGAGAAATCAATGCCACCTTCGTCCTGCAAACGGATCGGATCGTGCGGAACTACACCTTGAATCCACGTCAGAAGGTGTGTCTTTCCCTCGGGTCGGCGGATGTGATTCTGGAGATAGACGTTGAAAAGATACGGCGAAAATCGTTTAAGGGTCTCAACACCGTAATCCTGAGCGCACAGATCGAGATTGGCAGGTTCATAGATAATTCCGAAATTTTCTCTACCAACCCGCTTCAGCACGTCGACTGA
>JAAXHD010000382.1:0-5486 GCA_012271015.1 Candidatus Poribacteria bacterium | reverse complement strand
TTGCGAAGTCCGTCTGGTCCCTGCTCGTTGTTGAGAGGGACAGGGAAGTCACCAGTGACCATTGAGACCTTCAGGTTGAGCAATGCCGCCTGTTTGCGTGCGGCGGTAATTTGCTCCAAAGGCGATTGGATACCGACTTGGGAAGCACGCATACAGACTGCCTCGTAGCCGAGTCCTGCCGCCAGTTCAGTCAGTTGTTTGAAGTTATGTGTGGCATCTCTTTTCGATGCTGTTTCTGCGACGCGTACGGAAAGTGAAAGTTTCATTTTTTTAACTATGTGCTCCTGGACGGCGTTTCCGTTGTCAACGCCGCTCTAAAATTGTTAAAAATTCTGCTTCAGGTTATGAAAGGTCTGTTAACAATTGGAATACTGCAAGGACAACGGGCGCGGTAGCTCAGATTCAATCGTTAAAAAAATAAAATATCCGCAATTGAAAGTGCCATCAAGACCAGACTAATCATGCCGTTTAGTGTGAAAAAGGCAAGGTTGACACGGGACAGATCCGTCGGTTTTACGATGGCGTGTTCGTAAATAAAGATTAGCACGACAATCCCGACCCCAATGTAATAAAAAAGCCCTAACTCGACCAGGAGTGGCATCCCGAGAAGCAGTAACACAGCGATAACATGCAGAGCAGACGACAGCCACAACGACCACCGGATCCCAATTTTCACTGGTATCGAGTGCAACCCATGCTTTTTGTCAAAATTAACATCTTGACACGCATAGATAATGTCAAATCCTGCTGTCCAGAGCAGCACCACGAGGCAGAGAATCATCGGTGGCAATGCAAAACTGCCCTGAATCGCAATCCACGCACCGACAGGTGAAATGGAGAGGGACAGTCCGAGCCAGAAATGTGAAAGCGCAGTGAAACGTTTCGTATAGGAGTACCCCATGACCACAAAGAGGGCAACCGGCGACAGCGCGAAGGCAAGCGGATTCAGCCGCCACGCCGCAAAGACCAGCAACCCCGCGGAGATAAAGGTAAAACACCACACGGTACCCTTCGTAATCAAACCCGCGGGGATCGCACGCATGGCGGTGCGCGGGTTCTCCGCATCAAATTCGGCATCGGCGAGTCGGTTGAACGCCATCGCGCAGCTGCGTGCCCCTACCATCGCCATGAGAATCCAGCCGAACTTTGCCAGCGAAGGGAGTCCATCTGCAGCGATAAAAGCGCTCATGACAGCAAACGGAAGCGCGAAGATCGTGTGTTCAAATTTAATCATCTCCAAGATAATCTTGAGTTTCCGCATCTTTTGCTCACGCAGCCTCTAATGCTGACTGTTGTTTGCTGACCGCCTCTTTGTAGGAGGGGTCTCCGAATCCCGACGCTTTCTGAAACCTTCTTTGCTGATAGCCGATGGCTGATTGCTGATGGCTATTAAAACGGTAATAGGTTACCTGTTGCGTCAAATGCAAACGGTTTCGTTTCGCCGATAACCTCTAACCTCGAATGCAGTTTCGCATCTTCAAGCAACACATCAGAGATGTCGAGTTCCGTTAATCTCAGTGTACTCTCAATACGGATAACCCGTGCGTCCTCCGGTTCGGTGAGACCGATCGTGTCGAGTGCCACTTCAATTGCCTCCTGATCAGTGTCATAGTAGAACGGGATTTTCGACTTCTGCGGTCCAAGCGCGGTGATACCGTTCATATAGGTAGAGTGTCGATCAATCTGGTCTACGAGACGGGTCGTCGTGAAGTCGGCGAGTCCGATGCCAGTCGCGTTCCCGTCGCTCTCTTCGGTGAGATTTCGGACAAATATACGGAGGATCGCAGGTTTTGCGGGTTCCGGCTCAAAGTTTTGCATCATCCTGCCGATGACATTCGTATCCATACCCGTGCCGCTGATGTTTTTACCTGTCCAATCCACGATGAGCAGATCGAGTTCATCAAAGGGCAGCCGTCCCATCAGCGATTTCGCTTCGACGAGCAGTTCACGTTCGGTTTGAAGGAGTTGTGCCGCGGGCATAGCGACTGCCTTCGCAGTATCTTCGTGCGCGTTCTCAATCAATCCGATGCCGAAAGCGATTTTTCCGCTGTCGAGAATGAAACCACCAACAGCCGTGATAACGTGCTCAAAACCGTACTGGAAGAATGCGCGGTGGTAAAAGTTCGCCCCTTCCTGTTTGCCAAGTCCGATAACCATCATCTTCATCACGCCGCTCTCAATAGAGCCGTTGAAATCTGTATGTGCCTTAATGCGATTGAGGGGGACAACGTGATCCGCTTCAGCGGCATACCGATCCAGAAAAACGGGCAAGCCGTCTGCAGTTTTTCCGAGTTCCACGACCTCCATTGTCGCTTTCACGGGTGCACCGACGGTCTCTTCAGTGATACCGTAATGCTCCAGCACACTCCGTTGTCCTTCGGGGGTTGCACCACCGTGGCTTCCCATCGCTGGAACGACAAAGGGCTGCGCCTCGAGTGTTTTGAGATAATCAACAGTTGCCTTGACCGCAGTTGCGACATTCGCAACGCCGCGGCTTCCCGCGGTAATCGCGACAGTCTCGCCGGGTTTGATAATAGCGGAGGCGTTAATCCGCTCCAGTTCCGCGCGGATAGCTGCGGGAAGATCGGTGAGAACGGGTGCCTCAAACCGCTGATGAATCCGTGTCATTTTTGGAAGTGCCATGCGTTTCTATCCTTTATGTTTCACCTATCGGTAGACTTTATCGGCAATTTTATCAGAAACAGGATAAGAACGCAAGGGAAATGTGGTGTGGCAATCAGCAGCCAGCAATCGGCAATCAGTAGTCAGCCACACAAGGTAGGTGCGGTTTGTAACCGCACGGAATCTGAAAACTACGGTTACTTATCTCGAACTCGCTGGCGAGGTTTCTAACCTCGCCTTGTCCTAAACTTGTAGGATCTCTCATCCGATCGCATCTGAAACTACCCAATCGCGGTAGGGTCTTTCACCCAACCGCACCGGTATTCGTCTGAATCACGGATTTTCACGGATTACGCGGATTGTAGGACGGATTTATGTGTTGATAATTTTTAGCCCAGCGGGGCGATATGTGTATTGTTGTCTGGATCACAGATTGTCGCGGATGATACGGATTGCGCGGATTTACGGTGGTTTCTGTGTTGTGAGTTTTCAACCGCAGTGGGGGACGTGTGTATAGAAAACTGTGCTACTAAGAAACAAAGCCCCAGCGGGGCGATATGTGTGTAGAAATGCGTGCCAACCAAAAAATAAGCCCCAGCGGGGCGACATGTGTATAGTGTAGAATACCCAAAATTAAATATCTTGTTTCCCATTGGCAAACGCTCATTTACGTGTGCTTCAGGAGTGATGGACAAATCTCATGATTTGGATCCCACCAGAGTAGAAAAGCTTGTTCCTCCGATCGAATCGCCCAAATCCTCTCCGTGTTGCTTAGCCGAAATGAGACTAATTCCGCTTGGTCATCGTGTCCGAGTTGTGCTAATCGATTTTGTGCAGGTTTTATGATGTCATTAACAGGTATCGCATGGTGGTTTCGTCCTAATATTTCGCCCCAAGTCATAGTTTCAAAGTTACGCATCTTTTCCCATATATTTCTCAAGAAATCGGGACAAGTTATTTGGTCCCAACCCCATCGACCATTGTCATCAATCCGTGCTACTTTCCACACAAGCCTCCTGTTTTGAGTAGACACTATAGGAACAGATGTGGCGCTCTTCCGTGAACTGGGGTTACGATTTCGCCCCGCTCTCTTATTCCCCATTTTCGCCATCGTCCTCAACCAGTAGGGAACTATAGTAATCTGCCATTGTGTCTAAAGATATAACTCGATGACCTCGCTCCAACTTGGGTAACCCTCTTCTTGCCTGAACCCAAGGATCTTCTATATGTGTCAATTCAATTAGCCATTGGGCAGACCTATGTCCATAATAGTCAAGAACAGCGTCAATAGTTTCCTGTTGCACCTGATTCAACAAACGGGAGTTACCAATTGGCATTGATGATACTTCATACATCCCGCGATGGTAATCAAATAAATCTCTGACCACGGGACCATTTGCCCAAGCCTCAACGTTTTCCTCAAATAGTGGCTTCTCATCCCACACCAAAGACCACGCTTGACTGTAATAAACCAGTTTCTGCAGCTTCATAGTCGTCATTGTTCCGATTTTCTCTAAAATATAAGCCGCGACATCAAAAACTCGGATTTTCGGTGTCTCTGGATTTGGTTCCTGTGATTTTTCCCAAATTAGATATTCTTCCAACTCTTCAAAGTCAAGCTCCGGATCAACCTCCAAATCAAACAAATCTTCGAAGTTGAGGTCTATATCAAAATCCGAATCAAATGACTCTTCAAAATTGGTGTCTTCATCAAAATCTGGATCAAAGGTGTTTACAGATTTTTCATAATCCAATGTATCCTCGGAAGAAATAATCTCATCTTCAGGGATTTCGCTTGAGTCTCGCCATTTCTTCATTCAGTCTCTCCTTCCAATTCCAAGTTATAGATTTCAGAAATGAATTGTATTGCTTCTTGTTTTAATTCAAGAATCGAAGTTTTCGAGATTCCTGCTTTAAACGCAATCAAATCATTAATCTTAGAATGGAAATTAAACTTAAAGGTAACTCTCTCGCTCTCGAATCCAACAACGAAATTGAGGGATCGCTCATTTAACTCTAAACGGCGAGTATATTCTTCGCCAGTTAATGATGCACCAAACTGTTCAATTTCTTCCAAATCTCTTGGACGTATGAGATTTATCAAATCTTCACTGACATGGTCTTGAATAAAAAGAAAGTTAACACCGTATCCAGAGACAGGAGTATGTGGAAGATAGTCAGCGAGTTGCAGAGCCAACTCTTGTATTCGATCTAAGTTTTCATCCACGCTTTTTACTGGAATAAAATTTAATTTGTTTCCTTGCAACAGAATTCTGACTTCGTTGGATGATATGCGTGGAAAAATAAATTGTGGATTGAAACCTTGTGGAAACTGGGCCTGTATGTCTACTGTTAATTGTTCATCTTTCGCAGGGAAAAGGTATCTCTTAATCCAGTTTGGATTAAATATATGTCCGTTCCAACCACCTACAATGACTAGTCCGCTGGAAGATTGGTCTAATTTCATAAGCAATGCCTTTCAAGGGTTTGGATCGTTTTCACAATGATCGGCATGGTACCCATCCAATGCTGGACCGAATATCTATAAGTTTATATAGATATACTTATTAAAAGACAGGTTATCTGTGCCGATTACAGCGTAGTGTAATTATAACACATTTTCGCTCAGAAACCAAGTTTTTTCAAGCAGTATATTTGGAGACACAACAGAAATACGTACAGGACTTACGCAATAGTTTAAAATGTGTGTTATACTCTCAGCTTATGAAAACCCTAACCCTCTCAGAAAAGAAGCACCCGTTATTTTCCGATTATTGCCAGTTTCTGTTGGTGAGTTTCCATAACTTCACGCAGACGTACTTTGCTGAGCCTACCGACCGTTGGAGTCATGACCAACTCAATCG
>JAAXHD010000350.1 GCA_012271015.1 Candidatus Poribacteria bacterium | reverse complement strand
CTCCTTTAGATTTATCCGTCAGTCCCCACTATTATAACATATTATACGAGAGACCCTAAAAAAAAGTTTACATCCGCCTCCCCAATTCCTTTCACTTTTCGCTCGATTATTGAAAACTATTCCTCTGACATGGCAACTATTTTCACTTTTTGTCATATTATGCACGAATTCCGCCGAAAAAACGAGTCTTTAAAAATGAGTCTTTAATATAACTTACACAAAATCTCTGCTTCTTCTCAAAACGCGCGGGAGAGACAGATGTGTAAGTCATTGTACTGCCAAACGAAAATTGCTCCTATTTCCAGACAAGTTCACTCTCGTTAGATGTCCTTCACCGAGTAATTATGATTAAATGCCTCTGCACACCAACCAGGGGCATTTACATAGTTTTAAGAATTTATTGAGAATTTTGACGTTTTTTGGGGCATAGCGAGGTTAGGAAACCTCGCCAGCGGGATTTTTGGTTCAAAAAGTGCCAAACATATTCAGAAATATAAACTCAATATATAAACTAAATAGCTCTGGCACACCAACCCTTTTCCGTTGACTCCCTTCTGGTTTCATGCTAAACTGAAAGCATGAAGGTTTTCATTCAAATCGGACACGGCATCGTCGGTGCCGCTGTTATCTCAGGTCTATGTATATGGCAGGCGGGTAGTTTCGGTGAAGCGAGACATACGCTCAGCCTCATCGGTGCAATCGCTATCGTCATCGCCAGTCTTTACCTTCTACGAAGCCGCTGGATTCGATGGGGCAACCGTCAGACATGGCTCAGATACCATCAACGGCTCGCTTCTTTAGGTTTGTCCTTGGTGCTACTGCATTCTGCATTCCAACCCCTCGCATGGCATTCGTGGCTGACTCTCCTGTTCGCGCTATCGAATTTAGGCACGGGTATCGCTGTGAGTCTGACATCTCGTGGGGCGCGCCGAATTCTGCTCCGATGCCATCTTATTCTCGCCCCGATCTTACTCATCAGCATGGTATTCCATGGACAAAAGAAACTGGAACACGATGAATTTTTCCCACTCACGTCGGTTCACGACGTGCCCTGCGCAAGATGCCATACCCCCGAACGCCTCCTGTTTCATGTCAGTACAACCTTTCCTCAAGATCTGGACACATCAGACACTGTTCCTGAAGACTTGCACTGGTGGTTCTTACAAAATGATAGCAGGGTACCCGAAACCTCTCCTGTTGCTATCAAAGAAACAGGAAACGCATGGACAATCACAGATAGTAAAAACAATCGCACCTATCACGCGCTGAAGGTAGCAGATCAGATTGCTATTTATGCCGATTCTGACTACGGAAGTTACACCTGTCTTAAATGCCACGTGCATAATACAGAAGAAATTCAGTTAGTGCATGAGTTACACGGTGTCACCGAAGCCCATAGATGCCTCGTCTGCCACCAGACCGAAATTGACGGCACGCGTTATGGACGACAACGTTTCGATTGGGAATACGCGCCGCACCGGTAAAAATATGGCAAATAGAAACGTCAGCATTCGCGCTGTCCTCCTCGCACTCCTCATCACCATCCCAAACTCCTACTGGCTCATGATTAACTGGGGTCCCAGCGGTTATGGCACAGGTCAGAGTTTCCCAACCGTCTCCACCGTTTACTTCAACGTCATTTTTGTTGTGCTCATCTTGATGGCGGTCAACCCTTTGCTCCGAGCAATCGGGAAAAACGCAAGCCTCACCGATGCCGAGTTGATGGTGGTCTACCTCCTCGTCTCGGTTGCCTCCTCCATCGCTGGACACGATACACTCCAGATATTGTGGCCCCTGCTCACCTATCCGATCTGGTTCGCAAGTCCAGAAAACGAATGGGGTGAACTGTTCCACCGCCACATGCCGGATTGGCTGACCATCAAGGAACGAAACGTGCTGGCAACCTTCTATCAAGGGGACGACTCACTTCATACTGCCCAACACTTAGAACTTTGGATGCCGCCTGTACTCTGGTGGTCTGCTCTTATCATCGTGCTAACGTGTATGATGCTCTGTATCACAATCCTCATCCGACACCAATGGGTGAACCACGAAAAACTCAGCTATCCCGTCATTCAGATCCCGCTGCATTTGACAGAAAATGGGGGATGCGTCCTCCTGAGCAATCGGCTATTTCTGCTGGGAGCTGTGCTTGCAGGCGGGATAAACCTTCTTAACGGGCTCCACTTTCTATTCCCAGTCGTGCCGGGATTAGGAGGGAGTCTCTACAATTTAGGACAGTATTTCCAAACCAAACCCCTAAACGCCATCGGCAGACTGCCCATCGCCGTCTATCC
>JAAXHD010000109.1 GCA_012271015.1 Candidatus Poribacteria bacterium | reverse complement strand
TGGACCATGGGTACAATTTTGAGGTGCCGGTTTCTACCGATATAGGATTAGCCGATCCGATTCCGTTGAAAGCGATGGGGCGTTTCAACCATGAGGCAGTCGCTGTTGATCCCAAAACTGGGATTGTCTATCAGACGGAAGACAGAGGCGATGGTTTAATCTATCGATTTATCCCAGATAAGCAGGGTGAACTCGCGGCAGGTGGCAAACTTCAAGCCCTGAAAATTCGGGAAATGAAGCGCGCAGATACCCGAAACTGGCGCAGTCGGATGCAGAAGATTTTCCCGTGGACGTACAACCCGATTCCAATCGGAGAAACATTCGCAGTCGAATGGGTGGATATTGAGAATGTAGAATCGCCGGACGACGATCTCCGCATACAGGGTGTTGAAGGCAAAGATGCAGCGAAGTTCGCACGCGGTGAAGGGATTTGGTACGGCGATAGTCAAGAACACGGAGAATTCTATATTGCTTGCACGAATGGTGGTATTGCGTACAAAGGGCAGATATGGAAATACATGCCGAGTCCTTATGAAGGGACAAGCCGAGAGGAACAGGAACCCGGTACGCTTCAACTTTTCGTTGAACCAAATGACAGAAATCTCATGGAGAACGCCGATAACCTGACTGTCACACCGTGGGGCGATTTGATCATTTGCGAAGACGGTCCAGAAGAGGAGTTTCTGATTGGGATAACGCCTGAAGGACATCTCTATAGATTTGCGAGAAATGCCGGCAATATGTCTGAACTTGCGGGTGCGACGTTCTCGCCTGACGGCACAACGCTCTTCGTGAACATTCAGAGTCATGGGATTACATTGGCAATCACGGGGCCTTGGCACGAGATTCGCCAGCGCAAACTGACATGAATGGACTGTGCGTCCCCCTTTCTCACCGATGTCAGTCTCGCCTCCATGGCACTTCAATAAATGTTGGGTGCATGTTCATGATGCAATCCTCACCCATATCGCAGAATCCGACCTAAGCCGGACTTACGCAGGTAGGTGCGGTTTCCTTGGTGAAACACCCAAGTAAAACACCGCACCGATCGCTTATGAATAGGCGGAATGTTCCAATTTTGCGTAAATCCTCCCAAGAAGACAATATCACACCCCGTTTTCTTCCAGAAAAACGCGCCCAAAATGTGCAGGATCCCCAGTGACGCAATTTTTGCGTGTCGACCTACAATTTTTGCGTCTGCTTAAGCAATTTTTGCGTGTCGACCTACAATTTTTGCGTACGGACAATAGGCGAGGTCCTGCAAATATATTCCGTTTCTTCCAGAAAAATAGGGGGTCTTCAGAAGAAGGTAACGTTCCTAATCCCTTTGAAAAGCTTGGGGGACCGTGCATTTTAGGTGGCTCACACATCAAATGCACGCTTGAAGGTCTAAGCGTTTGGCGGGAAAATATACGTTTATTCTCGGAATTGGCACGAAACTTGCTTAACACTTAACAATTGCGTGATGCGGTGTTGGTTATTGACTCAGTTTCTCATTTGACAAGATAAGGAGCTAAATCAAAATGATTATCCATAGATTGAAACGGGTAATTTTACCCCTCGGAGTTGTTGGAGCTGCCTTTATCACCGGTGTGGTGTGGGCACAAGTCGTAAATGCCGTTGGAGAAGCGGGGTGCGGTATACAGAATTTCAATGCAACAGATAATTCTGTAGACATCATCTTTTATCACAAAGGGGCTGTCCGAGACACGCGTAATCACGGAGCAGAGGTCGATGTCCAATTTCTAACGGGATCCGCTCTCTATCCTAACCAAGGTGCTTTTCCGTATGGACAGCACAACGGACGCACGGATGTCGACAGGGCAACCATCACTAAGCAAGAAGATCATAATTGGATAGAGGTGCATGATAAGATAGCCCACGGGCAGTCAAAGGGATGGTCGCGCACGACATACCTCTGGGCAAAAGGTGATGATTTCAATCCCTCGGAGTGGTGGGTTGCAGGTGTCACTTACACACTATGGAAAGGGCAGCAGATAAAGGCTGTCTCCGAATACGACATAAGCACCCCGGAGGCTTTTTATAAGTCACATTACCGCGTCTCCAATACCTGGGGGAATGGTGAATTCGGTAGATATGAGAGCTGGCCCTATTAGATGAATTTTCTCTGCCTAGCAGAGATTCTACGAGGGAACAGTCAAAACTGTTCCCACTTCTTGCAAGGAGTTGAAAAATGCGATTTCTCTTTTTCTGTTCCTGTCTTTCTTTCTGCTTTTGTGTCCATGCTGATACCTATTCCCCTTCCCCGGCAGGCGGGGGGTATTTCCAAATCTATGCCGAAAGCGACTATGTTTTTGCTCCAGACCACGACGACTTCGATGTCAATCTACAAAAGAAGGGGTTCACAATTGAAATGTGGATCTACCTCACACGCCCACTGAAACGACTTGATAAAGCTGCCGCACAAGGGTTCGAAGAATGGAACCTTATAGAGAAAAAGGATAGCTACAGACTGCCACTCACCTCCGATGGTGCTCTTTTTTTCAGTTTTACCCATCCAAGAGTCCAAGATGTCTTTCTTTTTCAGGACGGATATATTAGAGAAAAACAATGGCATTACATAGCCGTTATGCTCTCAAATGCGTATGCTCAACGGGTTGTTGATACGCGTTTATGGGGAAGGAAAGTGCGTGGATTGGCAGACTTTTTTATCAGAGACCTGTTAACTTTTAGAACATCGGACAGTCCGCTACAAATCGGGGGCGGGGGGACTTCATTAATCGGTATCCTTGAGGGACCCCTTAAAGGGAAACCTGTTTTATCCAACTTTACCGGTGGACTGATAGACGAAGTGCGGATCTCAAATATCGTCCGCTACCCATGGGCACAGCTAAACAAGGAATTTTGGAAAGACACGATCCAGGTGCCAACGGGCCCCTTTGAACCTGACAGACACACGATTGCCTTGTGGCATTTCGACTTTGATGGCTCCGGGGGGTCCAGGTGGCACGATGCCTCCGGGAATGGACATCATCTCATTTACCACGGAGACTATCTGGGTATCAAGCCCGCTCAGAAGTTAGCTGTCACCTGGGCAGAACTTAAGGGGCAATAACATGAACAGAGAACGGAGGTTCTCCTGGGGGCAGTGTTGACAGGGTCACCTCTGTCGCCAGTCAAAACTGTTCCCACTTCTTGAAAGGAGTTGAAAAATGCGATCTCTCTTTTTCCTTTCCTGTCTTTCTTTTACGGTTTGTGTCTATGCTGCTGATACCTATCCGCCTTCTCCGGCAGGCGGGGGGTATTTCCAAATCTATGCCGAAAGCGACTACCTTTTTGCACCAGACCAGGATGACTTCGATGTCAACCTTCAAAA
>JAAXHD010000331.1 GCA_012271015.1 Candidatus Poribacteria bacterium | reverse complement strand
TCATTATACCAAAGGGGTTCTCTTGATACAAAAACTTTCAATTATTTATCAAACTCACGTTAGCGTAGGAAACCGTCAACCTACGTCTCTGAAGCACAATTCTGCCACAAAAACACACGCATTTCTGAAAGATACCGCAAAATGCTTTATTTATCAAACTCACGTTAGCTTAGGTAGGAGATTAAAATTAAAGGTTGACCTTTCCGGGACATTAAAGGTATAATCGTCACATGCCACATGATGATGAAGGTTTCAAGCACGTTATGGTGAAGGTGTCCGCACGGATCACAATTCATCTGGGTTAGAAGGTGTCAGACTTACGATCGCAAGCACCCCTCGCAGGCTTCACCCGAAGTCGGAACCCCACGATCCACACAGAAAAGCGATGGATTCTCTAAGACAGGACGGACGCAATTTTGAACGTAGGACGTACTGTGAGATGGAGCACCCTGAAAAACAGAGATGTTCTCGTGGAAACCCACCCTAACAGGTTCTGCTACAAAAGAGCAACGTGCGTAAGTCCTATAAGAATCCCACTGCCCTAGTTGTGGGAGTATGTCAATGCTATAAAACAGGAGAATATTGTGCAATCCAAATTCCAACAACTCAAAACCCTTCTGCTTGAGGCGAATGATATATCGTCCGCCGCCGGACTCCTCTACTGGGATCAAACGACCTACATGCCCCCCGGCGGTGCCGCTGCCCGCGCACGCCAAAGTGCTACACTTAGACGATTAGCACACGAAAAGATTACCGATCCGGAAATAGGAAGGTTGCTTGACACCCTTGAACCTTATGAAAAAAGTCTCGCTTACGATTCCGATGAAGCGAGTCTTCTCCGTGTTACACGTAGAAGTTACGAGAGGGCTACGAAAATCCCTGCTGAATTTATGGCTGAGGTGACGAACCACACCTCCGAATCGTATCAAGTGTGGACTGAAGCGCGTCCAGCGAATGACTTTGAACGGGTACGTCCGTATCTCGAAAAAACGTTGGACTACAGCCGTCAGGCGGCAGACTTCTTTCCGGGGTACGATCACATCGCGGATCCGCTCATTGAATCCAGCGATTATGGAATGAAAGCGACCGATGTGAGTCGCGTCTTTGCAGAGTTACGCCAAGAACTCGTGCCGATTGCTTCCGCGATTACATCTCAAGCACTCGCTGACGATTCGTGTTTGCACCAACACTTTCCTGAGGAGAAACAGCTTGCGTTTGGTTTAGAAGTTGCGCAAAAGTTCGGTTACGACCTGAATCGTGGGCGGCAGGATAAGACACACCACCCATTTATGACGAAATTCTCACTCGGAGATGTGAGAATCACAACCCGTACAAAAGAGAATTTCCTTGGGGACGGGCTTTTCAGCACCCTACACGAAACTGGACATGCCTTGTATGAACAGGGGATTCGCATGGATTTAGAAGGCACACCGCTGGCAGGTGGCACTTCATCGGGCGTGCATGAGAGTCAGTCGAGGCTTTGGGAGAATATTGTCGGACGCAGTCGTGGGTTTTGGCAGCATTTCTACCCACAACTTCAAAGCGTTTTTCCGGATCAACTGGCTTCCGTTCCCTTAGGGACGTTTCACCGTGCGATTAACAAAGTGGAACCCTCCCTCATTCGCACAGATGCAGACGAGGTTACGTACAACCTACACGTCATGTTGCGTTTTGATTTCGAGTTGGCACTCTTAGAGGGCAACTTGGAGATTCGTGATTTGCCGAATGCGTGGCGTGAACGGTTTGAAGCCGACTTCGGCATTGTACCTCCTGACGATAAAGACGGTGTTTTGCAAGATGTTCATTGGTATTATGGGTTGATTGGCGGCTCATTTCAGGGCTATACGTTGGGGAATATTTTGGGTGCTCAATTCTTCTCGACGGCACGCGAAGCGCACGCTGATATTCCATCTGAAATTGAAAATGGTAAGTTCGCTACGCTTCACGATTGGTTGAAGAAGAATCTTTACCAGCACGGATCGAAATATACGGCACCCGAAATTATTCAGCGCGCAACTGGAGGTCCTCTGTCCATTGAACCTTATATAGCCTACCTCCGAACGAAGTATGGTGAATTGTATGACTTGTAGGACTGACACAGGGTCCCTTCGTTTGCTCTTGAGATTGGAGGGAGTTGACTGGAAGGTTAGAAGGTTGGAAGAGAGGGAAGCCTCCCATTCTTCCATTCTTCCATTCTTCTATTCTGCCATCCCCTTCTTTATTTTACTCCTCTGCGGTTTTTTGCAAGCGTGTGGTGGACTTAAACTGATTGATATATCCAAGAGTTCCCCGGCATTGAAACTCACAACGGCACAGCAGCAGACGATTCACCCGAAACTGAAGCTTATCCGTGATATCGTTGATGACTACGATTTTGAGAAGAAACAGTTGGAGGTGGATTATCAAATATTCCGGGCGGGTATGACGCAGCGATACTATGATCGATACGAAAGCGGATTCATGGATACGCGTTCTCGTCGGGAGTTAAACGAGTTCAGGGACGAGGCACGGAAGTTTCTGAATCAACGCGAAATTTATCTCGACGAGATTAAGGAAATCGTTGGGGAAATCGCGGCAGAACTTACCCCTCAGCAACGTCTTAAATTGGCTGAGATGCGGCTTCCGAAGTTAGATGTACCAGTGATGCTCCAGCGCGACCCATACAACGATCTCCGCTATATTCCGAGTCATCCGCTCGGTGGTGTGAACGTATTTTAACATGTCTCCTCTGAAATCTTTAACCGAATCGGAACCCACCTCACTGAACCGCAAGGAAAAATTAAAAAATGGATTACTATGTGAGTTTGCTCGGTGACGATTCAAACGTCGGTACGTCCGAGACTGCCCCGTGGCGAACTATTGAGCGTGTAAATGCTGCGCAGTTGTTGTCGGGTGATTCTGTCCTATTTCACGCCAACCAGACCTTCCTCGGAAATCTCTGTCTACAAAGTAGCAGGCACACGCCGTGTGCCGTAGCAAGAGATAGGAGTCACACCCCGGGTGCCGTAACAATAGCCTCCTACGGATTCGGTAGAGCAACGATTGACGCAGGGGAGGGTGCCGGTTGCATAGTAAAAAATAGGGGTAGTGTCTATCTGAGAGAACTCAACTTTGTCGGTGCTGGCGTGTCCGAGAATACCGATTCTGGCATCCGGTTCATTAATACACTGCCCGGTGGGATTAAGTTCGAGGATATTCGGATTCATCGTGTCGACATTAGCGGTTTCAAGCATTCTGGGATCTGCTTCATGGGGGAACCACCAGATCGGAGTTGGAGCGGTTTCTGCGATGTCAAAATTACGTGCGTCACGAGCCATGACAACGGTGATGCAGGTATCAGTTGTATCGGTATTTGGAGACCCGAACGAGAGGGTTACGCACATGCTGACTTTTATGTCCGCAACTGCAGCGTCTATAGGAACGCGGGCATCCCAGGCAAGGGGAGTCACTCAGGGAACGGTATTGTTCTTGCACAGGTAAATGGGGCGTTGATTGAGAATTGTCATGCTTACGAAAATGGCAGTTTAAACGATTACGAAGACGGGGGTCCCGTTGGGATCTGGGTATGGGATGCGAACCGTGTTGTCATTCAGTTCAATGAATCTCATCACAACCGTACCGGTAGCAGTAAAGATGGTGGTGGCTTCGATCTGGACGGTGGCGTGCGGAATTCGACCGTTCAGCACAACTATTCCCACGATAACGATGGTCCCGGGTATCTGCTGGCGCAGTTCAGCGGTGCCCGTGCGTTTTATGGGAACGTCCTCCGCCATAATGTGAGTGTCAACGATGCTCGACGAAATCGTTACGGTGGTATTCACCTCTGGTCTACTGGTGCAAGCGGTGGTATCACGGACACAACTTTTTATGCCAATACAATCTTTACAACGCAATCCGCTGATGGAAGTCCTGTCGCGGTTGACTGTACGAGCGCAGGAATTCGCAACATCCGTTTCTATAACAACCGCTTTCAAAGCGATAGAAAGGCTGTGTTAGTCCGTGGCAAAACGAATCCAAATGCTCTATTTGAAGGCAATACTTTCGGCGCGGATTGTCGACTTCCGAGAATTTCTATTCGTTAGTCATGATATATTCTGAGAATTAGCCAAAAGACTCAAGACTGCAACAACGGCGCAGGCGTACTAACCAAAGGGAGGTCCATGCCCAACCCACTTGATTTAACGCCTTGCGATTCGTTTAAAAAAGTGATCCAGAAACGCCTCCGCTGCTACCTTAATACAGACCTGTGCATTTGGATTTGGATGTCGGCGTTCAGGGCGCAGATCGGCAACTGTCATGCCGTTTGTTAAAGTGCCTTCGGTTTCCACTTGTACGTCTGCTGCAACGCTTTGAAAATAATCTGGATGTGTCAGCATACCGATCGGAAGTGCGTCGTGTATGTGAAATCCCCAGAACCCAACATATCGTCGGTAAAATTCCATGCAGGATTGTGTGGCGTCTTTGAGGAATTGGGAAATTCTGTTGGGTCGTTTATCGGTTTCAGCGTGCAATCGTTCACCGGTTAAGACAACTTGATGGGTTGCGTCGAGCGGCGCGATGTCGATAGGAACATTGGACTGAAAGACTTCTTGGGCAGCATGTGGATCGACGAAAATATTGAACTCTGCCGTAGTTGTAACGTTCCCGTATTCCTCAAACGCACCTCCCATCAATATAATCGTTTGCAGTCGTTGCATTTTCGATGCATCTTTGCGAATTGCCGTGGCGATGTTTGTAAGTGGACCGAGGGCGACGAGCGTGAGTTCATCTGGATAGCGTGTTACTGTCTCAAGAATGAGATCTACCCCTGAGGTGGATGAAATGCTTGTATTTGCGAGGGGATATAGCGGACTACCATCGGTATTTCTCAGTTGGCTAATGTTTCCTAAACCATCTTCACCGTGCACATGAGCGGCTGTTACGAGATTTTTAACCAGCGGTCGCGCTTCTCCTTGGGCGATACATGGGAATTCTTCTAAATCGAGAACCGCAAGAATTCTTAACAGGTTCTCTGTGCCTTGTGTGACGGGGACATTTCCGCAGACGGTTGTTATGGCTTCTATGTGTAATTCGGGTGAAAGCAGTGCAAGGAGAATCGCGATGGCATCGTCTACACCCGGATCCGTGTCTATAAGAATGCGTTGCATGTGTGTCTTCCTATTTTGATATGTTTCCAAAAGGTGAGTTTTGTAATTTTCTTTAGTGATTTTACTATCACAGAGCGATTTTGTCCATTGTATTTTCCCTCGAATAGTTCCAGGCAGAATAAGAACAATCGACTTGTCGGTGTTTGTTGCATCTTATCTCTTGTTTGCTGTCCGCCACTTATGGCACAGGTGAATATTTTTACGGGTGAGACGATGCGGCAGATGCGGTTGGAATCCGGTTTGTATAACAGGGTTGCCCTGGATTTAACCTATCGTACTGGCAATACAGATCTCCTTACGGCTCGGACTCGGTTTCGCTCGGATTATCTCACGAAAGCATATCACGGATTCATTTTCGGGAGTCTTCAGCAAGGAAGAAAGAATGGGGAATTTTTTATCAACAAGGGTATAGCGCATGCACGAATTATCCGAAGTCTGACACCGCACATTCTTTTTGAGTCCTTTGGTCAGAAACAATTCAACGAATCTATTTTGCTGAGTGATCGGAATTTGGTGGGAGGTGGCGTTCGATTTGCCTCACATCCGCGTAATTCCAGATTTAATCTCTACCTCGGCATCGGTGCAATGTGGGAACACGAACGGATTAATGACAAAGAAAACGGCACAATCACAACCCGTGTCGTTCGGTCAACAAATTATATCAATTGGACTGGACAACTGGATGAACGCCTTACAACGAGTGTTACAGGATACTATCAAGTTTATGTCCGACGTTTTCAAGATTATCGCATCCTTTTTGAAGGTAGTATTACATTCCGACTGACGACAAAATTATCCTTTCCTCTCCGAGTGAATTTCCGATACGATAGTGAACCACCGACCGGTATCCAAAAACATGATGTAGAAATATTTAACGGATTGCGGTATACTTTTTAGAGATAGGACTTACGCACGTCCCTCTTTTGTAGCATAAACTGTTAGTTTGTGCCAAAAGACCGTCAACGTTTTTTTCATCATGGTCATCTAACAGAGCGTGCTACGATCAAAATTGCGAAGTCCTAAGAAAACGTGAGTTTGATAATTAAACATG
>JAAXHD010000347.1 GCA_012271015.1 Candidatus Poribacteria bacterium | reverse complement strand
TAAATTGCTTCGGTATTCGGCGATACGGTTCTCAAAATCTCTTTGCGGTCCAAACATGATGTCCTCTTCCAATAAACAAAAAAGCCGTGTAGCAATTACACGGCTTTTCAATCTTGATCATAAACTTGTCTACTTATCGCCCCAAGCGCGTCCACGTGGAATCAATAACAGTTGTCCGACACTCAGTTTTCTCCGATCGAAGATGTAATCGTCCTGGTTCGCGGCGACCAACCGTTTCCACATCTCTGCGTCATCGAAAATCTCAGGACGCGCAGCGATACGCTTGAGTGCCGCTTCGCCGTTTTCTTCCTGAATATCCTCTTCCTTGACATGGTATTTGTAAAGCACTTCAGGACTGGTGATGCTGAAACTGAAACTGTGTGGGCTTTCGAGGGCGTTGCCTGCCATATCCGTAGCACCGGAGACGGTGACGGTGTACATACGTCCAGCGCGCATCGGCATATCGGATGTAAACGTCACAGAATCGCCGCTCCCGGTCACCGTCCCTGACAGCATAGTGTTCATCGGTTGACTCATTGAATTTTCCGTTCTCGAAACCGCTACATCCACGGAAACACTATCGCTATCAATCGGCTCACTAAACGAAACCGTCAGACTATTCATCACATTCAGTGAATCCTCGTACTCAGAGAAAACTGTGCCATCTGCAGGATCGTTCATTGTCACTGTCGGCGGGGTCGCGTCAGTGTAGGTAAATTTCTGTGAAAGCGTGACCGGTACTTCAGGTTTCCCTTTATTCGTAACGACGATGGACACAGATTCTCCTGCCATGCCACCGGGAGTCACTGCGGTGATTTGTGTTTCACTCGGAACGGTTACGCTTTGTGCATTTTTCCCACCGAACGCCACGGTTACGCCGTTTTTCATATCAAATTTTTCGCCAGTAATCTGGACAGTTGTCCCGCCGGTTTCGGGTCCCTGTGTCGGACTCATTCCGCTCGGTATCGGTTCTGGATTACAGCCAGCACATCCTGCTATCCACACGCAGACAATCGCGAGGACAGCAGGCACGGCTTTTTTGGCGACGCTCGCAAGCCAAAACTTGCTGTTGAAAATCCTGGGTTTTTTCATTAATTCAGTCTCCTTATGGTCAGAAAGGCTCTCATTTCGGATCGCGCCAGTCTTACTATTGAAAAGTGACGCAGCTGGCAAGCCAAAACTTGCGATTGCTATTAGAAGAAGGATTTCGCGGTTAGAGGGAAACCTCCAAATTATACCTTTAATTATTATACACACAAATTGAGACAGTTGTCAACACTTTTTTGCGCAGACCGTGCACAAAACCTGTGCTATCCATATCCTAACCGCGCCACGTCGTCCGCTTTAGTGGATCGCTCACACGCACGGTTAAGTCTGGACCGAAACCCTCTACTGATAGTCGGACCGTATCCCCGTCGCCAATTGCGGTAAGTGCCTCATGATGCGTCCCTGTCGATACAACATCACCCGGTTCAAGCGTTACGACACTGGTGACCTCGGCGAGCAATTCGGGGATAAAGCGCGCCATGGAATTCGTAGAGAAATCGTGTTGCAGACCGTCGTTAATCCAGAGCTGTACGCCGAGCGCGTTCCCGTCACCCACTTCGTCAGCAGTAACAATCGCTGGCCCCATCGGTGCAAACGTATGCCAACTCTTTCCTAAGAAGAAGCCACCGGGCAACCCGCGCGCGGAAACATCAATAAATTGCGTGTAACCAAAGACACAGTCTAACGCATTGTCCTCGGACAGATGTTTCGCCGTTTTACCAATCACAATTGCTAATTCCGGTTCAAAGTGAAATACGGTCACATCTGCTTCTGGGAGATCCACCATCCCCTTCGTGGCAATGATGCCGGTCGGGGACTTCAGAAAGGCATTGAAATCGCCGCGCGACGGACTATCCGGTTCGATGTAATTGCCCGCAAGGCAGACGAGTTGTCCCGGACGCGGGACGGGTGCATTAAGGCTGACACTGTCCAGAGCAGTGGCAGTGCCGTTTTCAACAGCACTCTCTATTGTCGGACGTAGATTATCAAAATCCTCAATCACCGTTCGTATGAGTTCTTGCGGTGTATGGTAGGAAACACCACTGAGTGCCCCGCTAATGTCAACAATCCCATCTTCTGTTATTACACCGAGCTGATAATCATTAAAAAAGGCAAGTTTCATTTAGTTTTCTACTCCTCTGTTAAGACGTTTCACAAGCGGATGACTCCGCTCCGCTAAAGGCAGCTGCACCTTTTGTTCACTGAAATGGGAGACGTAGGTTGCGCTGACACACTCAAGGGATGTGAGCGCGTTGCGTCCGCCGAGTTCTGGTTGGTCTTCGTTAAGAATTGCGTCCCGTATATTTTTCGCGCTCCAGATCGTGTGGCGCGACTGCCACGGTTTTCCGGAGATTAGAAACGCCGATGCATCAAGCTCTATCTGTTCCCATGCGGGTGTATGTGCGGCAAAAGAGACATCAAACGGACAGTACCACATTTCATCTATACCCGTGTCTGGATGCGGTTTTACCATCAATTGCCCCTCTGAACCGAGGAGATGCGGTCCCATCATCCATCCGTGTCTGGGTTCACGGCAATAGAGTTCCATTATACCGTAGGCACTGTTCCCACCGCCAATATGAACGAGCATCGTGTCTCCCGCGACGATGCCATTGTCGCGCCGGTCAGTTTTGCACAACTCACTACTGTGCATGATGTCCGCTTCCGTAACATCGTGCCCCTGATATGTAATATGTGCCTGAATCCAAGAGATACCGTCTAAGAAGAAATCCATCTCATCAAAATAGTGCACACCCATTTCCATCAACTCAAATCCGGCTTCACGCCCTTTGCCGACTTCACGAATCGAACGGAGTTCACCGATTTTACCCGCATCGACCAGAGATTTCGCGTGCCGAAAAAGCGGCGTAAATCGGAACTGATGACTGACCGCCAAGTGCACACCCGCCTCACGACACGCCGTGAACATCTGATCCGCCGCTTCTAAATCAACGGACAACGGCTTTTCACATAAAACGTGGATGCCTTCTTTTGCGGCAGCTATCGCAACCGGAGCGTGTAACGGGGCGTGCGTACACACACTCACAATATCGAGTCCCTCACGAGCGAACATCTCCTCGTAATCGGTGTATCGACTTGAGACACCGTATTCATCAGCGCGATTGTCGAGCGCATCTCGGTTTATATCGCACATCGCGACGAGATCTATTCCATCTAAATTCGCGTGCGCGCCAGCGTGGCTTCGGCTAATTCCGCCACAACCGACAATTCCTGCCCGTAATGTCATGAGTCATCTCCTGAATCCAGCTTGTGCATCGTAGTTTTCAGATTTCGTGTCAAGATGTATTATACGCTGATACCAAAAGAGTGCAAGCCAATTTTTAAATTTTCCTTTTTTAAATTTTCCTTGCGGTTCGGTCCGGTGGGTTTGGGTTTTGACGTTCCGCGACGTATATCCGCCTGCGCCGTTGTTGCAGGCTATACATCTGACAAACTGCAAGCCTGATAGTGTGTCCCACCTGCATATCCACACGTGTGATATTCTGCGGTTCCTAATTATTCCTTGCGGGTCGGTTAGGGCAGTTTGATGAATGAAGGGTTTCCTTTCCGTAGACTCGCCCTCCACTACGTTACGGGCTTACGGTTTGGTTTTATTTTTACGACTATAACCGAAGACGGTAGCCTGCAACAATACGCAGACGGATATAAGAAAAGACCTTCAATGAACAAATAACTTCATTTAACGCCTTGCGAATAATTAACGTGAACTTGATAATTAAACGTAGGTTGGGTTGAGTG
>JAAXHD010000342.1 GCA_012271015.1 Candidatus Poribacteria bacterium | reverse complement strand
ATACCGACACGGTTTAGGATGTTGGGTTTCGCTAAACCTATCTACCCCAAGGATTCATTGAAGAACAGAACGCTGTGTATAGCGAAAATGGGCTTGTGGCTTTACCGCTCACCCCAACCTACATCCATATTTGTATTTCATTTTCCAACCCATGTTTAATTATCAAACTCACGTTGAATTAGGAAAAATGCTAAAATCCGAAGTGGAGCAAACACTGATTTTCACTTGATTTTTTTTCCCATCGGTGTTACTCTAACAAGACTTACGCAGTTTTGACCATAGCACGCTCTATTTGATTGTGCCCGCTAAAAATCTCACACGTGTAACGGCACAAACTAACAATTTATGCTACAAAAGAGCAGCGTGCGTAAGTCCTATGAAAATAAAACACTTTAGGAGCAGGACACATAGCATGTCGAATACCGCTTGCATCCTTTCAATCGACCAAGGGACAACGGGAACTACCGCTCTCCTTGTTGATGTGAAAGGAAACATTATCGCACGAGGATACCAAGAATTCACACAATACTACCCCCATCCCGGTTGGGTAGAACACGATCCAGAGGAAATCTGGAACGCTACTTTACAAGCAATAGACGCACTTTTTGAAAAAGAAAATGCTCTGAATATCATTGCTATCGGAATTGCTAACCAACGTGAAACCACACTTGTTTGGGACAAGGAAACAGGAAAACCGATCTACCCTGCGATTGTGTGGCAGTGCCGTCGCACCGCAGATAAATGTGCACACCTTGCAAAACAGGGAGTTGCTGAAGAGATCAAGGCAAAAACAGGTCTCGTAATTGATGCCTACTTTTCTGCGACAAAGGTTGCATGGATCCTGGATCACGTTAGCGGCGCTCGGGAACGCGCAGAACGTGGAGAACTCGCATTCGGAACTGTAGATACTTGGCTTCTTTGGAAACTAACAGATGGTGCAGTCCATAAAACCGATTACACAAATGCTTCACGCACCCTACTCTTTAATATCAATACACTGTCATGGGACGAAACCCTTTTGGAAATTCTCAACGTCCCGAAAGCGATTTTACCGGAAGTCTGTCCCTCTGCGAGCAACTTCGGCACAGCGAGTTTCTACCGGAATTTTTGGCTTGAAACCTTTGGTAAAAATATATCTCTGGATGGGATTCCGATCACCGGAATAGCAGGGGACCAGCAAGCCGCGCTCTTCGGTCAATTGTGCATCAAACCCGGCATGGCGAAAAACACCTACGGCACCGGCTGTTTTCTCATGCTAAATACAGGTGCTGAAAAGGTATTAACAAAAACTGGACTGCTGACAACACTCGCTTGCAGCTTAGACGAAAACCCCATTTACGCACTGGAGGGAAGTGTATTTGTCGCAGGTGCTGCCATCCAATGGCTTCGAGACAGCATCGGATTTATTAAGAGTGCATCAGAAACCGAAGAAATTGCTTATAGTATACCAGATTCGGAGGGTGTCTTTGTTGTTCCTGCCTTTACTGGACTTGGCGCGCCGTATTGGGATCCCGATGCGCGTGGTGCCATCCTCGGCTTAACGCGAGGGAGTACCCGTGAGCAAATCATCCGCGCCACATTAGAATCCGTCGCGTATCAATCCGCGGACGTTGTCAGGGCAATGTTGACGGATGCAGAGATGTCCCTGGAGCAACTACGCGTTGACGGTGGTGCGGCGGCTAACAACTTCCTCATGCAGTTCCAATCGGATATTCTTGGGATAAATGTTGAACGTCCAGCACACATAGAATCGACGGGTTTGGGGGCTACGTACCTCGCGGGTATAACAACTGGTGTATGGGGTGACATCGAAGAACTTGAGGCAAATAGAACCCAGCAAGAAAAACTGGACGACTCCACTTCTAAAGCCCGCGTCTTCTCACCACAAATAGACGCAAAGCAACGCAACGAAAAACTCGCGCAGTGGAAGAAGGCGGTGCAACAAGTTATGAGTTAAAATGCGACTCCAATGGAAGTACTCCCTTGTTATTAATCTCTGTGTCATAGCAATCCTCGTGGCGTTTTACTTTTTCGATAGCATCCGTGTCCGAAATGATATGAATGCGCTCCACGCTTTGGGGGCAGAACGCGGTGCCGAACTGAGGAAAATCGCTGAAAACACGATTCTTCGTGCTGTTGAGAGAGAAATCGAATCCACAACAGTATTCGATGCCCAGCTACTGGATCAAGCACTGAATAAACTGAAGCGGGAACATCCGGATATGCAAAATGTTCTGAATATCCACGTCTCCCTAAACGACACCCGTATCCGTTCCAGTCTGATCACTGGTGAAGATGCTGTTGATATAAATCTTGATTCAGCGGATCTTGAGCAAATTGAGACGAAAGGCGCGACGATACACGCTATTGAGGGACAGAACGCAACGGCTATTGTTATCAAATACACCGCTGTTTTGACCGGACCAAAGCCGATTGAGTTGGAGTCGCCCGATTTCGCATATGAACCCATACTCGATAACGGGACGCTGCCGTATGAAGTCTGGGAGCCAGCCTTTGGTAAAAATATCTACGTGCCAGACGACCCGGTGATAACTGAGGAGAAAAGTAGACGCTGGCGAATGACGGATCAGGAAAAAGGCGATCTCTATAACTTATGGAAACAAGATGAGACTTTGTGGATTCAGAAGGCATTAACCGGTTACATACAAGTCCTTTACGATGTCCCTTATATCGGTAGATCCATTCGATATTCATTGCTAATGCATGCAATACTCATCGTAATCGTTGGAGCACTCCTCGTCATTCTGATTGATTTGACAACAAATCATCTAATTATGAAGCCATTAGAACGGATGACTCGTATTATACAGAACGCTGAAAATGGGGATCTATCACTTCAAGAGACTTATTCATCAGATGAAATCGGGAGGGCAACCTACAATCTCGCAAGGATGCTGTGGCAACTACGGGACTCTCATTCAAAACGGATTGCTGCCTTAGGACAATTTGCCGCTGGTGTGGCGCACGAAATTCGGAATCCACTTAATTCAATCGGAATGACTGCCCAGCACCTGAAATCTGTTTTCTCACAACGAAAGGTGAACCAAGACGACATCGAAGAAGCGAAAGAACTTTTAGAGATCGTTGACCAAAAAATAACGGAACTGAAACAGACCTCAGAGCAGTTCCTCACACTGAATCGACCGAGAAGATTGAATGTAGAATCGACAGACCTCAATGCGCTTGTGGAGCAGGTTTTATCTGAGTTCGCGCTTATCGCTGAGGAAGCCAAAATTCAAGTCATCAGAAATTACGATGAGAATCTACCAAATGTCCCGCTGGACACTGCCTTAATGCGGCAGACTCTCTTCAACTTCGTTCAAAACAGTATCCAAGCAATCCCGAAAGGCGGTAGCATCTACATCACAACCCTTGTGAAGCAGATAGATCCGGACACGAGAGATGCAGTGATTGAAATCAGAGATACCGGCATAGGCATTCCAGAAGAAATTCAGGAACAAATTTACGATGCGTATTTTACAACCAAAGATGCCACGGGCGGTATAGGACTCGGTCTCGCCGTTTCACACCAAATTATTACGGCTCATAAAGGCACAATTGAAGTCCTAAGCAAAATTGGAATGGGAACCGCTTTTAAAATCAGTCTCCCGCTGAATGCGGACGAACTGCCATAACTTCAGAACTGAGATGAGGAGAATCAAACAATGGCATCAATACTGATTGTAGACGACGACCAAGCACAACTGACAATCTTACAGCGTATTTTGAAACGCGAAGGGTACACGGTTGAAATCGTTGGAAACAGTAAAACCGCGCTTGATAGTTTAGAGAAACAGATGTTTGATCTCGTCATCAGTGATATGTGGATGTCCTCCCGATTTGAGGGGAGAGACCTACTTCGGGAAATAAAGCGGACCGATCCAGATCTGCCAGTGCTTATCATGACAGCGTTTGCGGAACTAAACGACGCTGTTAATCTCGTGGCACACGAAGGTGCATTCTATTATCTTGAAAAGCCGATCCAAATCGAAGTCCTGAAACGGGAAGTGAAACACGCATTACAGACTCGCGGCGCGCTTCGCAGCATCGAAGCGGAAAGCGATGACTCAACACCCGAAATCCGGATTGATGAAATCGTCGGTGACAGCAAGAAAATGCAGGATCTTCTGAAAAACATGGCTCGGATTTTGCGTCGTGGTGTCACACAAGTTCTCATCACAGGTGAAACGGGTTCAGGGAAAAGCCTCATCGCGCGTGCCCTTCATAAACACGGGTCCCGAAAAAACAAACCGCTCATCTCAATCAATTGTGGAGCGATTCCTGAGACTCTCATTGAAAGCGAATTGTTTGGACATGAAAAGGGGGCGTTCACAGACGCATCACACCAAAAGAAAGGACTTTTTGAGGTCGCAAATGAAGGGGTGCTTTTTCTTGATGAAATCGGGGATCTCCCGATCCAAACACAGAGTAAACTACTGCACGTCCTTGAGGAACGCGAGATACGACGAATTGGTGGGATTCAGAACATCAAAGTAGATGTCTGTGTGATTGCGGCAACGAACAAAAATCTCATCCAAGCCGTTCGAGAAAGCACGTTTCGGGAAGACCTCTACTTTCGTTTGAATGTTATCCCGCTCCACGTTCCACCCCTTCGAGAGCATCCAGAGGACATTCCTTTGCTCGTGAATTTTCTCATCCAGAAGTTCAGTAGCGAATACGCAGAAGCGCTCCCGAAACAGGTTACACCACAGGCAATGTCTATACTCAGGCGGTATCACTGGCCCGGCAATATCCGGCAATTAGAAAATTACCTCCGTCGTATCTTTGTGCTCTCAGAAAATGAGGTGATCGACAAAGACGAATTACCGCCGGAGATTTTAGACACGTCGCTTCCACCCACCGATATCGATTTCGATATTCCTGAGGAAGGGGTTTCCCTTGACGAAATTATCAAGGAATACGTGTGCAGTGCGTTATCAAAAAGCAATGGGAATCAGATTCAAGCGGCAAAGCTGTTGGGAATTTCGCGCCGCAAACTTCAGCACCGGATGCAGAAATACGGGCTCCGAAGCCAAGATTTCAAGACAGAACCTTAACATCAAACACGCTCGCCTCCGGCTTTGGGAGGGAGAAAAAATGGCACCCCCCGCAGCAGACACACCCCCACGGCAAAAAGCGCAAGCCCGAGGCTCACGTTCTCAAGCCTGGTGTTTTCAAAAACAGAGACCCACGCAAGACTCATAAACGCTAACACCTTCGATGCCCCTGAAACTGCCCGGCTGATGCGAGTACGCGTCAGGGCATATCGCCATCCGGTTTGCGGAACACCGTGTAGCCCTTGCAATGCATCCGTGAGAAACCCACGGGCCATCACAACAATGGGCACCCACACGGGGATCAACCCCGACACATTGAAATAGATCCAAAACGTGTTTTCTATCAGTCGATCCGCAAGCGTGTCCAGCATTGCCCCCACTTCTGAAGTTTCATGACGTTTACGGGCAATCCAACCATCCACGGCATCCAGGGCGAGGATCAGCACAATCGTTCCAATCAACACAACGTCCAGCCACCGATGATGTCCCCACACACTTATCACGAAAAATGTCAGCACCACCCGACTCACAGAGACCACGTTTGCTGGCATAGACGCACTCCTTTTTGAGGTCTCGCACTCAATGCCCATGCGGATGTCCACTCGGTTGAGGG
>JAAXHD010000168.1 GCA_012271015.1 Candidatus Poribacteria bacterium | reverse complement strand
GTGCCGAGGTCCCCGTTGACGAAATCAGGGTCGTCACAGAACTGATGTGCGGCGGGGAGTTTATCGAAGGGCGCGCCGCTTTCACGGGCATCCAGCGAACCCCACATCGGGTTCTCCCAATCCCAGAGTTTTTCACCCTGTGCCATCCGCAGGTGCCACTGTGCTGTCCGGCGCAGCGAAGACAGTGCGAGACCGAAAGCGCATTCTGCTACAGATTGCGACCACGCTCGTGTCGATTCAATCACGGGGATACCCCGTGCCTGAAGTGCATGATATGGGATACCGTGTCCAGAATTGTCGGTCATCGCTCCGAAAACTTTCAGTTTCGGGGCTGCTGCGATACAGTCTTCGGTCAGGTTTCCGCCGAAGTGGGATATTCCGATCGTTTCGCTTAAGTCGACCTGCTCATGAATAGGGTCTCGGTTATCTGTGTTGAGAACGAGCGTGATGCCTAATTCTTCGAGTCGACTCACCATCTGTTCGTGTACGTAGGGCCAGGAAATTTCTAAATTGGGGTAACGTGTGAATACAAATTCGGGACGTGCCATCTTTTTAATTATTCCTCCTGGGCGATGCCTCCGTTGTCGGCATCGATCTAAAATTGGTAAAAAACCTGCTTTAGGTTATAAATGATTTTTTTAGGATTGGAACACTACATTCTCACTCTAAAACGTCAGACGCAGCATCTCAGATATAATCATTAACAACGCAGAGAAAAATGGGGTCCAGTCGGGTATCTACCCATACGTGCACCGTAGAGTGCGAACCCCCGTTTCGCCGCAGCACCTGCTTTCACTTCATATCGGACTGTTAATGTGTCTGCCTCGTTCTCAAAAACGAGGGACGGGTCTATTTTGACCCTGTAAAGGTAACCATAGGTGCCGGGGTACCCGTGGATATAAGAGAGGACACCGCGGGCATCCGCCGGACAGTCGAGAATGCGGATCGTCTCAATTTCAACACCATTGACAGAAATCGTCACATCGGATGGGTGTTTTTCAGGTTCCGTTTGACGTGCACCGCCATTTAAGCTGGATGCTTCAAAGATCAGTTCCATCTCTGCGGAATTTGCTGGATCGATCCCTTCTGGCAATGTAATCTCATATTCGACGTAACCGCTTCCTTCTGCGGCAAACAGATGTTCGTCACGTGTTGGTTCATCCCAAGACGATTTGGACGCGTCTCCAGGAGCGTAGTTGATGCGAACGAATCCTGAATCGCTTGATTCAACTGTTGGATTCGCTTCGGGAATACAATCCCCTCCCACATGCTCGAAATTGATGAAATTACGGGCGACAACAGAACCCGTGCCATCTGTTACCCAGACGTGGAGCGTGCCGACCGCAGGATGAACATCAGGCATCGTAAGCGCAAGCTGATGCACATTTTGCACTTGGTACTGCGGAAATGGAATATCAACGCTTCCTGAAACGCATCCACGCGTGATGTCTCCCGTCGCTGACATCGTATCTAATTGCCAATGGAGTGTTGTGTCTGTGATGGTTTTGTGTGAGAAATGGCTCGTGTAGATATCAGCCTTTATCTTCTCACCCGGTGTAACTGTTGTCCCAGGTGGATAATCAATAGCGATAAAATCTAAGGTGTTAATATCGAGGTAGTCGTATCCGAATGCCTTTATCGACCGGTCGTAGTTCATAAAACCGTTGTGTTCCCACTCAATGTCCTGCAACTCGGTATAGACGTAACCACAAATTTTCGGATGGAGGCGGAGTTCGTTGGTAAGATATTTGAAACACCATGAAATATCCTTATCCCCCGCACCTGCTGAAATACCACCATATTCACTATTGATCAGTGGGGCATCGCTCTGGACATTACCACCGACGTAATTGAACGCTGAACCGGGATATGTTTCTTCCACAACATTGGCGATATGTTCTTTCGCTTGTTCATAATCGTTAATGTAGAAGTGCCACGAGTTGATGTCTGTTTCTACGTGGTCGTACAGGCAAGGCGAGTTATCCTCAATGAGGCGGGTGGTATCAAGAGATTTGGCAAGGTGGTACATCTCGCGCACCCATTCTTGTCGCTCGTGCATGCCCTTGTATTCCCTGCCCCCGAGTCCCCAGGTTTCGTTGAAATTGCACCATGAGATGATTGACGGATGGTTGTAGTCACGCGATATGTTTCCGCGAAGCGTTTGCTCAAACCGTGACTTCGCTTTCTCCGTATAGTCGCCGAAATTCGGGATGTCGCACATAAAAAGCAAACCCAACTTGTCAGCCCAATAATAGAGGCGCGGTTCATCTACCTTGATGTGGAGTCGGAGGAAGTTGAATCCGAATTCTTTTGCGCGTTCGATGTCTCTGCGAATCGCTTCATCTGTCAGAAACGTATACACGCCTTCCGGATGAAACGACTGATTGAGCGCGCCCAGCAGATAGATAGGACGATTGTTGAGATAGATGTACTGATAATCTCCACCTGGAGCTTTCGCAATGGAAACCTTCCGCATGCCGAAGTAGGTGAAAATTCTATCAATTTTTAAGTTATGGTCCCCTGGTCTGCTCTCCATTCCATTACGAGCAGGTTTCTGGTTAGGTCGCGCAGTGTTTGAATCTTGTGCGGTTTTAGAAGCACTTTCCTCCAACAATTCAAGGGTTACATGATAGAGATGTGGCGTATCTACGTCCCACAAGCGGAGTTGTTCTGGAGGGATCGCAATTGTCCAGTGTGTATCACTTTCAGAAACTGCAACACTCCCTCGTAGGGGCGAAGTCCCCTCGCCCACACAATTCCAACGCAGTCGGAGAGAACTTTCTGTATTTTCTAAGTTTCCGTCCACCTTAACGGTGAATGTAGCAGAGGCGTTGTCGATGTCAGGTGTGATGTGGCACTGCGCGATGTACGTTTCGTTTCTCGGTTCCAAATAAACAGATTGCCAGATACCGCTGGTACGAACATACCAGCCTATCTGCTTGCCCGCGAGTTGCTCGCCGTGGTCCTGTGCGTCGTAAGCCCGAACGACGATAAGTGTGGGCTCCCCTGGTATGAGTGCGTCCGTGATGTCAAATTCAAAGGGTAAATACCCATTTTCATGCTTGCCGATTATTTCACCGTTCACCCAGACGGTCGTTTCCCAATCCACAGCACCAAATTTCAAAATGACCCGTTTATCCCCCCAATTCTCAGGAATAGAGACAGTTTTGCGATACCATCCGATGGTGTGTCTCGGTTCGTCTCGGTAATTTCCTTCACGGTCCAAGCCACCGCAGGTAACCTCTTCGGGGTTAAAATATACATTCTTGCTTAAATAAGTTGCGTTATCTGCTTGTTCTTCGTCGCCCCATGCCGCCAGGCTTTCCCAAGGATACGGGACCTGTATTTGCAATGTCCATGGGGAATCAACGGTATTTTTACTTGGTGTTTTTGCTTGGTGTTTTTGCTTGGGTGTTTCCTCTGCGGATTTCCCCAGGGCAAACCATTGATTTTGTTCGCCGGTATCGTCAGGATCAAAAGCGAATTCCCATGTCCCATTCAGACATATCCAGTCGATGCCTTCTGACGTTCCGCGTTGAAAGTCTGGACGGGGATACTCTGGGCGGGGTATATCTGTATTGTGGTTTCCTCTCATGCTTTTCCTATTTTCATAGTTATCGGTTATCGTAAGATTTGAAACGATTAGGACTTACGCAAAATTGTGGATAACCCCTGTAAAATCAACGGTATGAATGCCTTAATGGCAGTCCCGTTCTCGCAAGCAGGGCGAAGGAGCAAGCGGGGAAATATCTATCGGTTTTAGAGGTAACTACGTAAATCCTGACTATATGAGACGGTTGTTCAATGAACCAATCTCTTACGGTTTCGGCTGGCGAGATTTCTAACTTCGTCACTATCAATATACTACATTTTTGGAAAAAATTCAAATCTTTTTACATCTTGCAGGCTGAGACATTAGCAGGCGACACTTCCTTTTCTTTCGTGTTGCTTTTCATGGCACTTCTCCTCTCTAATTTTAGAGGTATCTGATTTTGTGTATTCTAACACACGCTGAGAATACGTCAAGCAGAATATGGCGCGTATAGAAGTTGAATGTGAGATATATTCCAAAATTTAGAGGGTAACCCTCCAAAATTTAGAAAATTTCCAAATTTTGGAGGGTTGGCAAATGATCTGATCCCTGTAACTGTATAAGTTTTCCGAATTGGCACGATAATTGCTACTATGTGTTTGTGAAACATTTACGTTAGCACCTTATACAACAGGACTTACGCAATTTTGATCATCGCCAGCGTCATGAGAAAGAGATCGTCCAAAAAACGCAGAGGGTCTCTTGGCACAGGAAACCAATAGTTTCCTATGCTACAAAAGAGCAACGTGCGTAAGTCCTATAAATAAAGGAGATTATCATGAACCGTTCCTTTTTTCACGCGATGCTTTTTATCGCTATGCTCTGTGTAGGATTAAGTTTCGTCTTGATGCTTGCCGAAGCGGCTCTCGATATTCACGCCGGGTATGCCAATGACGAGACCTCGCCGCAAGGGGATGAGTTGCCCTATACATACGGCGAAACCGTTGTAGAAAATATGTGGACGAGTGGACGTTGGGCGTATAGTACCCATTCCATTTTTATCGGCAACTACGCAGGCGGTGACCTTGGACCGCAAGATATTGATTTTGATGTTACCTACGTCTGCGAAATTAAGGGTACGGATCGCCAGGATAAGGTTTTCCAACAGTCGGTAAAGATACTAAAACCTTACTACGACTTTGGGGAGGCGCAGGCAACCTGGTCAGACAGCAACCGACAACTTGGTGTGAGGCGTGACGGACTTCCTAATGACGAATACACTTTCGTCGCGTATACCGAACTGGATGCCAGGGATGTCGATCGCCCTCGGGATTCCACGACGTGGCGTGCCGAGCATTCAACGATGATTGATCCGTTCTAATCAGTGTGCTACATCTGAGAAGGGCAGCTTGCTCCCCTCTCACTCAGGAGATTCTTATGAAAGTTTTTTTTTCCTCAATGATTTTCGTGCTGCTCTTTGCGGCGACAGCCTCTCCGAAAATCGTGTTTTATTCCGAGCGCGATGGCAATAAAGAAATTTACACGATGAATGATGATGGCAGCCGTCTTCGTAGATTAACGAACAATCCTGCAGCAGATCTCCGCCCTTTATGGTCACCCGATGGGCAAACAATCGCGTTCCAGCGCGGCAGATACACACCGGAAAGTCGACAAGTGTCCCATCTCATCTTGATGAATGCGGACGGTAGCAATGAAAGGGCTTTAACAAATGACGATGAGGCACACTTACTACCAGCTCCCCATTTTTTCACGCCAGATGGAAGGGAACTCGCAGTCCGAAAATGGGATCCGAAAGCACTTACGATACGACTTTTCCTGCTGGACTTGGAAGACGGAGTGATCCGTCCGCTGCGAGGGGTTGAGGATATAGCAGGATCAACGCTCTCTCCGGATGGCCGGCTTATCGCCTTTGAAAAGACCCCCGGCTTTGAAAAGAATATCCACATTGTTACACTTGAGGGGCATGGAGAAAAGCCGATCCTGCCGCCAGAGGCAGACCCCGATGTGCTTCTCAATCGGGTGTATCCACGCTGGGCACCTGATGGTAAGCGTCTCATGTTTGTTGAGTCGAAGTTTGATATTGTGGAAAAGGAAGATGAAGAGGGCCCTTTTATTGACTTTGTTATCAGAGAAAATCGCCTGCTCATCTACCATACTGGTCTGAAAACAACAGAGCGTGTGCCGCTTCCACACGGGTTTCGGGCTGCGACTCCTTGTTGGATAAACAATAACGAGATCCTCTTCTCTGCGGATGCCACAGGAATGGTAACGCAGCGGCACGGGAACTACGACATCTATCGCTATCACCTCACGAGTCGCACATTGAGGCAGCTCACCACCGATCCCGCAGCCGACATGGATCCTCGGTGGGTGGGTGGCACGCTTGACGTATCAGCAAAGGAAAAAAGGATCACACAGTGGGGTAAGTTGAAAGCCGATGAGAAGCAATCAAATTGAATAGGACGGGCACACGCTGCGCTTTTGTCGCAGAAGCCTGGGTAGGGGTGTTTCCTCAGGTTTCCTAACCCGTGCCACGAGAACATCTGTGTTTTTTTCGAGGCTTCCCTCTAACAGAGTATCATATCGTCAAAATTGCGTCCGTCCTGCTAAAAACGAAATTATTGAATCTCGCCGCGGACGGTGAGTGCGGTTGCAATGGAGAGGAAATCTCTGCCTTCTTCAACTCGATCGTGGTTGTAACTGAGGCCGAGATGGAAATTCGCTGTAATGTGGGTGCTGACTTTGTAACCGACGCGCAGAGTCGTCTCATACCTTTCCGAACGCTCCTCAAGGTTCGCACCATACTGCTCTCTTCGGATAGCCCAAGAAAGGGTATTGGTGAGATCGAGATCATGTTTCAGGGGGATTCTACCGAAAAATGGGATCCGTATGCCATTTTCAGTACTGTATCTGTAGTCGACGCTCAAGTTTGGTGTAACAATGATCGCGTTGCTCCGAATACCACTCCTGAGTTGGTCCCGAATCGTAGTCCGGACACCTAAGGATGTCCGGGTCTCTTTGCCCCATGTCTGTATCCAACTCAGTGAGGGAGTGTGTGCTTTGCTGTCGCCAAGTATAGCGTCCAGCGTCCTGTTATTTCGCGTTGTATAGTTATAGCGGAGCTGGAAACTGGAAGTTTCTCGGGCTTTCAGCTTTACGTCGGCTTCGTAGGCATTGGTGTTCTGAACATAGGTTGTACCTGAACTTTTCCGGAAGCTGTCGGAGGTGCTGACGTTTGTTCCGAAAGATGCCCAATTCCATGGGTCTACCGAGCTCCGGACTGTGTAACGATTGCTGCGTCGAGAGTTCGTCCGTTCCTTCGCATCCTCCGCAAGAGAATAGATTTCTAACATGGAGAGCCCAGATGCAAGTTGCCGATACGATTCAGTAGCCGTGAAATTTGCGTTGGTGCTAACAGTGAAACTTTTCAGAGTCCGGGACAGGATACCGTCCTTCGTTTCACTTACTGAACCCGCTTGCGTTCCGATATTTCCGGTTTCCATTCCTGCAAGAGGCGATTCACTTTTATCACGTTCGATCCAATCCCCTCGGTTCTCTTCCAATTCCTGGATTTGTGTTTCGTCAATACCGTTTTCCCGCAATCGCTCCGTTATTTCTGTCCCCGCGCCGCCTTTCAAGGGTTCTTTGGAACTGCTTTCTGAAGGTGGTGCTGTTCCATCTTGAGATTCAGTTTCTGGTGTTTTCTCTCTGAGGAACCATCCGAACCATTTTTGAATGCGGAGGTTCACGCCGAAGCTGACATTTCCATTGAGTGAAGCGTTTTTCTGTTCACGGAACCAGTTCTCACGAAAACTCAGACGGCTTGTTACCGTGGGGCGCATGCCAAGCAGATCGCGGTTTAGGCGTGGAGTAAGCGACAACCGGTGTTCTCGCTCAGCGATCGACCATTTGATGTCTTCCGCTGATTCCTCTTCTTCAGATACCGGAGTTTCCGGTTCTGTCGTTATATTACTAGCAAATCCGGACCTGGGGGCTTGGTCTTCTCGTCTTTCAAGCGTTCGACGGACATCGTAACTCGGGTTCAGACTGAAGATACTCGTTGGACTGATATTAAATGTTATGGTGCCGCTATCCGTTTTTTCGTCTCGATTTCTGCCGTAGCCGTAACTATAGAAGGATGTTGAGGTTCCCGAGGATGTCTCTGTTGCGGTTTCGGGTTTGGCGAGTATGTCTTCGTGCCGATACTGAGCGTTGACCCCCAGCTTTGAACCGAGTTCATACCGAAAGCTACTCGTATAGAGGTGGCTAATTTGCGTGCCTTGGCGTTCGTTCCAAAAGTCTTGGTAGTTGTAAGCGAAGCCGAGATTAGGATACGGATTTTGAATGAACTGCACAGAAATATCTCGAGTACGGATTTCGCTTTTCCCACTCTGGAAGCTGCTGTAGCTACCGCGCTGGCTTTCGGTTTCCGTATCTTGCTGGCGAATCCCGTACCGAATCGGCAACCACGGGAATAACGTAACATCTGCATCGATATTGAAGTCGTTGTTTGTTGTGCTGTACCCGCGTGAGGAGAGCCGTTGTCTACCGACTTCACCCGCACCGCTTTCAAAATCCTTGTCTTGACTTGCATAGCCGCCGCGTAACTTAACAATTCTACCGAGGGATACCGACATATTTCCGCGACGTGCCCATCCAGCACGCACAAGCGGATCACCGAGGTGAATCTCGTTTACCCAGATTTCTCCACTGATCTCACGTCCAGTGTCGTTACGTATACCGAGAAGAATACCTCCGATGTTTTTAATAGAAAGCCGCGTGCTATTCGTACCTCTAATCGTGAAACCGTCGGGCTGTCCATCGGGCACATCCTCTGCCTTTTCGACGGGTGGTGTGGGAGGGGTTTCTAACCCCGAATGCGTTTCTACCCCAGGCGTAACCCCTTGCTGATTGCCGACTGCTGACGGCTGATCGCGGTTAACATCTGGATAGTCATTTCCGCGTAGGTCCCGCAAATCAATTTCAATTAACTGCCAACCCTCAAAGTCGATGAGGACTGTATATTCGTAGTAGTCTGTGAGATTCTCGAAAACGTTGATGTCTTCTTCCTGTTGTGTCTGATCGACAAACGGATCTGAACTATAGAAAGAACTGCGATAGCCGGTTCGGACGGTGGGTGCGAGTTGTAAAACGAAGGTGGTATCGCTCTTGTCCCCATAGAGCCAAAAACGGAGTGTATCGTGTTTGCTAAAATCTTGCCCTTCACTTTGTGTTAAGCCCTTCAGTTGTTTCGAGGTGACACCGTAAGAGCCGGGAAAAAGGTAGTATTCAAGGCTGAGTGTCTGTTCACGTTGCTGTTGTGTTTGAAAACCGAGCGAAGTGGCTGTGAATGGATGTAATTTTTTGAAGAGCTCGTTATCTTCGATATCCAGGTACGCACTTTGATACGCATCATAACTGAAGTTATCCCTCGTTCCGACGATAAATTTCTCCAGTGTATCTTCTACAATTGTACTGGTAGACAAAGTGTCTCCGCTGGCGGCGAGTGCTGGGTTGTTCGTGATGGATTCGATGGGAGGTTGAGATCTTGAACGGGTTATAACCCCTTGTTTCCATTTATTGCCAACAATTTCGATATCCGCCCATTGCAGTAGACCTTCTACAGTGCCGGGTGCGTTTTTGCTTAACCAGAATCGGAAGTGTTGCACAAAAACAAGACTGGGCAGACGGGAACCTGCTGGTGTAAATTTAGAGAGTGGAATACTGAGGAACATCCAACCGTTTGCATTTTTGCTTTTAACCCATTCTTTCGGAATCTCATTGAGTGGTATTGCAATCTCAAAATATGCATCTATACTGTCAAGTACACCGTCTCCGTTGAGATCTTCGCTGTCCAGGATCTGGTTGCCTACACCGATAGATGTTCTTTCAAGCGGACCGTTGAGGCCCCATCCTACGTCCTCACCTGTATCGAGCGCACCGTTTCCACGATAGCGATCGATGTCCGAGAGATTCTCCAGGTCTAAATCCAATGCATCAATCCTTCCGTCTCCATTTATATCCGTTAGTGTTTCTGGAAGATCTTCGCTATCCAATCGCTCATCGGCATCTACATCTTCGTTCACGACGCCAAGGTTCAGGTGTAGGGTCACGTTGTCGTCGCCTTGAACGCGCATCCAGATTTCAACGAATCCACGTTCCGAATAATCTGCCCCGGATGCAGAGAGTCCATTTGAAAATCCGCCCCACTCGGCGATCACGTCTGTAAAATTATAGCCGATCTCCATAATCAGACGTTCTTCAGTTGAGAGAGAGAGCGGTTGAATGGACGAGGCTGGGATGTCCCGGTTCCGCATGTAGTTTCCTATGGCTTCCGTCTCATTTTTGTCTTTCAGCACGACGTTAAAGACGGCTCTATTCTCATGGGTCGGTATAACACGGTAATCGGAATCTGTAGGAGGGAACTCCGATTCCCGACCTCGCGATTCCGCCTCCGATACATGTGGGACACTGCTTGGTTTCCAATTGTATTTCAAGGTCGGGATGGTCGTTGATTCCTTTGCCCCTTCCATGCTATCGATGAGTGCGACGCCAATACTGTTTGGGTTGTTATGTGAATAAGCCGCCTCGCCGCTGAAGTCAAGTGAGAGTGGCAGGTTTCTCACGTTAATGAAGGGCAACAGGTTTAAAATACCAGCGACATTAAACTCCCTTCCAAAACTCGTATTCACGTTGAACGCTTGCAAGCGGTTTGGGACGCTATTCACATCTGGTATTTCTGCCGGTTTTTGTCCGGTGTTCAGAATATAACCCGTTGAGAGCGAGAATCCTTTTTGAAAAACGGGGTTGAAATAGTTCATCGTGCCGCCGTAACTACCGTAGTAGCTTCGCGATCTGCCTCCTAAACTGCTGTAACCGCCATAACCACCACCATAGCCGCTGCCGCCGAATCCACCACCATAGCTGCCTCTACCGAAGCGAGAGCTGCTCCCGAAACCCCCGAAGCTCCCACCCCTCCGTTGAAATCCACCTGACAGTCCCTGACCGAAGGCATCCGTTCCTTCACCGAGCATATCCCCGTCCATCGTTTGTAGGTTTCCGCCTAACCGATTAAATCTATCCTCAAGACTCTGTTCTCTATCGGACTTGGGCTTCGGTTTATGCGAATACTCCAACCAAACGCCAGCTACAGCTTGTTGTGATGATCCGCCGAAAGGTGTCTTTTCAAATTCCACAACGATCTCATCGAACTCGTCGAGTTGTCTAAAGAATCGGATGGTCCCTACCTCATAAAGCATCATATAATCGGTATCACGGGTCAGGAGTTGTCCGTTCAGTCGGACCGTCTCGCTATTTGGGATCACAAACAAGCCGACGTTGTACGTTTCTGATTGATACGCGTAGTCTGCTATAATTGTGTAGATTTGAGCGTCTGTTCGTCTGCCTTCGAGGTAGATAGCAGTGTTGTTGAGCGAATCTCGATGGGCGTAATATGGGTGACCCGCGTCGTTGATTTCAAATGGGTCTGTTGTAGGGAAACGGAGCAAACCTCTGTCGTAGTCAATAAACTGCGCATCCACGATACCATCCCTGTTTTGATCCAATCCAAAAATTTCGATGTACGGGACAGAGCCGGTGTCCGTCTGAAAGGTTTCGTTCTGTCCTTGTCGAAGGATGATAAGTGAGAAATCTCGTGGGTTAATATTGCGGTTGCCAAGACTATAAACGTGGGTTGCCTCTGTCCCACGAAATCCCTTCTCTTTTAGCACGACGTAGCCGATTTCCTCACCTTCTTCGTCAATCCTCCCGTCTCCGTTTTCGTCAACAAAAACGTTGCTGGTTTTACCAACGGTGCCGCCGCCGTCTCCTAAGTATTCATACGCAACAATGATGGTATAATTTGCAGAAATTGGGGATAGGAATTCTATTTCGCCGGTCTCGTAGTCGATATTGTAGTCCTGACCGGAGAATTGTGGGTTAAAATAGCCTCGACTCGTTCGTTGACCCCCCTGATTGTTCCCTACGACCCCGTCGTCAATGTAAATTTCCTCACTCCCTGATTTGATCGGAAGGTGTGCATCAAGGAGTTGTCCATCTTCATTTTGGTGAATATGATAGAACCGGTTTTTAACGTAGTTGGTGTCCGGTATCTGAATCCCGCGCGGTCCATAGCCATAGCCGCCGCCAGCACGCCGCGACTGTCCACGGAAGGTACGCACCTCGCGTATCCCCTTACTTCGTGAATAGAACGTCGTAAGACGGCTATTTTTCCATTCAAAAACGCCCTCAAGTCCGAACAAATTCCGGTTGATGTTCAGAAAGCGGGTGTTCGGCAGACTGAGTGTAATATCGCCAAAGGAAATCGTTTTTACAATACTCTCGGGTGTGCCTTCGTACCAGATTTTAATCTTCTGTTCCTTTGTGCCGCCAATGCCGTAGCCCCCACCATAGCCGCTGCCGTATCCGCCATATCCTCCACCATATCCGCCGCTGCCGAAACCGCTGCCACCGGCACTATAGTCCATGGCAATATGTATCCGTTGCCCCACGCGACCATGTAGCCCAAATTGCTGTATTTGACGCAAATTAAACCCGCTGGCGCGTGGGACGCCACCACTGCCGTATCCACTATAACCTCCATAACTTGAGCCGTAACTTGAGCCATAACTGCTATAACCACTCCCGTACCCTGAACCGTATCCACCCCCGAAGCCACTGCTACCATAGCCGAAGTCGTCGTAACCGTAAGACGAGGTGAGCCCTAAGTCAAGTCCTGATGAGTAGCTGCCATATCCGCCACCGTAACCGTACCCCCCATATCGGTTCAGGTCGCCTTCACCAAAATAGTGGGTTTTGTTCGCCTCTACGGTTACGGATTGTAAGCCTGTTATCCTGAGATTGGAATCCATCGGAAGCGCAATGCCTTTTTCATCGCGCTTCGGTTTGGGTTTCCAGTCATAAAGTTTATTGAGATCGGTTAAATCGGGGGGATTCCGCCAACGTCGGAGACTGTCTAAGTAGGGCAGTATAAGACGATCGCTATCGGTTATCGGCTCTTGGTCTTCAGTGGGTCCTGTGGCATCCTCCTGCGCCGTATCCGTCTCCCACCATCCTTGCTGACGGCTGACGGCTGATGGCTGATCGACACTTTGCCAGATGAAGTGCTTTGACTCGCTATTGTTGTCGAAGGGGTTGCGGGTGAATAACCCGAAATCAGTGGAACGTTGATTTACGGGTGGTGTTTCGGGTTCGTCGGAATCGAGGGCGGTGGAGCGATTGTCAGGTGTTGTAGGGTCTGTTTGTGTTTGCTTTTTAGGTTCAGGCTCTTCTTCAGCGACGCGACTTACGGCAATTTCAGACGTTGAACAGAGGACGATGATGAAAAGGATCCCAGTTTTTAACAGCGGGTTTTGCTTTTTTGAGGTTAACTGGTTTGCAAATTTTGACAAGAAATGTATCTGCACGTATATCCCTGATTTTTCGTATTTTAAGAGATGTCGAGTACAAGAGGGTGTTGCTAAAAGAAACCTTTTATTAAACCGATAGCCAATAACTATTTAACGTGAGTTTGAAAAATAAAGCATTTTGCGGTATTTTTCAGAAATGCGTATGTTTTTGGGCAGAATTGTGCTTCCGAGACGCAGGAAACCAACGGTTTCCTACGCTACAAATACCAAACTCACGTTATTTAAACTTAAATCTTGATTGTAAACGATAGATGGGTTCTTTCTGTTTACATAAATTTCAGGACGGACGCAAATTGAGCAAATATCGGACAGTCAGACGCAAAAAACCGTAATTTCGTCCTTTAAACCCCCTAAATCCCACTTATCAGGGGGATTTTAAGAGGGAATGCGTAAGTCCTATTATTATTGATTTCTCTCTATTTTAGCAGATTCGGGGCGAAGCTGCACCTCTTTTTT
>JAAXHD010000287.1 GCA_012271015.1 Candidatus Poribacteria bacterium | reverse complement strand
TGAGAGGGTTAGGGTTTTCATAAGTTGAGAGTATACCACGTTTATAAACTATTGCGTAAGTCCTAATTCAAAGTTCAACAAGGTGGACGGAGATGAACATGCAAGCCTGCGACACTACGGCGTGAAGTGCCCTGATATAACAAAGTGGTGGGTGTTGGTTGTGAGCGGCAGACACAACGGAAGTGTAAAGCTTCAGAGTATTCAGAGTAAAACCGGAAAATTGTCAGGCTTGACAAGAGGCTAAAAAGCCACGCCCTGACAGGGTTTTGAGCGTTTTTTTTCAAAGGTTCTTGGAACTTTACTCTGAAATTGTATCGGTCGCGATCAGGAGATCGCTCTTACAGTAAGAGTCCGCCAGTTGGCTTGCGATCAATCCGCTTGTCCTCGGCATAAACACCACAAAACAGACCCAAACCAAAAGGAGGCGGTTAATGAAAATAAAAAAATAACTCGGTAAGTGTTTGTGTCAACCCTCCGGGGGAATCGCGAGTGCAGCTCGCTCCTACAGGAAGAGGGATTGAGAGTATTACCGATTTAAATTCTGAAACTTCATCAAACCGCACCTACCGAACTTAGGGAACATCTGAAACTATGCTTGTACACCATTCACTTTGCCAGTCTACTCATCAAGTTTTTCCTGCGTCGGTATCTTCTGTTTGGCCGCTTTTTCAAACATCGACCGAAGACTCACCAGAGATGTCGCAATTGATTCCAGAGCCTCTACTTCGCGGATCCGAAGTTCAGCTTCCTCCGAGACGGATGACTCAAGTTGGTTTAACTCAACTTCCGTGTTTGATTCAGACTCCACGTTTGACTCAGTCCCGTTTGATTCAACTACATTTGACTTAGCCTCTTTTGAGGCAAAAGAGACATCGACGGGAAAGGAATTGACGTATCTGGAAAGCACATGCACTTTGAAAGTCTCTTGTAACTCAATAATCTCTGGATCATTCAGAGCCTTCTGAACCACACTGCGGTGTATACCGGTAGCCTCCGCTATCTGGTTCACAGACGGTTGCCTTAGCGACTCCTGCGCTATGCGTAATTTTTCCTCGTAAGAAATTAACATCTCTCATTCTCTCCTTGACATCTTATGCCATATTCTATTGTATTCTGTAATTATATCACATAAAACATCAAATATCAACAAAAAAGTTATATTTTTGTCATATTATGATTATTTATGACAAATTTTTCTCCTAATTGGTGTGAAATGCCAAATATTGTTCAATTGGATGCCTTAAAGTCTACGCATCTGTGTGAAGAAGTTACCAGAAGTTTCCTTTTTACCTTACCACCGAATTGCCCAGTCGTCTACAAAGAGGATGACTCTCGTGCCAAGACAACCATGTCATGTTTATACTGACAGGAAATAAAAAGGCATTGACTGACTTGCCAATGCCTTTCTGTATACGTTTTGCCACATTTTTTGGAAGCGAGATTATAACCTAAATCTATCTATAGACAACGCTCTCACTTAAAAATAGGCATGTATACCCATTCCTACGTAAACCCCAGCGATACCTTTAGATTGTAATTCGGTTTTTTCTCTGCCAAACCCTTGACCGACTCCTATGTTCAAACCGAGCGGAATCCCTCCGAGCGAGAACACAAGTTCGCCTCCAAAAGCGAGTCCGCCTCCTAACGTCGTAGATTTGACGATTTCGTCACGTAAATCCGGCTCTTTTTTGTATCGCCATCCCCCTTCTAAGGTGAAATAGAGTCGGGATCTGTGCCACCTACCGTGGTGCTCGAATATGGCGTACGAAACGCCGCCTCCTAACATGTGGTCGCTGTTCTGGTCATTGAGAATAAAGCGTCCAACGGTTTGAAGGTATACGGGTGCCAGTCCAGTATAACGAAAACTAACTCCACCAAATTCAGAGGTGGCTCCCTGAAGTCCGATACCAAAATTCTTGGTGAGGTCTGGTTCTTGCGCCTGAACCGAGAAACTGAGGGTTATTCCTGCAAAAATGCAGATTAGGCAAAAAATCGTGCGTGTCATTGTTTTTCTCCTTTTTGTTTATTGAGCTATTAGTAGTGTCACTCGGTGCGAATCAGTAGTAGATGGATGATACATGAGAATATCCTGCTTGTTGTCTTTGTTAAGATCAACCAGCCAAGCATGTTTTTCGTTGTCGGGTGTGTTTACCATTATCTTTTGAGGCTTCCGGACAAATAGGCGTTGTCCCGGTACGCCGGTAAAGACGCGAAGTTCTTTCTGCCCCTTCTGCATCAACAGGTCCAAATGTTTGTCCCCGTTGACATCCCCAATCAGCAATGACGGGAAGGTCGCGGCTTTTTTCCCTGACTCGTTGCCCGGGTACACCTCGATTTTACGAGTGGTGTTAGGCTTGTCAAAGTAGATGCCGCCTTTCATACGGTAAATCTCCAGATCCCGCGACACGGAACCAGTCAGAACTCCATCAATGAGTATGCCAACAACCCTAAAAACACCGAGTTTGAGGGTTGTGAACATTATGTCAACCTGTCCATCCCCGTTAAAGTCGTACTGCCCCATTCCGAACGGGATGCCATCTACGTGAATTGCAGTGCTAACGTCCGGTGAGAACCCAATGCCCCCATCAAGTGTCGGCGTGCCGAAATGTACCTCGTAGCTGGAGTGCATGTGCCACAAACTTCCGCCCAAAAGTGAGAAAATCACGAGATCGGCGATGCCATCGCCGTTGATGTCGGTTAGCGAGTGCAGCACCCTTCCCGTTAGATTTCCGGTAGGGTTGTGATCTCTCAGCCTATGGCGAACCCCATGTGGAGCGGCAAGTGAAGCGAGATCATCGGAGTCAAACGCCACACTGGTCGTAAAGGTTGTAGCTACCGAAGTAAAGCGTCCGTGCTCATCTTGGTGATGAACCTTAAAGTGGTCTGTGTTCCAGAACACCAAGTCGCTGCGACCATCCCGGTTGTAATCCATTTCGTGGATACCGTTCCTATGCCATGGCGTGTATCGAAATTCATCAGCACCATAGATTCTATTTTTTTCAGTGTCCGGACCGAGTTTTATTGGGTCGGCAAACGTGCCATCGCTTATTTGAACGAACACCCAGAAACCGTCAGAATCCGGTACGACCAGATCGTCACGAGCATCGCCGTTCACATCGTGAGTGATGTCCACGTGAGGGATGTTGTCATTAGGAGGTGGTATTACAGAAGGAACTGTCACCAATACACGCTCCGTTGCCGATTTGGGGTTGAACCAGTTCAAATGTCCACCTTCACATGTAATCAACCGATCGTGTCCGTCAATGTTTGCCACATCAACGAACAACACTTCAGGGCGTAGGGTTATGCCCAGCCTTGGTGTCCATGTGCTGTCCCCGAACGCGTAGATGTGTAAGTACCGGTTGCTGTCTGTGTCAACGTTCACCACAACGAGATCGGCTATAGAGCCGCCAAGCAGGAATCCCGTCAAAATAGTTTGATGTTTCGCTATGCCGGTAGCGACCTCGTAGGGGGCGAAAGTGGGTTTTGAAGGGGTAGACATCATCGGATCGACCGCTTGATTGGATAGACCTGTACAGCTTGACAGGAAGACTCCAAAAATCAATAGAGCGAATAGGCTCCGTCGGTAGTGCCTTGTATGCTTGGCTACCGAGTTCAATTTTGTGGAAAGAAAGCGTTTGAGAGCTGGGTTTCGCTTTTTCATTTTTCCTCCATATATTAACATGTCTAAATAAATGAACAGTGTTAACTTATACACAAAAAAATATAACCGATGGATTTATTGAGCGATCAGCATCGTCACCCGATGCGGTTCAGTTCCCGGAACCAGTTTCGGTGCTCCGTGAGCATCTCGCAGCGTGAATGAGTGATGCATAAGGATATCTTGCACCCCGTCCTTGTTGAGGTCCACCAGCCAGATGTATTCCTCGTCGTTGGGAACAGCGACCTTCACCTCCTGAGGTTGTCGAGCAAATATTTCTGGTCCCGGCACGCCACTGAAGACGACCATAATCCGGGGGTGATCAGCGATGAGGAGATCCGAGCGACCATCACCAGTAACATCCCCGATGCGCAAGGTTGTGTTGAAGGCACGCGGGTAACGCTTTTGAGTGTTCCGTCTCTCGTGTGTCGCTCCTCGAAGCACGATGTCCAGTGGTATCCATCCCGGCTCACGATGGCTGGGTACACCGTCCAGAGCGATTCCACGGATAGTGTTGGGTGTGTCGGGATAGCGACCATTTTCCATTTGGTAGAACTTAAGCCCCAACCAGATATCATCTCCCATGAACCCCTTGATGCTCTTCCAGACACTGCCCTTGAGAAATTCAAGATTAATAGTCGTGATCATCAGATCCATCTGACCATCGCGATTGAAGTCGTGCCGGTCCATCCCAAGCTGAACGCTTTCATCCGACTGGAACGCGATGTCAAGGTCTCCTGAAAAAGCGATACCGCCGTCGGGTGTTGGCGCGCCGAAATGCACCTCGTAACTGGAGTGCTTTTTGGAGATGTCCTTGCCCGAAAGCTGGAAAACCATCAAGTCAGCGACATCATCACCGTTCAGGTCTGACAATGAGTGCAACACCTTTCCTGTCATGTCTCCGATGGCGAGTAAGGAGCCCCGATCCGAGTCGAATGCCACATCGGTTAGAAAGGTTTTAGCCTTCGGTGCAAACAGTCCGCGTTCATTTTGAAGATGAACCTTGAAGTGGTCCTCATCCCAGAACACCAGGTCGGTACGACCATCTCTGTTGTAGTCGATTTCATAGACCCGGCTTTGAGACCATGGGTTGTACCGATATCCGTCGGCTCCGAGAATCCGCTCCATTTCAGTAGAAGGACCGATTTTTACTTTCTCGGCAAACACGCCATCGCTCCCCTGGATGAAGACCCAGAAACCGTCAGAGTCAGGCACTACCAAGTCATCGCGGTCGTCAGCATTCACGTCCTGAGTGACATCCACATGGGGAATTTCGTTCTCGCGAGGTGGCTTGAAGTTGGAAGTAACCACCACCAATGGGTGTTCCATCGTCGAAACCGGATCAAACCAGTTCAGACGCCCCTTCTCATACGTGATTAAGCGATCACATCCACCGATGTTTGCCACATCAACGAACACTACTTCTGGACATAGTGTTGTGTCGAATTTCGGTGTCCAAGTGCCGTTGCTGAATGTGTAGATACGCAAGTGTCGGCTGTCGTTCTCATCAATGTGCACCACGGCAACTTCCGCGATAGCACCACCGAGGAGAAATCCCGTCAAAACAGTCTGGCGTTTCGCAACGCCGGTGACGATTTCGTACCGATCAAAAGTGAATTCCGTGTGAGCAGGCACCGCCGGATCGGCGGCTGCGTTGGGAAGTCCAGAGTAACTCGACAGGAATACACCAAAAATCAGTGTAAAGAACAGAATTCGTCGATAATACCTTGCCCACTCGGTTACCAGTTTCAGTTCTGCGGAAGAAAAGTGTTTGCGGTATAGGTCTTGCTTTTTCATTTTATTTCTCCATATATTAACACAGATAAATAAGTTTACAATGTTAAGTTATAGGCGAAAAAATATATTTAACTTTCGCCATATGGTTTTGAATCTATGCTTTTAAACCCTCAATTGTTGTGTGAATTACTGTGTCAATCAATTTGTCTTTCTCAGTCCAAGGGAAATCAGGGAAATCAATCAGGAGCAATGTGACACCATGAACCGCTGACCACAGCACCTGACCGGTGGTTTCGACATCCGCATGTCGGAATCGTTTCTGTTGGATGCATTCGGAAACCATTTCACGTAAGTAATTGAACACCTTTTCGCCGACGGATCCCTCTTGTAGCCCTAAATCCTTCTGGAACTGAGGGCGGATGACAAATGTCAGTTTATAATCTTGCGGATATTTGAGCCCGAACTCGACATAAGCCTGTCCACTTCTTCTGAGAGTCTCAACCGGATCGCTTTTATCATTTTTTAGTTTCTCAAGCGTGTTCAACAGGTTCAGCAGTGTTTCTTTGCAAACCGAATCTAACAGATCTGCCTTGTCCTTGAAATAGAGATAGATCGTCGTCGGTGAGTATTCGATCTTGTTGGCAATTTTTCGCATGGAGACGTTCTCATAACCTTCGCTGACAAACAACTCTCGTGCCGCGACGAGGATTTGCCGTCGTAATTGCTCTTTTTCTCTTGCTCTACGTTCTTTGGTGCCCATTGTTTTAACCTATGTTTACAGAGTGATTTAACTTTACAGTGTTAATATTATATCACATGTTTTTATCTTTGTCAAATTATTTTTCAAAAATTTTTGTATCGGTTATATTTTTTCAAAGGTATTTAGGGAATATTAGGTATTTTGAAGTCCCAAGAGGTGATAGAGAAAGGTGAGTGTGTTTGGTTATCACTTTTTCGCTTCTGTTTATCGGCACGATACTGCTGAACCCACTCATCAGAAACACTATCGGCTTGTTTTTGGAGACGTCTGGCACCAAACGCCAAATCTTCAGGATAAGAAATTTCCAGCCAATCCATAATTCTGAGAGCCGTTCCCTCATAGGAAGGCACGAAATCCTCATAAATTACTGTAAATGGGGTTATATTGTATTGAGTGAAGTACGACTGCCATGCCGCCTCGTGAAAAACAATCTCTTGGACAAAATAGTCGATCGCTTCAAAGTTGTACGCTGGTTCTTTTTCCAGTTCGGGGGTGGGGTCACCGGTCCTTTTCCACCAAATCAATGTCTGAAGTCCCTTCCATAAAGAAACGGCTTGGCGCATCTTGTCTCGACGCATTATCCATATATAATTCAGGTTTGGAAACAGTTCGTTTAACACTGTATGTGGTGACGGATTTCTGTCTCTGAATTGCGGGATTTGAAGCACTTTGTTGATGAACTTTTCAAAGTAGCCCCACATGAGTTTTGTCCCGAAGACCCCATTTGGGGTTGTGCTTTTCTCTTTGACTTTACTGAGAAAGTCGGTATAATCGGTTGCGCCCCATTCTTTAGCCCAACGTTCATCCTCCCAGAAGTATTCCCCTGGATTTCCGGCGAGACCTGTATTCTCCAAAGCCTCAAACAGCAGATAACCGCCACAGCGAGGTGTTGCACAAATCAGATATGAAACGCGTGGTTCCATGGAAGATAATCTCCTTTCTCAATCCTTTATAGTAAAGTTTAGAATTAATTGGACACTCCACACCAGTGCGGTTGGGAAACCGCACCTACCGCGGGAGGGTGAATGTCCATTTATTTTTTGGATTCACTATAATTCTCAAGGGATGTTTTGTTATTCCTTTATTTTTAAAGTCTCACTTTCTTCTCTTGGATAATAGATCCAATCCATGCGATCAAATGCCTCAAGTGTAAAAAGTTCAAAGAGATAACCGCCAGGAAAGCGAAGAAACATCGCAAATGTTCTCTGTTTCAAAGATTTACGCATTTCTCAGTATCTCATAATCACATTATATTATACTTGGTTTGTACGTGTGAAATCAATGAAAGGCACACACTGCTACTACCGCTTTTTCTCTTGTCTATTTTGAGCGATCTTGCTATAATCCGTTTTTGAGAAAACTATAGATTGGTGTACTAACCCCCTTAGGCCCTTCCATCGAAATATAAGGTTTTGGATTGGAAATTTAGTGGCATATTTGCATAGGAGGAAACTATGAAACTTGGAAGTCGAGCCAGTTTTGTACTGGTTTGGTTAATTGTTACCGCTTTCGGATTATTGATTACGAGTATCAGCGATACTGCTATACTCGATCCGAAGACTGTTGAAGTGGCTTATCTTTTTGATGAAGGGAAGGGTACCGTCGCCAAGGATATTTCTGAGAACGGTCGAGATGGGGAAATATCTGGTGCGAAATACACCAAAGGTGTGTTCGGGACTTGTTTAGACTACGATGGCAAAGATGACAATTTGATCATTACCGGCTACGCCGGGGTTGGTGGAACGGATCCGAGAACGACGGTTTTCTGGTTTAAAGCCGGGGACACACGAGAGCACTCATGGGTGAAATGGGGACCAAACCTGACGGGAGAAAAATACTACGTCCGTGCGCACTTACGGGGTGCGGAGTGCAACTTGAGAATCGAGGTTGCTGGTGGACAGAATTACGGAGCCGACAACGTCTGTGATAAAGAGTGGCATCACATGGCGGTGGTTTTTCCCAAAGGTTCTGATGCCGTAAAAGACCATGACCTCTATGTTGATGGTGAACTTCAGTCCAAGGAAGGCAACGATCAGGCGATGGACACGAATGCTAAGGATCAGGAGGTTAACATGGGAGATTTTCTGGCGCACCACCAATTTATGTTCGGTCTTTTCGATGAGGTTGCCATCTTCAACGTGGATTTGACTGAAAAACAGATCAAGGCAATCATGGACAATGGATTACAGGCGGCACTCGGTGTGGAACCGCAAGGGAAATTAGCCACAAGTTGGGGGATGCTTAAGAAATATTAGTCCCATAAATCAAGCCCCAGCAGTTTTCGACCTAAGGGCGTAAGTTCTGCTGGTCCATAATTTTTTGCTTCCCACCGTCGTGGGTCGCCGGGATAGGGACCTCGACCCAATGCTCTCCGCTCTCGCCATAGCGTAATGCGTTCTTGCCGTCGTTCCTCATCTATCGGGTCGGGGACCGGATAGAAGTTCATGTATTGCGCCAGTCGCGGTTTGTCGGAAGTATTTCGACCGTTGCCGTGCGGAAGTGCTTTATGCCAAATGAGCAATGAACCCGCCTTCGCAGGCACTTGAATGAAGTGTTCCGGCGAAATTTCTGGCACCCAGGGGTTTTCTTCGTCAATCAGCGACTTATGTGCTCCGGGCCAGCAGACAAAAGATCCCTGGTTATCGGTTGTGTCTGTCAGGAAGAGGACCCCTTGGGTGCCAAAACCGACGGGTAAGTTCGAGGTATCTGCGTCCCAGTGGTACATCCCCTTATGGTCCCACTCAGGATAATCAGGGTGTTTCGGTGGTTTCATGTTGACGCGGTCAGGGTGTACCCAGATCCGCTCAGTGCCGTAGACCTCCGTATAGATTTGATGGATCGGTGGATGCTGGTAGACGTTCCACATGGCTTGGTGTTGGTACATTTCCACCATCCCCGCGCCGGGTTTATGCGGCGCGCGGTACCAACCGTTTGGGTCTGAGGGATTCATCTCTAAAAACGTAAAGATCGCGTCAACGACAGCATTGCAAAGTTCAGTCGGGACGGCATTTTCGATGACCATGTATCCGTATTCGTCGAAGTGTTCTCGATGTGCTTGTGTTAAAATTGCCATTTCAATTTCCTTCAGTGTCATTTTTTATTGGTTTCGTTTAAGGTTGCGCGTGCTGCCTGATACAAGTAGAATAAATTCTCGTGTGTTTTTTGGGCGAGGATCTGTGGATGCCACACCAAGTCTGCTACCAGATCACTGATGACAAACCCTGATGCCATGTCCACGCCGCGCAGTGTACTGATGGCGAATAAAGCGGCGGCTTCCATCTCAACCGTGACAACCCCTTCCTCTTGATAATGCTGAATCTCTCCAATTGTTTCACGAAAGAAAGCGTCAGTGGTCCATGTTGCTCCCTGCCAGTAATATACACCTTCACGTTCAAGAGTCTGCCGAAGTGCCTCCGTCAAATTTTCGGACGGCAGTGCGGGTGCCGAAGGGTCTTCCAAATAGTGATATGAAACGCCTTCATCGCGAATGGCACTGGTGCAAACAACAACATCACCAATGTGAGAATTTTTTTGTAATCCACCAGCGATGCCTACGTTGATAAATCGTTTAACCCCCAATTCTATCAGGATTTCAAGGAGCATTGAGACACCTGGGGCACCGATGCCGTTGTTGCCGCTAACTGCCACGCGATTGTCGGTTTCGGTCAGTAGGTAAAACGCACCACCTACGCCTTGCACCTGCTCGACGCTTTCAACGTTGGTAATACGGTCAAGCAGATTCCCTTCGTAACAAAAGATAACACTCTCCGGAACTGGAAAGTCAGGGATGAAGCCCTGTTGACGGAAGTACGCGACGTGCTGTTGTGGTGTGACTATGGAACGCGATTTATGTTTATTGGGGAAATTCGGTATTGGCATGGTTACCTTGAAAACTGAGGGGTTTGTCTGAATTTGCATCAAAGAATGAGTAGTATTACGGGCTGGAATGGAACACATCCCGAACCGCGCTGTTACAATCAATTATTAAAATGGTAGCACATTTGTCAAGCGGTGTCAATCACTGAAATACAACGCGAGGTTAGGAAACCTCGCCAGCGAAGGGTATGTCTGGTGAATATTTACACATTTTCAAGTTTTACCATAGTCAGCTAATCTTCGGCTCATTTGCAGTATGATAACGTTGAAAAAATTACCATATCTCCGTGCGCAAGAACGAAAGGAAGGTGCCAATGAACAACACCAGCAGGAATAAAATTAATAGCAATAAATCAACAATTGCGGCATTAAAATCCACACTCAAGCGGTGTTGATCTTCAAATTTCGGGACGGCATCAAAGTTCACCGGTTTTTGTGAGGTGCCTTCTGGAATACCAACGGCGTGCGGACTTTCTGGATCTGCGCGATCGGCATCAATGAGAAACTGCCGAAACTGTTTTGCGTATTGACGTGTCTGGGAAAGAAAGTCTAAATGGCGAGAGAAACCGGTGCCTGCAAGCCCTTCAAAAGCATACTGCACAACCGCTGCTGGCGAAATACGGGTGAGAGAGCGAGCAGTTTGGATCTGACGGAGTTCGGCGAAAAGGTAGTCTCCGCGCAAGCGATCCCGTAACTCCGCGTCTTTATTAACATATTCCGCGCCTAACGCTGTCGCGATCGTCGCAGGAATTTCTCGTCGGGGTGGTTCTTTATAGTAGATTCCGAAAATAAGTTTACATTTTTTTTGATTTATGTTATGCTTTGAGATTATGGCATATTCCACAGATTTACGCAAACGCGTGCTTGAGTTCATCGCTAACGGGGGCAGTAAAGCCGCCGCTGAAAGGCACTTTGGGATTTCAAGACGGACGATCTATAACTATCTCGAAGCTGAAGACCCATTGGCTTGTAAGAAACCGGGGCCCAAGGGCCCCCGCACTATTGATTATGACGCCCTNNCTTCGGCAACATGTCGCTGATTTTCCAGATCGGACGCTCGCTGAACGAGCCCACCACTTCGGTGTTTCTCCACATGGCATCTTTTATGCGTTGTCAAAACTCAATATCACGCGAAAAAAAAAACGACTCCCTATAAAGAACAGTGTCCTCTAAAACGGCAAGAGTATCTCTCCGTCTTTCAACGCGAGACCCAAGAGCAAGGCAAAACCCCTGTGTTCCTCGATGAAACGGGTTTCACGGAAGAAGAGTTCCGGTGCTATGCTTATGCCCCGAGAGGCCTCCGTGTTGAAGATAAAGTACCAAGTCGCCGCTATAGAAGCACAACGTTGATTGCGGCTCGACTTGATGGAGGTTTTACGCTGCCCCTGCTCTTCGAGGGGAGTTGCGATGCGACTGCCTTCAACACGTGGCTCAAAGAGATGCTATGTCCTTTGCTCGACGACAGGCACGTGCTGATTATGGATAACGCCTCCTTCCACAAGGGAGCAGAGACCGCGGCATGGATCCGGGCTTCAGGGGCGAGTTTATTATTTTTACCCCCTTATGCCCCGGAGTTAAATCCGATTGAGAAGGATTTCGCCAACATTAAGCGGATCCGTCAATATAATCATCAGACTTCTATTGATGATAGTATAAAAGTGTATAAGTAATTACGGATTTTACTATAATCCGGGCAAAATAGCGGGTTTGCAAATCTTCACGCGCATCCCGAGCTTGAGCCATGAATTCTCTGGGGGTGGGTCGGGAGTGCAAACGGTTACCGAGGGAACCCAGTGCGTTTGGCATCAGCACTACCCAGACTGTCCAAATCAACAAAAGAATTGCGAGACTCGTTGAAGACTCTCTAACACGACTGGAAACATGGAAGGCTGGAAGTCAGTATTGTTCCAGCCTTCTCCTTTAGTACTGGACTCGGATTAATGGTCTTTAGGATCCAGATGGACCCTTGTCATGCCTACGAAGTTCAGGAAATAGAACACGGCATCGTTTTTGGGTTCAATGAGATTATCTTCCGTGCGCTCCGTTAACTTCGCGTCTATTAACGTTTCCACGGTTTTCTCAATCTCACCTTCCGAGGTGTCGCATCCGTGTGCCAAGTCTTCAACCGATTTCTTGCCTTCTACCAACTGTCTTAAAATAGCGATGACCGTCGGATTTGCGAAGATACCCGCGAGGTTTGCAATCTCGGCATCCGATGTTCTGGATATGAAATTGTCGATGCTATCCGTCCAGAATGAGATACGTTTTGACATCTTCCCAGCAGCGGTACGATAGCCACCCCCATAGCCCCAAGTGATTGGCCTTTCAGCATTATGGGGGAGCCGACACAATGTTGACATTGCTTCTCTTTTTTCGGCGTTAAGAAAAGCATCCGATTCATCTGCGATAACCCGAAGTTGCTCTTGCAAATCGACAATCTGACGCTGTATTTCTTCAAGGCTTGCTGTGTGCTTGGGTTCATCTTTCGTTTCGTCTGTCATGATAGTTTCTCCTTTCAACTGTTTTTCAGAGCGATGGTCTCCTTCCATTGTAATGTCTAATGCCTCTTGAATCATAAATTCATACTTCTTCAATCGCTGTCGCGCCCGGTGGAGCCGACTCTTAATAGTATTTTCAGACACACCTAAATGCGTCCCTATTTCTGAAGATGTCATATCTTCAAAGTAGTGGAGTGTAATAACCTCACGATCACGGTCTTTCAACTTGGCAAGCAGTTTTTTGACGAGGTCGCGTTGCGTTTCAGCCGATGTTTTCGCGTGTTCTACGGTGACATATCGAGAATACGCATCTGTCTCTATTTCCGAGATGTGGGTTTCTTCCAGCGGCTGGGTTTGGAGCCGATCTTTTCGATGCCATGCGATACACAGGTGATTCACAATCGCGTAAAGCCACCTTGAAAACTGCATTGGGTCGTTCAGGGTTTCCAAGTTCTGATAGACTTGCAGAAAGGTCTCCTGTGTAATGTCCTCAGCAATATGGAAGTCCCCTATTTTCCGCAACGCGTGCATGTGAACCTGCCGTTGGTACTTTCTGATTAAGTTTGCGAAAGCGGTCTCATCACCGGCAAGGATGCGCTGGATCAACTCAACATCATCGTTTTTCATCGGACCTCTCCAGAAAGACTGTTTGTATCAAGAGACGTAACAATTTGGACATTTCGCGGATAGGAACACTTAAAATATTTATAGTAAAGTTTAGAATTAATTGGACACTCCACACCGGTGCGGTTAGGAAACCGCACCTACCGGGGGAGGGTGAATGTCTATTTATTTTTTGGATTCACTATAAGAAATACCCTATCCCTCCACTTCACTATATAATGACGCGAATTAGAAGGGAATAGGTGCATAATTCCGAAAAAATATGTCAAACAGAAATCCATGTCGCGATTAGGAGATCGCTTCTACAGAAGGAAGTGGCTTGGAGATTTGTGTGGTGAGGTTTGAATTTACTTGACAATCCTACCATCAATGTGACGCTCCGCAATATTATGTCCGCAGAGGCTTAGCACCGTTGGAAAGACATCAACGGATCGGATGTACTGTTCGGCAATTGGGTAATTGGTTGCGAGTGGGATGTACAAATGCTCCGCGATTAATGCACCATGAGTCGCCCGATGCTCAGGGATTTCATAACGGGCACGTAAATCGTAACCGTTCTCAGCACTGAGAACAAGATCACCCGTCCGTTCGCTTTTGAAAATCTGCCACAATTGAACGATTCCATCTGGATACGGGCTGTCGTAGGTCTCACGGAGTGCTTCCCGTGAGGACAGATTCTTATAGGATACACCGTAGCCGAGTGGGTCTGTCCCAATAAAT
>JAAXHD010000205.1:601-1300 GCA_012271015.1 Candidatus Poribacteria bacterium | reverse complement strand
GAGCACGCGGCAGCTTCCCGCGCCCTTTCCTTTGCAATGAATTTTGATAGGATGCAATGCACTTAGCCTCGCTCTCGCGAGTCAATTTCGGCACCAGATCTCTAAAATGTGAGAACTCGGAAATGGACTATTGTTTTCCGTATTCTATCCTGTGTTTGGCCAGGCTAGAACAGCACATTCGTCCGCTTTTCTTTTTCTGTTTCCTACTTCCTTTGCAATACTCGGGGCTCGTTTGCCACATTCTACGCTTAGTTCATGATAGTCACCAACCTCATAGTACGAACCTGAAAGAACAACACTTGCGTTTATTTCTCTTTCCCTATTTCGTACATACCTGGGATCATTTTACGTTTCTGTGAAACTTTTGCCCTACCCCTCCCCTAAGCCAACATTTTGCCCTTGGTAAGAACTAAGAGTTAACGTTGGTTTAGTGGAGGGGTAGGTGGGCAGTTTCCCAGAAACGTAAAATGATCCCATACCTGGCAATGCTCAGTGCTTTTTTGCCGTACTCAATACTCTGTTTGTATCCTCCGATGCGCAGATAAGACCTGTCCAGAACATCGCACACTGATGCTTCTCTTTCTGTTTCCCTCTTCCCTTGCAATGGCCAGCTCCTCTTTGCTGCTTTCTATACTTTGAACGTAGTCCCCAACCTCGTAAAACGACATGGCTAAAATACGACAAGCCGCTGATTGCCTT
>JAAXHD010000205.1:0-427 GCA_012271015.1 Candidatus Poribacteria bacterium | reverse complement strand
ACTGAGCTAACGAAGCGGCAGTTAAATAGACTACGAGTAGTCCCCCATTTTTCCTCAGGGATAGTAGAGCGAGCGAAACGCGAGCGCGCGTGAAAATCATGAAAATGATTTTCACGCGCGCTCGCGTTTTGCTCGTTCTACTATCCCTGAGGAAAAATGGGGGACTACTCGTAGTCTAGCAGTTAAACGCGGTGTAAATTTTCATCCGATGGATACTGTATTCCGGAAGAGCATCACCCTCACATAACTACAATTTTGGACAGAATCAAGGATGAAGCCGCGACGCACCATTTCTGGGGAAGGGGGGCGGGAGGGTGGGGTGTAGGTTTTCTATTAATCTGGCTAAGATTGTAGTCTTCCGGGCCGGAAGTGCATTGGGTGACTCCGCCCGAGCGGCTGCGAAGGATACTGTCACGCAACCGGTTCA
>JAAXHD010000266.1 GCA_012271015.1 Candidatus Poribacteria bacterium | reverse complement strand
TCCTACAAGAAAAGGCGGAGTTTTACCTCCGCCTCTAATTATAGTCTCTCAATTGGAAAATCGTTTTACTCGGCGATGCAGTAGAGATACTGCCCGCCACGGAGGTATAACTCCGAACCCACAATTGCCGGCGATGAGTTGAAACTATCGTCCAGCGTGTTTTCCGCTATGATTGTAAACTCAGGACCGTGCTGAACAACGTTCACTGTTCCATTCCGTCCGGCGACGTAGACGCGATCCGCCGCACCAACAATCGAAGCGTAGACACCAGAAACACCCTGTAACCGTTTGGGACCGTAGTATGCCTTCCCCGTCTTGGAATCGAAAGCAGAGAGGATACCGTCGTTGCTTTTCAAGAAATAGAGTGTGTTCTCATAGAGCAGCGGTGATGGTACATAAGGCGTATCCCGACTGTGTTCCCAGACAATTGCCTCCGAACCACTAATATCGCCCATCGCTTTTGCGAGTTGAACTGCCCGTAAGTCATTGCCTCGGAAACCACTCATCAGATAAACAAGCCCATCCGCAGCGACAGGTGACGGAATACTATTCGCCGTCAATCCATCGCCCTCCCATAAAAGTTTCCCGGTTTCCAAATCGTAACCACGGACGCGATTTGTGCCAGCAGTAACCACTTGCGGCTTCCCATCCTGTTCAACGACAATCGGTGAAAACCACGTTGTTCTTTCATTACGGTCAGTCTTCCAGAGGACATCTCCTGTCCGCTTGTCAAGAGCAGTGATAAAGGAATCGCCTTCATGATCTTGAACGATCACGAGCGTGTTACCGTGAAGAACAGGCGAACTCCCTTCACCGAAGGTGTTTCTTTTATACATCGTTCCGACATCTTTTTCCCACTTCACATTGCCCATCATATCCACACAATAGAGTCCGCGCGAACCGAAATAGGCGTAGATGAATTCACCATCGGTAACCGGCGAATTTGAAGCGTAAGTGGCATCTCGGTGTGTCCCCTCGTGTGGATTTATCTCTCGCAGTGTCTTCTGCCACAGAACGCTTCCATCACTCCGATTAAGGACAATGAGATCAAATTTATACTTGGGACCGCTGTCTCTTTGAAAGAAACCGCTAAATGGATTGGTATCCTCAGATTCCTTCTTCTCCTCCTTAACTTCAATAGCGGTTTGGATGAAAATTTTGTCTTCCCAAATAATTGGCACGGCATGTCCTGTACCGGGGATAGCCACTTTCCAACGGATGTTTTCAGTCTCACTCCACGTCGTTGGTGGATTTGCATCGACTGCGACGCCGGTGGCGTGGGGGCCGCGCCAATGATGCCAGTTTTTCTCAAAACCTACAGGTTGTGACGCAATCGCCACAACCACTGCCAAAGCAAAGATACACAGGGTCAAAATTGCGATTCTCTTCATTATCTCTAATTCCTTTCATTTTTTCTCCTAAGAGGGGTGCGGTTAGAAACCGCACCTACCGAGAAAAGGTATACGCGCTTTATTGTAAGAGAGATGCGATTAGAACCGCACCTACCAAGGAAAGGTATAAAATTCTAAATAGGCTTAGGCTACAATATCCTCAATAACAAGGGGCTGTGCCAACTCACGATTCGCAGCCTCCAGTTTTTCACGACTCGAAACGACGCACACCGCGGCTTTACCTCGATTTTCCTCCAAGAGTTGGAGAAGTGCCCGTTTCACTTTAACAGGCGTTGCCTGCTGGAGTTGTGCGTAGCGATCTTCCCGCATCTCACGTGTCTGCCCAACGAGATGTTGACTCAATGCCCCGCTTGCCGCTTGGCTTGGACGAATCGGCTTCTCACCATCTTTCGCCGTAGCGATAATCGCGCGATCTATATCTACCTGTGTCCACTCTACCCCTTTAACATAGTCAACAGTTTGCTCGAAGACATTGATTGTGCGTGCGACGTGCGGATCGCGATACGAGGATTGCGATAGTACTGCATCATACGGGCTATAGGTGAATCTTGCGCCGTAAGCATTGCCTTTAAAGCGGATTTCACTGAGTATGTAATCCAGTCGAATGAGATGCGCACCAATCGTCAGCAGTGCTGAATCCGGATGCGAATAGTGGGGGGCCGGCATTACGTGTGCGCAATGTGCAATCTGAATCGGACCCGCTAACCCTTCCCACGGTGGCGTATCAAACTGCTGGAACGCAATTGATTCCGAAGTAATAGGTTCGTCCCGCATCGCGTCAAGCCATTTACCGAGCTTGACATGCACTGTGTCAAAGGCGGTATCGGAACCGGTGAAACTGGCGGTTACCCGTCCACGTGCTAACAGGAAATCGCGAATCTCTTCTATATGACCCATAAGGTCGGTATTAAGTTCGTCAAAATTGTTGAGCAGCGTTTCGCTGTTGTGGAGTTGCGGTAGCCCATAGACTATTTCGGCAAGATGCGCATTTGACGAAAGCCCGCGTGAAGCGTGATGAATTGCAGTACTTGAGCCATCGTGGATCATCTCCGTCTGATATTCGGCGACGGCTTGCACCAAGACATCCCGAAGGCGTTCCGTATCGCGCGGATTCACAGCGAAAAGCAGATCATGTAGGACATCCAGGGCGGCATCCATTTTACCATCAAGTGCCTTGAGATGAAACCGCATATTTTGCAAGGAACGACTTGCGTCAAGAGCCCGTGTGCCGAATCCCACCGAACATCCAATTCCGCCAGTAACCGCCGATGTCCGTTGTGCCATCTCTTCATAACTCATATCAGCGGCACCGAGTTTACCAATCGCGTCAGCGTATCTCGGCAGATATGTCCAAAGACGCTCTGGCAACCCTTGCAAATCGAAATTTAGCACGAGGTAGTTAACACCATTGGCGAAAACATCGTTGCGGAGCAGGGCACGCCCGCCGACGTTCTCGATTGTTGTAGGGATATGTCTCGGTTTCTCAGGCAAATCGCTGACCTGAAGTTGTGGCAGTCTCGCAAGTGCTTCCGGTGAATTCGGCATACCGTTGAGGCGTTCCAGTTCAGCAGCATCAGCGGCAATTCGCTGGACCTCTTCATCAGTGAGTTCTGCCCGTGTCTCTTTCATCTGTTCGGTGAGTTCAGCATCCATTCTCGCCTGCATATTCCGATCAGGCGACAAGATATTGGTCAGACGATGTGGGTTCTCAATAAATTTCTCGCGGATGAAGTCGTTAAAAATTGACGGATTTTCCTGCCACTGCCGACGGACACCAGCGAGGGTTTTCCCCATCTTTAGGAACGTATCTGAATCTTTTTCATAGATCCAACCGTCGATGACACGATAGAGCATACGGAGGGGGAACATCGACGCGACTTCTTGGTAATGATAGGTCGCTTGCTGGAAAGCCGCTTCAACCTTCTCGCTCTCGATCTCTGAGTCCGCGATCTGTGTTAAAGTATCGGTTACTAATTGCGTAAAAGCTTCAGAGCGATCGGCTTCACTCCCTTTGAGAATGAGATAAAAGACGGCGGCAGGTCCAATAGAACTGGCAGCAGCATAGGCGAGATCCGCACCGAGTTTTGATTCAATAATCGCCTTACGGAGGGGTGCGGCTTCATTACCAACGAGAATGAGGCTCAAAATCTGACCTAAGGCAACCTCTTCTGCGTCGGTTGCATCACCGATGATCCAACTGAGCGAGAGATACGTCTTTTCTGTGAGCGGTTCATCTGCCCCAACAGGATACGTATCTGTTACAATCCGTGGCGCATCCCACTTCGGTTGGTGTGTGACCTCCGGTCTCAACGGACGCAGAGCAGCACTCGTAGCGTTTTTTGGAATTTTATCCAACCTATCAGCGAGGAAGTTGAGATAGTCACTCGTTGGAATGTCACCGTAGAGAATGAAGTAGCCGTTACTTGGGTGATAATAGGTTTCATGGAACCCTTTAAGCTGTGCATACGTCAAGTCCGGGATGGCATCTGGATCACCACCGGATTCACAGGCATAAAGCGTATCGGGAAGGAGTTGACACATCATTGATCGATACAGCCGAGCTTCGGGATCTGAGAATGCCCCTTTCATCTCGTTATAGACGATACCTGTTATTTTTAGATCGCCGGTGGGATCCTCTGGATCAACGGGTGCCAGGTGATGTCCTTCACGCTTGAAAGTGTTTTCCGTCAATAATGGATGGAAAACTGCGTCAAAGTAGACTTCCGCCAAGTTGAAGAGATCTTTTTTGACATTGCTGGATACCGGATAGCAGGTAAAATCGGAACTTGTCATGGCGTTGATAAAGGTTGCCATGCTCATTTTAATCATCTCAAAGAAAGGCTCTTTCACCGGGAATTTCTGGGAACCCGCTAAGACGGCGTGCTCAAGAATGTGTGGGACACCTGTATCGTCTGAGGGTGGGGTCGGGAAATTAATGGAGAAGAGATTCTCTGTGTCGTTTGTGTAGAGATGTAGTAAGCGGGCACCGCTATGTTGGTGTGCTAATTCAATCGTCACCGCTCGTAATTCGTCGATCGGTGTGACGGCTTTTACTTCAAAGCCGTGCAGTTCTTCGCCGGGACGTAAATCTACCTCCGGCATTCGGGTCGCATCCAATATTTTAACCTCCGTATCTATATTTTACTTTTCTAAATTGGCACAAACGAGTTCATTATCGTTCCGAATGAAGACGTGTTTATAGGCAAATGCGGGATGTGCCCACGTAACACCGCCTCTTCGGTTGAGTTGGTCGCGTGTCGGTTCGATCAATTTGGCGCGACTGATTATATTCAGTCCTTCAGGAGAGAGTTCTGTAATGAGAAGTTCGCCGTGTTCATTGAACATCCAGACCCTATTCTCTGATGACCCAGGATGCTTGACGAGATGGATATTGCTCCAGCGCGCTTTCCGTACAGCGGAGAGGTCTTCCCAAATCCGATCGCCGTTTCGCGCATCTAAACACCGAAGCTCGCCATAACTATCCACACCGTAAATGTAATCACCGAACCGCACTGGGGTCGCCATTGTGGTCTGAAGCGCATCGGTATGCTGTTCGTTTTTGCCTTTACGATGCCAACCGAGTTCTACCACCAATTTATCTTGAGGTAACTTCAGAAGAAGAGACCCTTGACGGAACTCAGTAACAAACAATTCGTTCTGATCGAAAATAGGCGTAGCAATCGCTATCTCGAAACTTTCTGGTGGAAACGGATAGAGCCAGTAGGTTTCGCCGGTCTGTGGATTGAGACCCGCTATATTCGCACCCGTCCAGCAGATCAGGACGCGTTTCCCTGCTTGCGTAATGACAATCGGTGCGGAATAAGAGGCGTTATCATCCAATGCTCTCCACTTCTCTTCACCCGTTTGCCTGTCAAATGCGACGATACACGCGTCTGGCTTGCCCCCGATCTGAACAATCAGGTTTTCCGCCTCAACAATAGGAGCACATGCAATGCCCCAGATAGGCATATTAATGTTATATTCGGCATTGAGATCTCTTTTCCATACGATCTCACCCGTAGTCGCATCAAAACAGTGCAGATGTCCCATCGCCCCCAACGCATAAGCATATCCATCCTGCACAGTCACAGTCGCACGGGGTCCTGCCGTATAGTCGATCTTATAGGCACAATCGTAGGTATAGGACCAGATAGACTCACCTGTCTCCCAATCGAAGCAGTGAACGCGTTCCACCTGTTTCGGCTTTGTAAGCCTATCTGTAACGTATACACGTCCATTGGCGACGCTCGGTCCACTATAGCCGCTTCCGATCGGCACACGCCAACGGAGTGGAATTTGCTCTCCTTCAAATTTGTCAAGAATACCCGTTTCGTTCCAAACACCTTCTCTGTTTTCACCACGCCACTGGTGCCATTCATCGGCACTTACGTATTTCGCTGGCATTACTGCCGCGGCAAATAGGACAATGAGTAAACATGTAAGCTGCTTCATCATTTTTCCGTATAACTCCTCAGCCAGAGAACCATCTGTCGATAGACCTCTGTTATCTCTTTATATTCTGATTTTAGTTTGACTAATTCCGCATGTGGTCCGTCAATTCGACTCTGTTTGAGCGCGTCAGAATTCCGATGTGTATCGCCTTGATACGTAATCTCTACCAAAGGTTCAAGGTGCGCGACATCGGTACCGCTGTCGCGTAAGTATTCCCAGATGAGTCGGGTCGCACAGGTGCTATTCCTATTCTGAAATGCGGGAGGCTTGTGATCAAATCGGTAATTTTCAGGGATATATGTGTTTCCAACATCAACCACACAATCGGCATGCAACATGAGTTTCTCTGGCACTTTTCGACTCACAAACAGTACCTCTGACTCGTGTTCCTTGAAGAGAAAATCTTGGGCAATCCATGCACTGACGATTGCATCAAGGTCTGGATCCGCGTGCGTGATAATCTGTTTCAAATTTTTTAATTATTCCTTGTGGGTAAGTAACGGTGGCTGGAACTTTCACCTGTCTTTCGATATACCCGTCCTCCTTGCGCATGTCTCTTATAGAGGAAACCTGCGGGATAATGTTACGGACTACATGATTTGGCTTATAAGCTTTTCTCGCCCACCCATTATAGTATAGCATAGCACAAGAATAGATGTCAAATTCGCGAACAATCAGAAGTGCGTAAACCAGAAACGAAAGCGCGCGAATTTCAGAGTATTCAGAGTAAATCCAAAAAGTGATAGGTTTAAAAAAAGGCATGCCTCTATATCACCACTGGGTTTTGAGGGGTTTGACTGAAAGTTCCTGAGAAGTTTACTCTGAAATCTTATGGGGGAGACACATTAGAAGTCGGGATTCGGAGATCCCTCCTACAAGAGATATTAGAGGTAGAATGAGATTGGTTGAAGATTACGAATTTAATACTACTCTTCAGGCGGTGCATCTATAACGCATCGAAACCCTCGTATGAGAGATCCGGGATTTCCGCCTTGACGATTGGCACATCGGGTGAAATCCAAATTCTCTGCCCAACCACCGCCTTTTAGAACATGTCCGTCGCCGGTCTCAGGTCCCTTCGGATTAACGTTGGGGGGTGAAGTCCTGTAATAGTTTGGATCATACCAGTCCGACACCCATTCCCACAAATTCCCCGCCATATCGTGCGCCCCGTAAGGACTCACACCCTGTGGAAACTGTCCAACAGGCGCGGTCTCTTTATATCCATCTTTGAGTCCTGTACCGTCATTACCGCTGAGTTTTGTTCCATCCCATTCATTCCCCCAGGGCCAATGACGACCATCTGTGCCACGAGCGGCTTTCTCCCACTCTGCTTCCGTTGGCAGCCTTTTTCCCGCCCACTTTGCGTATGCGACTGCATCTTCCCATTCCAAGACAGGCGCAGGGAAATTGGGATCATTATGAGGCGGATAATCCAGATACTGCTTCGGAACATAACCCGTTTCGGCGAGGAACCGCTTGTATTGTATGTTTGTTACTTCATATTTGTCAATGTAGAAAGCATCAACGAAAACGGAGCGTTGTGGACGTTCATTGTCGAACCGAGCAATGTCGCGGAGCGGAAAAATCTCCTTGAAGTGTTCAATATCCGCATCGCTGGTTCCCATCAGAAATTCGCCCGCGGGAACATAGACCATTACGGCTTCATCTTTGGGGGTTGTGATCGTTTGAATGGGAAGTGTACCAACGAGGGGGGAACTTGCTCTCTCATGGCAGGCAAACGCTAATAACATAAGGATCAAGAGAACAAGGAGCGAGGTTAGGAAACCTCGCCACCGGGGAATTCTGACTTCGCTAAATCTCATTTCTAATTTTATAGATAGGTGTTTCCAGACAACTGGAGTTTCAATTGATAGGCGCGCTTTGGAAACGCACCTATCAATAAAAAATCGAGATTGAAAATCTCTCCTACCGAACTGCTTTCAGCTCACCCCACGTGGTGGAGAGTTTACCAGCAGGTTCAACCGGTGTTTGCATCATCAGCCAAGTGATAACTTCAGCAGCGATAGCACCTTTGGGTTCATCACCACCATTGGTCTGTATCATTGGAATTAATCTACCGAGGTTTCCATCTCGAACAATAATCGGATCGGCACGGGTGCCATCGTCATTTTGTGCGAGTGAAACTTCAATTTCCCAATCGCCATCGAGTTCATCGGTGTGGAAGGGACGGTCGGATGCGTAGTCGGTTAGACTCGGAGAAATGTCCGCACCTTCAGACGTGACGACCATAGGCGTATCATCATCCCACATCACAATGCCGTCAATATCCATCATATTCTGGAGACCACCTTCTCTGTTTCTACCAGCCAAACCCCAGAACATATAGTCGGCGTGGTTGATGAAAACATCGCCATCGGTGGTTTCGATGAAGGTCTCAGCGATAGAGCCATCGGTCTGTGCATTGCCTTCCGGATAGATTTCAGGTGGGAAATCACCGTAGAGGACACAGATATCCAAAGCACCGTTACCTGTGGCACTTTCCATCCAATCGGCTAAGTCTCCGGCTTGACCATCGCTATCATACCATGTATTCGTGATACCGGCATCGTCGAGCATGCCGACACAAATCTCTGCCTGTTCGTCAGCCGCCGCCTTACCAATCCACTGCGTGATTCCGGTGTAGATAGCAACTTCACCGGCAGCAAATACGGACGTTAAAGGGAGTGCCATTAACGCAATTAGGGTGAGCGAAAGAAAAATATTTCGCATTAAATTTTACCTCCTGGATTTGAGATCGCCCCACGTTGTGGAGAGTTTCTCTTGGGGATCCACATCGAGTGCCCCAATCGTTTCAAGATAATAGTTGAGAATAATTTCCGAGAGGACTTTGCCTTTCGGATCGGCTTGGCCTGCAGTCTGATAGACCTGGATGAGACGGGCATCGGTTTTCGTATTCCGGATGATGCACGGGTCACACCGGTTCATACCACTCGATTTTCCTGTTTCCGTCGCAAATGCGATCTCCACTTCCCAATCGGTTTTTTCGAGCTGATCCACGTGGAACGGACGATCGGTGGCATAATCTTTCAGCGTCGGTGTGAACTCTTTCCCTTCCTTTGTGACCTTCATCGCTGTGTCATCATCCCATTGGACGATACCGGGGATGTCCATCATGTTTTGGAGTCCACCTTCACGGTTTCTGCCTTGGAGTCCCCAGAAGAAATAGTCGGCACTGTTTGAGAAGGTATTGCCGGCATCAAGGAATTCTTCGGCAACAGAACCATCTTCATCTTTATTGCCCTGCGGATAGATTTCTGGTGGGAAGTCACCGTAGAGGCTAATGAGGTGATAGCCCTTTTCCTCGGTGTGATCCTTCGTCCATTTTTCAATGGCTTTAGCGTTCTCATTGACAACCTTGCCGATACCTCTTTGACCTTCAACTTCTTTGATGAATATATCGGCTTGTTCTTGTGCCTGTCCTTGGGCGATCCACTGCGTTATCTCCGTGTAGACGAAAATATCGACTTTCGGAACGGCATCCGCTGTGGGAGTCCAGAGCGCGAGCGTCGCGGCGCAGAGTACGCCAGCAACAATCATAAAAAATCTCATTTAAAAAGATCCTCCTATAGTTTAAATACATTAAGAGGTTTGAAATATCAAACCTCACGGGTGAAATACGGACATTATGGAAATGCTCCACAATTTCTATTCATCTTACATTTTTTTCAGAAATTTGTCAAACAAAAAATTACGAATGTAAATATTTTGCCAAAGTTTAGGTTGGAAGGGCGGAAGATTGCAAGGATAGATGGCAGAACGCGTTCGTTGTCTGAATCAA
>JAAXHD010000169.1 GCA_012271015.1 Candidatus Poribacteria bacterium | reverse complement strand
AATCTAAGTTCTGCCAAGCTCGATGCAGACGCACTTGTGGGAATATGGTTCTTTGATGAAGGTAAAGGCGGTGAGGCAAAGGATTCTTCCGAGAATGGCAATGATGGAAAGATTGTTGATGCGCAATGGGTCGATGGCAAGTTTGAAGGAGCTTTAAAGTTTGAAGGTGGTGCTCATGTTGCTGTTGGTGATTTTTCTGACTACGAAGATGAAGTGTCGATCGTTGCTTTTATTAAAACGCCTGCCGCCCCTGCATGGTCTGACATCATCGTAGGTCCCTGTGGCGATGTTATCTTGACATTAAGGGACCACAAATTAAATTTCGCGGGACAGTGTGCCCAACCGATTCCCCATAATACATGGTCTAAATCCTTGTTGAACGATGATAAGTGGCATCAGATTGCAGGCACTTATGACGGTAAAGAAGTGAAGGTCTATGTCGATGGTGAGGAGGAAGCATCTAATGCCGCCGCAGGTCCATTTAAAATAGGACCGAAGTTTATCGGTTCCAGAGACGATAAACAGGAGGCATTCACAGGTCTCATTGATGAGATCGCATTTTTCAATGTCGCGCTCTCGGATGCTGATGTGAAAGCGATTGCGGACAGTGGATTATCTGTCGCACTCGGTTTTGCCGCGGTTTCTCCTCAAGCGAAACTGGCGATGTCTTGGGCAAAATTGAAAGTGGAACGGTAAACTGTTAAAGATATTCGCTTGGGTATGTTGTGGATTAACGCTGAATGCGTAGAGGACATCTGTTGGTGTTAAACGAAACGTCAGAGAGCGGAGGGGTTCGCAACAAGCCGCCAATGTTGACCGCACTCCAGCGGCCAATCGGTACAGATAGCGTCCATTTTGATGGCGCGGGCTTTGTCCCAAGTGTCAGGTTGCTGCTCGCCGATGTGTAAGCCGAGCCAGACCTGCTTACCAAGCTTATGCGCCTGTTCCATCCCTTCCGCAGTCGGAATGAAGTGCACCCAAAGGCAGTCTGCCAGCGGATCATGCAGAGCTGCAGTGAACTGCTCGGCTTCACTATTATTTAGATAAACCGTGGTTTGCAACTTCGGATTGGCTTGTTTAAAGCGATGACTCGAATCGCTGGGTTGACCGAAGGCACAAAGTTGATCAAACAGTTCGTATTTTTCGACGAGTCGCACGATGTTCTTCTCAATCCCGGGCGAGATGACTTTCATGTTAAGTGCGATAGTCACTGGGGTTCGTTGACGCTCGCGAATGAGTTTAAATACTTCTTCCAATGTCGGCACCTTCTCACCACTAAAACGCGAATCGAACCAACTTCCAGCATCCAGTTTACGGATTTCTGCCAACGTCATTTTGATCACTTCACCGGTGCCGTTGGTCGTGCGTTCCACAGTTTTGTCGTGAATGACCACCAAGTGTTCGTCGTGTGTTTGATAGACATCTAACTCTATCGATAATCCCAGTTCGATAGCCGCGGCAAAAGCGGGCAAAGTGTTCTCGGGAGCGTGCTGCACCAAACCGCGATGGGCGAGTAAGATTGGATCCGCGACCGATTCCTGCGCCATTGGCTCTGGTGGTGCGGCGATCATACACCTAAGCATTAGCATGTTGAAAGACATAATTGACCTCCGGGGGCAAACGAAGCCTTGCTTGAATCATAACATGTTTAGCAAAGACGGTAAATAGAAAAGTAGGTATTTTTTGAACAAATTCAGACCTTATTTGCCTAATCTAAGTAAAGAACGTATGCACCCCACAGAAATTTCCAACGCTTAGAGAGGAGACAGATGAAACGGAAACATGTTATCATAACCCTTTTTCTCTGTGCCTTAGTATTTACATTGGCAATTGTCCTGAATACTTGGACGCAAGATAAACTCTCAGAAGACGAGAAGCGGTTCGATTTTGATCAGAATGATGAACTCAGTGAATCCGAAAAGCAACTTATGTTTAGGGTGATGAGACTCGAAGCCGCCAGAGGTAACAAGTTCAGTGCGCAACAGATCCGTGAAATGCAAAGTGGACAGGGAAATAGATCCCGCCGAAGGGGTGGATTCGGTGGACGACGCGGTTCCAGAGAGCCTTCAGGACCGCGCCTAAACCCGGAGCAGGTCGCCTTCAAGGATGGCGCAGCTACAATTCCAGATCGAGAGACCTTTGAAAAGTTATCGTATCAAGGAACAGATGTACGTATTGATACCCAACTGACGGGAATAGAATTTGTAAAATTTCAGATTGAGAGGACGCATACACAAAATCCACAACTTTACTTCATGAATACGGAGACCCATCGCTCCCATGGTAGTTTCATGAGTGCTGCTGGTTTGAGACGAGGTCAAGGGCAGATGCGGGGTGTGCTGAGTTACCGTCCACTCTTCACAGCACCGAATGGCGAGCCCGGTGTTTATACCTTTGAGTTTAATCCAAACGATGCATTCCCTTTTGAAGAAATTAAGCTTGCACACGATCTGCTTGTGGCGAAGATGCCGATACTGAAAAATCGGCTCGGTTATTGTCCTTTATGGGGCGCAATCGATATTTATTTTCACGAAAAAGCCCTTTATGACGGAGCGGAATTCCCTGTCTATTTTGAGGACGATCTCTATGCGAATATCGGCTACCTTCCGCTGAATCAAGCCGCGTCGTTCGGTCGACTGCGTATATTGGAGATGGGTGAACGTCCTTCACCACGTGACATTGTCATCTGCAAGACCCTACCGAACGAGATGTCACGAGTCGCTGGGGTTATAACCGGTGTGCGCCAAACACCCCTTTCACACGTTAACCTCCGTGCGATTCAAGACAAGGTCCCTAACGCTTTCATCGCTAACGCGTGGGAAAACAAGGAAATTGCACCACTCATCGGTAGATATGTCTACTACGAGGTGAACGCCGATGGTTTCGAGATTCGGGAGGCAACATTTAAGGAGGTAGAGACACATTTCAGCGATTTGCGTCCATCGAGGTCACAGAAACCTGCGCAAGATCTCTCTGTTACGAAGGTGCTACCCCTTGATGGTATCAGTTTTTCAGACGCTGCACGTTTCGGTGTGAAAACGGCTAACATAGCAACACTGCGCACGTTAGGATTTCCTGAAGGTACAGTGCCCAACGGTTTTGGTGTGCCGTTCTACTTTTACGATGCATTTATGGAACACAACGGGTTCTATGAGGAGGTAGAAGGACTGCTCATAGATTCCGAATTTCAGAATAGTTATGACAGGAGGGAGGCTGAGTTGAAAGCGTTTAGAGAGCGCATCAAGAACGGGGAGATGCCGACATGGATGATGAACGCACTTTCGGAATTACATAACGCATTTCCAGAGGGCACATCTCTCCGGTGCCGTTCCAGCACCAACAACGAGGATCTCCCCGGTTTCAGCGGGGCAGGTTTATACGACTCCTACACACAACATCCTGACGAAGGACACCTATCCAAATCGATTAAGCAGGTGTTTGCGAGTCTCTGGAATTTCCGGGCATTTGAAGCACGCGAGTTCTATCGTATTGACCATTTCCTTACGGCTATGGGAGTGCTGGTCCATCCCAATTTTGAAGGCGAATTGGCGAACGGTGTGGCTGTGAGTGATGATGTCGTTTATCAGACTGAGGGAAATTATTACCTCAACACCCAAGTCGGCGAGGACCTCGTGACGAATCCCGATGAACGGTCTGTTCCAGAGGAGATTTTGTTGGATTGGTGGGATAGCAATAATTATAGGGTCATAACAACATCCAATCGGACGGCAAATGGTGTGCGAATTCTAAAGGAGGCGTACTTACGCGAATTGAGTCGTTATCTTGCGGCAATACACAACAAGTTCGGTCAGTTGTACGGTCCCGCTGCGCAAACGGCGGATTTCGCTATGGAGATTGAGTTCAAGATTACGAGCGAAGGCAAACTCGCAGTCAAGCAGGCGAGACCGTGGGTGCAGTAAATGCGTAGGTGCGGTTTCCTTGAGGAAACACCCAAAGAAAAACACCGCACCGCGTATTACCGATTCCACCAATACGTCATTTTCCCAACAACTGTCCAACCGAGGAGTTTGAAACCTCCATCACGAGTGTCGTAACTCTGGTCGAAAACAAGGTAGATATCGCTGCCGGGGCGGTAGATATAGTTGATGAGAAAATTCGCGGAGAGGACATCTCTATCAGTACTCCATTGTGAGAATAACTTCGCGAAAAGTGTTGTCGAAAAGGAGTAACCGATACGTCCGCCGAAAGCATTGGCGTCGAATTCTACCTCAGGCAGGGCAATGCGGTTAAATTCAATAAACGGTTCTATACTCAGCCGAGCAGTTGGTCGGGCGATCGCATCTATTAAGAAACCACGTCTCGTTCCGTGATAAAACTCACCAAACTCTATTTGTGTTCGTGCGGAAATCATCCGAGCACTGCTGGTCCGAGCTGATACCTGAAATGATGTAAAATTGTAATCGTCAATTGGGATGCTAACCCCTTGAATCCTAAAATCTCGCTCCAAGTTTTCTGTTGTGTTCTTGACTTGGAACCCGATATCATCACCTGTATCAAAGTCCAGTTGGGTATCAAAGGTTATCTCTTGGGTTTCCAATTTGTTTTCTTGTGTCAGAACAAGGTCAATTTCCGGTCCAATCTGAATTTCACGGATACCAAATTTGTCGGGCCATGGGGTGTAGCTGGCATCCCCGCGGAAGCGACGGATACCTGTACGTCGAACATATCCGACTTCGGGATTAAAGTCCTCGCCAATGTCTGTATATGAACCGTCGAGCCGAAACAGATTCGTCCGCCAATCACCACCAATAAAGAAGGCATTGCTGTTTCCAGTAATATCCGCTTCAAAGGTGCGAGACCACAAGCCCTGAACATTAGTCTCTCGTGTCGGGCGGTAGGAGAAGTCGAGTCCTGCTGTCCGATTGTAGGCATCAAGGTCTTGCTTATTAATGAAAAGTCCGCCGACGGTTGACCCTTTTAAAATGTCTCGGTTCACCCGTACCACTGAATAGTTCGTGCGAGGTTCATCAATGGGAGGTTCCCCAAAATCAAAATCCTCATCCTCAAATTTGTTCGTTAGTACGTTCAGAATTCCTATCCCATAAGGACCGATTTTCCCAGTCATTTTACCACCGCCGAGAATCGGAATAGCGTGTCCTTTTGCAAGCCCGATGCGACGACTATAAAAGAGCAGTAAAGGCGGAGGTCTACGGAAACTCGGACGTGGAATCCCGACATCGAAGATGCTGGCACCCTCCAAAAAAAATGGACGTTGCTCAGGGAAAAAGAGACTGAAACGTGTTAGGTTCACCTGTTCTTGATCGGCTTCCACTTGGGCGAAATCGGTGTTAACGGTCAAGTCGGCGGTCAGGTTCGGAGTTACGCCGTATTTGAAATCCATCCCAGCTTCAAATACGCCATCAGTTTCTTCTGTTGATGAATCGTAACTCGCACCGGGTAATACGTAAGGCAGCAATTCCAGATGCCTTGATGGAGTAATGCCTTCTAACCCTTCAAGCGTACCGAAGTAAGCAGTACGGTACTTCGCCAAGCCCCCATACGTCTTGGGTGCCTCGTTCCATGCATCGATTTCCTGCTTTCGTGCGATTTCGCGCCCGAAGTTTAACCCCCAGTTCATCACGTCGCTTCGTTCAAAGCGGAGTTGGCTGAACGGGATCGCGATTTCTGCTGTCCAATGGTCTTCGTTAATTCGACAGCGGCACTCCCAGACAATATCCCAACTTGTGTTGAGGCTTCCACCACTGTTGGATACCGCTGTGTCTTCCATCCCACCCACTGGAGTAAATCGAAAAAAAACGGCGTTGCGTCGGTCGTTGTAGGTGTCTAATAGCAAAAAGCCGTAATCGTTGGAGCGCAAGCCTGGAGAGTCTCGACGCATGTCGTTCGCGACGATCTTGTCCATCTCATCAAAAAAAATGAAACCGAAGTACAATTTTTTGTCATCGTAAAGAATGCGTACTTCGGACTGTTCAGTCGCTGGTTCGCCTTGATCGGGTTGAATCTGATATAACTGACGGATCGGTTCTACGCTTTGCCAAACGGGTTCATCAAACACTCCATCGACTTTGATTTCATCAGAAGTCCGGTGCGCTGACATACGCGGTAACTCTCGTTCGGTTTGCGCATCGGCACCGTGTGGAACGAATAGGACGCACATCCACAAGAGGAGGAAAAATTTGGTGTTTCGTATATGTAGGTTATGCTGAAAATTGGTAGTGGGATGTGGCATCATAGGTGAGTGTCTCCTTTTTAGCAGGTGCTGTATAAAGGGCGAAGTGTTTTTGCGAATCAACGTTGGATTTAGTCTGGGGAGAGACTAAATCCGTAGCGCCAGAACGGATGCGCGTGTGGCATCCGAGGACAACGTGTGGACTTGCGGGACAATGTATTACATTTGCGCGTGTTGTCTCGCAGTGAGAGTCAGCGGGGGTTTCCCCGCCCATTAGTTTCTACCTTTTACATTAGTGACGATAGATGCTGACTTCCATCCCATCACGTCTTCCCGGTCTTCTCCGACTCTCAAACCAGTGAGTTTCGGAGTCGTAGTGTGAACGGACATGCTCCAGATAATCCGCCATCTGCTCTGCTCTACCGACGTTGTCGGCGACAAGCGTTGCTGGGTTGGTTAGACGCGATTCAATTGCTTGAAAGCAGGAATAGTATCCGTCCTTGTTGTTGTCAAGGAACAGGAAATCGACAGGTTCTTGGATGGTTTTGAGGGCTTCTGAGGCATCACCGATGCGTGAGTCCACAAGTTCTGCGACACCTGCCGCTTCAAAATTCGCACGTGCTCGCTTTGCGTTATCCGCCTCTATCTCTACCGTTATCAAACGTCCCGTGCCTAAAGTTTTCAGTACACGTAATATCCATAAGCCGGAATAACCAATAGCAGTTCCGCATTCCACAATCAGGGACGGTTTAGCTTCTTCAACACGCCTCGCGAGCAATTTCGCCTTGTCAGGTCCCAGCATCGGTACACGTTCTGTTCGGCACTGCTCCTCGACTTCTTCTAAAACTTTATCTAACATTAGTGCGTCTCCATACTTTCTATATCCTGCAGACTAAAAATACTATAATCGAACAACTTGTCGTTCATTTTATGGTGGTCTTCAAGAACATAGTGTTCTAAAAGCGTTTTGGGACCGTGATTCAAAGCGAAAATACCATAGTCATTTCCGTTGGGCGAACGGGTAATGGTATGGATATGATCCAAACCACCACCTTCGTTATTGAATTCGATCCAGACAGCAGGATTAAAAACGCGGTAGTAAATCGGATCGTTAGGAGTCGTACCACCGATCCAGACGAAATAGGTATTATCAAGTCCGACATTGATATCAGACATCCAGATATCGGCAAACTCGGCTTCAAGGTTATAGACGTAGGTCTGAATCAGCTCCCGAAGTTTCTCTTTTTGGATATCATTCATCTCTGATCCTCTCAAACCGACCCCTACAAATCCGGAATAGTCGTAATTCAGGAAAGGGTCTGTCGTTCTGCCAGCACCCACTCGGAGTCCGCGACGACCTGTTTGAATCGTTTTCTTTCTTTGACTTACGTCAAGGCTATTGAGTAAAGCGAAGGCTGTACCACTTTCATCCCCAAGCACTTCGATATTGTTGATAACTGTCGGTCGAGTTCCAATGAGGGCAGGAACGACAGAAACGGCATCACCGTGCACTAAAAAGTTGAGTGCCAAATGATGTCCATCCAGTTGGAAACCCCATGAACCGTCCATCTCAGGGTTTCCAAATAAGGCGATATGGTAAGGGTTCGATGCCCAGAAACCCGGACTGATGTTACTGAGATCTGTTTCAACGTCTTTTGTAATGAGAGAGACTTTGGTATAACCGTCGCTACTCAAAAATACGCTCAAAACTTCATAGAAACGTGTCAATTGAGGTATAGACATCTCACCAAAACGGATACCCCCTCGATCTTCATCCCTACCTGGCGGTAAATTAGTCCAAGAATAGGATTCCTTATGTCCGAGTGGATAAGATGCTGCGTCAAGGAGTTCACTGCTTAATGATGCGCGGAAACTTTTCATAACAGTCGCCAAAGCCACAATTGACGGTTTTGTAGAGATTTCAGCGATCCCTTCTATTTTTTTTGCTTCAACGGTTTGGGCATCGAAAGTTTTGAGTGTGAGTGCAATTATACTCGATGTCAGCATTATGGTGAGTATAATTAAAATTTTGCGTAACATGAGATCCTCTTTGAAATGTGCTCCCTTCGGTTTTTATTTTATTTCAGATTTCAGTATCAGTGCATGAACACTATGCCTGAAGAACTGTTCCGAAAATAAATTAGAGCGGGAACTTCTCATTAATCAACATGAGCGGTTCCTGATTCGCGAACACTCGATAGGTACGACTGATAAACGTCTCACCTTCAAGATCCTCAATGGTAGGTGGTAGATCGCTTAAGGTTTCCATACCACACCAGAGTAGTTCACGCCGTGTCTCTAAACCACTGTGCCGCAAAAGCCCACCCAATCCTTGTTTGTCGGATTCTAACTCGTTCAGAAGTGACTGTGGCAGACGTTGCGGCACAATTAACGAGTCTGCGTAGGTATGAATTGTCGGAGATGGTTCTTCTTGCGAGTGGGTTTGAAGGATAACCTGCCGTGAGATAATTTCTTCTCTGGCCGGCAGCTTGAGCCAGGTATGTTCAGTGTCTAATATTTGTTTTGTTTGTTGCAGTAGGACGACCTCCACCGTCAAGAATGTATACGCTTCGATGAGTCGTGTAACCGTTCCGTCTGTAACGAGCAGTCCACGTTGAAAGGGTGTGAGGCGAGCAAGATTAATTTTTCTTAAGGTTGCGGGGCTATTCTCTTGGGCGGTAAAGAGTGCTTTCATCCTCATGTGAACAAAGGTTTCTGATTGTTTAATTGTGTCTGTTTTCATGATAGTAAATCTCTTTCTTTGTCGAGGAATCCGTTTATGCAAGGGGCATCCGGCACTTGGGCATGTTTATTCAATTTGGACAAGTAAGTCTAAAAAAAGTTCGCGAATATGCATTGACATACCGATCGTGATAGCGTATACTATGGACAAAGCGGCGTTTCAGCAATGTGAACGTTGTGACTCCTGATGATGTTTACGTCCGAAAGTTATAGAGGGCGGTGCCGAGGCATTTGATGCGCCGGTTAATTCTTTTTGCTAATGAGTTTTCTAATCCCGTTCTTGTGGAGTTATCTTCCAAGTGTCTAAAGTTTTAAACAAATCTATCTCTCTTTTCTTCATCAGTGCTTCTTTATTTTTCAGTGCTTTCACAGCAATCGCAGAAGTTTCTCCCTTATTTCTCGGCAGACATCTCACCGCACAGGGCAGCTATGATGCCGCCATCACCGAGTATAAACGCTTCCTCTTTTTTCATCCAGAGGACACACGTGTTGGCGCGGTATATTACGACATCGCACTCGCCTATAGAGCACAAGGATTGTGGACGGAGGCAGTCGCCGCTTTTCGGGCTGCAACACATCTCGCTACAGATGCCGAAACGAAATCAGAATACCAATTGGAACTCGCCGTGACGTTGGTCGCTGTGCAGGACTACGACCTCGCTCGGTTGGAGTTAATTAAGGTGACGATGCGAGTGCCTTCTGCACAACTGTACCGACGCGCACTTTTCTTGCAAGCGGTTGCGTATATTTATCAATTTCGGTGGGAAGAAGCGCGCGAATCACTGCGAAACTACACCACTGATGAAAGACTGGGTATGCTTTTTGATGCAGCTACTGATATGTCACTGAAATCTGCCCGACTCGCGAGGGTGTTATCGGCAATCTTCCCCGGTGCAGGACAAATTTATGTTGGTGATTGGGGCGATGGGTTAAATGCGCTTCTACTAAACGGGGCACTCGGTTTTCTCACCATAGATGCCGCATTAGATGGGCATTACATAGACGCGGCGTTGTGGGGAGGACTCATTTTCTGGCGATACTACCGCGGGAATACTTACCGCGCTGGACATGCCGCTGAACAGTTCAACCTACAGGAATCTCGCAGAGCCGCTGATGCAATCTTGCAGCGACTCCAACAAATCGTCGGTACACCTTAATCAGCCATCAGAGTGCAGTATTGAAAGTTATTTGAAGACCTGTAGCCCGTAAGCGTAGCGGAGGGCGGTTCTACGGGCATTGACTTCAAATTTCAAACCTACCTGACCGAACCGCAAGGAAAATTAGAAGTACGTTTCTGGAGGATGTACACAATCGCAACGAGGACTATGGCGATAAGGAACGTCCAGATGTTATAGACGTAGGCGAGGAACGTCGCAAGTGCAAGCAATATCCACTCATACCAATACGTCTTGCGGACGAAGAAGCCCATCGTTACAATTGAGAAGATAACTGTGCCGACGACAGCCGATACCACAGATAGAGCGTAGGAAAAGAAAGTGCCGCCTGTAAATAGGATGTGCGTGTACGCGAACAGCAGTGGCATGATATAGAGGAGTTTGGAAAACTTGAAGCATGCCCACCCTGTTTTCCATGGATCGGCACGAGCGATGGCGGCACCAGCGTATGCACCCAAGGCGACCGGTGGTGTGATGTTGGAGTCTTGGCTCAGCCAGAAAATGATGAGGTGCGCGGCAATAATCGGTATGCCCATCTCAGGAGTTGTCAGAATCGGCACAGCGAGTTCGGAAGTGATCAGGTAGGCGGCGGTCACTGGTATACCCATACCCAGAACTAAAGATGCCGCCGCGAGAAGTAGAATTGCGATAACCTTGCTACTTCCTGCAACCGATAACACTAAGTCCGGGAATATCCGTCCCAAGCCTGTTAAGTCTATAACAGCGACGATAATCCCGATAGTGCCCACGGCACCGCCAATGGCAAGCGAATTCTTGGCACCCGTCACCATTGCTTCCCAGATACGTTTCGGTGTGAGTCGTGTCTCTGGACGGAAGTAGCTCACTACAATTGTAACAAGAATCGAGAAGAATGCCGCTTTGTAAGCAGTATACCCAGCGATTAAGATGCCGACAAGCGTGAGCAACGGTAGTAAGTAATACCAGCCGCTTTTAAGAAGGGGTAAAAATTTGGGGATCTCTGAATCTTGTATCCGTTCAATTCCCTGTTTTTTTGCTTCAAAATGCACCATGACCCAGACGGATAAAAAGTAGAGAACCGCTGGCACGATGGATAGGAGCGCAATTTGACTATATGGAAGCCCTGTCCGTTCTGCCATGAGAAACGCACCTGCCCCCATCACGGGTGGTAGAAATTGTCCGCCTACAGAGGCGGAAGCCTCAACTGCACCAGCGATGTGTGGGCGAAACCCGGTCCGTTTCATCAACGGTATAGTGAACGTCCCAGTGGCGACTGTGTTCGCAATCGCACTTCCCGCAACAGAGCCAAAAAAACCAGAGGTCATAACCGAAACCTTCGCCGCACCGCCAGGTGAACGGCCCGCCAAGGACATCGGCAGATTGATAAAGAATTGCCCGACCCCCGATTTCTCCAGAAACGCCCCGAAGAAGATAAAGAGAATCACATACGTTGCCATCACGTTCGCCATGATGCCGAATACACCCGCTTGACTGAAATAACAGTATTCGATAATCCTGCGGGGTGTAAATCCATGGTGCGAGATAGCATCCGGCAAAGAGCGTCCGACAAGCGCATATAAGATACCGACCATAGCGATGATGGGCAATGCCCACCCGACCGTCCGACGGCTCACTTCAAAACTAATCACTATTGCGACTGCACCTACAAAAATATCGAGTTGATTGTAATTGCCTGCCCGATTGACGAGATCCGGGTATTCTACAATCCAGTAGCCGATAGTGAAGATGCTGAGCGTAATCATGCCCAAGTCTATGAGCGATGGACGGGATGTTGGGGAGTTCTTTCGACATCGGTAAAAGATGCCGATCAGCGCGAAGGTCAGTAGCATATAGAAACCGAGATGGAATTGCTCATTGGCACTCCCGAACCCCGCGCTGTAGATATAAAAGAGAACGAGCGCAGCCGCACCAAGCTCAAAAATCCATCTGTATATTTTTTTTAACTCGGTTCGTTGGGGGTCAAGACCGGAGATCTCTTGTGGTTCAGTTTGTGTCATTTTTCCTCCGTTGGGGTGTTCCTTCAATAATTTTACATCAAATAGTCACAGAAGGCAACAGATTTCAAGAGGTGCGGTCTCTTTACGCCTTGGATTTTCGTTATTTTCTTTAGTCCCATAAATTGTATACTTTAACGTGAGTTTGATAATTAAACA
>JAAXHD010000282.1:992-15716 GCA_012271015.1 Candidatus Poribacteria bacterium | reverse complement strand
GGACGATTGAGAACAAACTCCATTGGATCCGAGATACCGTCTTTCAGGAAGACGCTTCAAACCTCCGAACCGGCGGTATCCCTCAAGTCATGGCTGCGATGCGAAACACAGTAATCTCCGTCTTACGATGCACCGGACATACAAAAATCACCGACGCACTCCAACTTTTCGCAGCAAAACCTATACTCGCAGTTAACCTCATAAACTGAGAAACCTTAAAATTGAAGGACCCTGCGTCTTTAAGGCTTGCAAAATCGTTGAGAGATGCTAAAATGTTATTTTGGAAGAAAAACCGGTAGCGGTGTGTCCAGGTGGTTGGCTTAAGATTGGTTATCAAGATAAGTGCTGCTCCTACTAAAATGAAACGAATTATAATCCCTGGACACAACATTAAGTGGGGTGGATTACAAATGGAAAAATATGGAAGATATGTATATATCATTATATTAGCCACATCACTGCTTGTGCTGTTTAGTGGATGTGGTGTGAAAACAGCTCAACAACCCGTTCCGATCAAGGCAGAAATCGTTAGAAAAGCCGATTGGGAGATAGAATTCAGGGATGTCTTTTTTCTCGATACAGAGCACGGCTGGGTCATTGGAGAGGAAGGGACAATCCTCTACACAGAAGACAGTGGCAAAAACTGGAAAACGCAGAAAAGCGGCACCGAAGCGCGTCTGAACAAGATGCAGTTCATAGATGAAAGACGGGGTTGGATTGTCGGAAACGACGGAACTTTTTTACGGACGAAAAACAGCGGCAAAAAATGGGAGAAGCAGATTGTCAGGGACGGGAGTATGAGTCTGATCAGCCTTCATTTCTTGGACGAACAGCGAGGTTGGATCACTGGGGAAGGCGGTGCCCTCTACTATACCGCGGACGGTGGAGAATCGTGGAAGTTCCGTTCCAGTGGTGTGGGTGAAGCACTCCTCGATATCCACTTTGTTAACGAAAACGAAGGCTGGTTGATCGCACAACTCGGCACAACATTGCACACGACAGACGGCGGGAAAACATGGGATTATAAATCGATAGGACCTCAGGACGGTCTGCTGAATATACAGTTCGATGCCGACCAGAAAACCGGTTGGGCTGTCGGAATCGCGTCGACTGTGCTCTCTACGACAGACGGCGGAAAAACGTGGGTCCGTGGAGAACCCGGCATCGCTGGCTCCCACGCCATCTATGATCTCTGCTTTACGGATACTAAGAAAGGGTGGATAGTATCACAAGTTGGCGGTGTGATACACACACAAGACGGTGGAAAAACATGGGCGGTTCAAGAGACAGGCACGCGTAGTGATCTGATGGCTGTCTATTCTCCTGACGCGAAACATATCTGGGCAGTCGGTAGCTACGGAACGATGCTTCACTCTACCGATGGTGGAAAGACGTGGATAATTGATGCCGAAAGTAATGCCGAACCTTTAGCGGGTGTGGAAATGGCAGATAGCGGCCGCGGCTGGGCTGTTGGTCGTCGCGGTGCAATCTACCGGACCGAGGATGAAGGGCGCTCTTGGGAACGGCAGGAGAGTGGTCTCTCTGTCGGCTTAAATAAGGTGACCGCTGTGAACGAAGAAGAAGCGTGGGCAATCGGCGATTCAGGCTATATTCTACATACTAAGGACGGAGAGACATGGGAAGTTCAAAAAGGATACGACTGGATCGGGCTACACGATGTGCAGTTCCTAAATCGTGAACGGGGTTGGGCAGTTGGTGATATGGGCGGCATCTTCTACACCAACAACGGCGGCGAAAACTGGATTGAGCAACGCGGTTATATCTTTGAACTCTTAAAGGGGCTCTGCTTTGTGTCACCAAACGAGGGATGGGCGATCGGATGGCCCGGCAAAATCCTCCATACCGTCGATGGCGGGAAAACATGGGAACCCCAGGAGAGTGGGACATTTAACGAACTCTATTCGGCCTACTTTGTGGACGCGAACCTCGGTTGGATCTCCGGACAGTATGGACTCATCCTGCATACCGCTGATGGAGGGAAAATATGGAAGACGCAATATACGCGCACACAGGCGAATCTCAACAAAATCTTTTTCGCTTCTCCCGCAGTAGGAATAGCGGTCGGGGACGAAGGAACGCTCCTCCTCACACAGGATGGCGGTAAGACATGGACACGGGAAGACAGTGGAACGGACAAAAACCTGAGCGACATTAGCGTCACGGAAGACAAGATATTTGCGGTTGGAGAAGACGGTATCGCTGTCGCTTATACCGTTCCCTCAATATCAAAATATACACCGCGCAAACGGTTCTTTGAGGAGACGGAACTTGAGTTGCCGAAGAAAGATGCCGGATGGGACATCTTACATACCGACGGTCCCTTCCGAATAATGGGCGCGGATACCGGCGTAAAATCATCGGATATTTCCTTTATCAACGCCATCGAAGGATGGGCAGTCGGTAATTCCAGTACGATGCTCCACACCTTAGACGGGGGCAACACTTGGAAGAGTATCGAATCTCCTGTTGACACGCCTCTGATTGCCGTCCACTTTGTTTCTTCAAAAATCGGTTGGGTACTAACCCAAGACGCGAGTTTCCTATCCACAACCGATGGTGGCAAAACATGGCAGATTCTGAACGAAACGACAAAACCAGTGGTAAATGCCTACGACCAAGAGAGGCGTCCCATGGAAGAGCCGTGTGAACTTTACACCGCACATTTTCAAGGCTTCGGTGAAGGGTGGGCTGCCGGTAAAGAAGGTGTTATCCTGCACAACAAGGATGGAAATACAATCTGGAGACATCAAGAAAACGAGACCTCGGCATCCTATCGCGACATCCAGATGCTGGAAGATCATTACGGTTGGGTTGTCGGATCGTGGGGAAAGGTGCTCTGGACGAATGATCAAGGTGATACGTGGCATCTTCAAACGACCAATACAGGATACGATCTGTATGGTGTATCTTTCCTGAACCGCAGAAAAGGGTGGACTGTCGGGAGAGATGGCATCGTCCTCCGCACGTCAGACGGTGGCCTGGCATGGTCGGCAGTCAACACAGGGATAAGCGCACACCTCTATGGTGTCTCCTTCATCAACGAAATGGAAGGCTGGATCGTCGGAGAAGGTGGACTCATCTTGCATACCAAGGATCGTGGCGCAACGTGGGTAATCGAGGCATCCGGTACCGACGAAGATTTGTACCATGTTGACCATGTCGAAGGACTTGGTATAGTTGTGCTCGGTGCACACGGCACTATCCTCAAGCGAAAGATAGAGACGCAATCTTAGATTCGATCAGGAGAAATTTTATAAATAGTTCCATAGAACCCAAAATGTAGACTGGATTTCCCACCGCAGTACCTTCCTCAGTTTTGAACAAACTGTCCATAAATTGAACACTGAAAAACACTCCATCGGATAGAATCGCCAGAAAGCCATCTGGAAACCCGATTTTTCACCCGAATTGCCTTTGGCATGAAAATTGCTCCTATATTATCAAACGCTGCATAAACATGGGAGAGCCTACCTCCTTGGAAATATACGGAGCGATGCAATAGGCTTTCCCCTCAATTGCTGTATCGCTCCCTCTATCAATCCGAAACACTACGTGTAAGGAGAAGAATCATGAACAGATGGAGATATTTCCTCTTTATACTTGCTTGTTTATCACAGATTGGCTGTGCGGTGCTGCTAACGGAGCAGGAGTATGTCCTCATCGATCGCGATGTAGAAGAAAAGGCGACTTTCCACGGAGCCATTTATTCGCTACCAGAAAGAGTGAGCGTGCGGAAAATTGTGCTCCTCGGTTCTGGAAAAATCCGAAACATTGAAATTTACGTGCGCAATAAGAGAAATCAATGGAAGCCTTCCAAAAAAGTACCGGGCGGAATCCAATTCCCGTATGAAATCCCACTTATTGCCAAGACAGACGCTATCAAAATTATAAAACATTCAATGACCGGCGCAGGTCGCATTGAGACGGTTCAATTTTACACGGTTGCAGATAAAGGAGATTAAAAATGATGTATCGACACATCCTCACATCTCTCTTTTTAATAACATTTATTCCACTGATTGCTACAGCGTTGCCACCACGTTCACCCGCAGGGGGTGGTATGTTACGACTGGATGAAACCCACGATTTTGTTGCGACTGTCGAGGCATGGTTTCCGAATAGGCAGTTTGAGGGATTGACCGCTGAAGCGTGGGTATACTTTGAAGAACTACCCGTTCATGGTACCTTCTGGTCGATTATCGGGCAGGAAGGACGATTCAACTTGGTTATTCACGGCAACGATGCCTCATTAGGCGCGTGGGGCTACGCCGAAGGGGCAGCTGGATCACTGACTGTTGGAGGTTTCTTATTACCTGAAAAGAAATGGATGCATGTCACAGCGATTTATGATGCTTCAGCAGGGATGGGTCTTAACGGTAAAGGCGGCAATTGGTGCTGTCCGAGAGGACACCTCATCAAATCAGATAAACCACTCCGTATCGGCGGAATCATCTTCCAAGATCCGGAGCGGAGTCGTTTCGTTGGGGACAATGTGAAACTGCATGGATATATCGATGAAGTGCGGATTTCCAAGGTCGTGCGATATGTCGGACCGGAGTGGGAAGTCCCGAAAGGGAAATTTGAGGTCGATAGACATACCATTTCACTATGGCATTTTGATGAAGCACCCGGGGCAAACCTTTTCAAAGATGCGACCCTATACGGATATGATCTCTGGAGAAGTGGCGTTTTGGCAGTCGAAGCACAAGGAAAGCTCACAACTACATGGGGAAAACTCAAGCGATGAAATCCCTAAAAAGACTTCTATCCACTGTTATACTCTGGCTTCTGATCGGCGGGTTACTGATTATCAACATCAGCTGGGGAGAAGGGGTTATTGTCTACAACTCTCCCACCTTACCGCAGAAATCTTGGAGGTTTCCCATGAAGATGCTCATCAATCCTTTCACGCAAAAATTACAAGTTTGTATTGCAGTCATCAGTGTTATTTGCATCACCTGCTCTGCTTTTGCAATTGAACCGATTGGCACAATTGGGCAACCCGTGCCAGAACATCACGCTTTTCTCCGTGATGGAAACATCTTGTGCGCTGTTCCAACGCACATTCAGGTTATTGATTCGCAGACAAGCAAAGTTATCGAGGAATTCGGCGAGGGAACCTATATTAGCGAGGTCGTGTTTAGTCCAACAGCCGAACATTTGGCGATTTTAAACTACGACTCTGATTCAAGGATAACCACTGTAAACATTTGGGATGTCAACACTCGTGAACAGATAGCCGAATGGGAAATTCCCGCCCGTATTAGTGTTGCAGCATTCAGTCCAATCGGTACACTGTTTGCTATCTCTTTCAACGACGAGATTCATCTATGGAACTGGCAAATAGGGGCATTTAGAGGAAAGATGATCGGTCAACGCCGCCTGTCGGAGGAATGCCATTCCAGAGTCAACGGTGGAACTACCTGTTCATCCCGCCCGCGAGATAATGCTTCGGTTTTTACACCAAATGGTCGTTATCTCATCGTCGCATCAAATCGACCAGATGTTGAACTGTGGAATGTCAAAACCCGCCGCTTGGAAGGACATTTTGAAGGACATACAGGTAACTGGGTCGAAGGTGTGGTTATAAGTCTTGACGGAAAACGCCTCGCGACCTATGAAAGAGGCTGGAACGATGTCTACGTATGGAATGTGGAGACACAGCAACTTTTATGGCAGGAAGGAATAGGCTTCAATTTGATTGACAGGAGATGAGCGATTGTATTTGGAGGATGCATACATTTGAACAACTTCAGTTAATTCGTCCGTAAGGAGGAACACAAATGAACACGTTAAAACGAGCGATTCACTTTATGCTTATAGTGCCTTGCATCTTGAGTGCGTCTGTGTTCTATGGGTGTGGTGCAGACCCTCTCGGACCGTACCAACCGCTCTTGCCTGCAATTGAGAGCGAAGCGAAATTCTCAAGCAGATACCAATTGGAAGAAGAACCGCAGTTCTTCCATGATCTCTACGGTGCGGAAATCGTGGAAGGCAGCGAACTTAATACATACACCGATCAGAAAACATTTGATCAGAACGGCAAATTAATTGTCGGCTGGGGAGGTCAGCTGGATACGCTTCGCTTCACAGCGCAACTCGACCGGACAATCATAGCGGAAGAAACCTTCCTCGGTAGACATACCGAGTTTATGATTGGCGATCACCTACGCATCAAACCCGCTACCTTATTTCCAAACCGATATATTCTATACAAAACTGAATTTGACGGGCTTCGGTGGGATATCTCTTTTGCGCAGGAACACCATCTTTTTAGCCTCATCCACTCACGCATTTCCAATCCTATTAGAATAACAGACGCTGCAGAGGATGGAGCACTCGCACAGGATCTCGGACGCAGAAACGGGTTGAACGCAGTGTCAGGGGTCAGGAATATTGAAAACGCACGACTTGTCGGTTTTCGAGGACAGGGAGTTTTAGGCGAATTTTTCCGCATCGGATTTACGTATGTAAATTTGTATAAAGAACACCCCGAACGTCTCATAAACTCATTTATGGGGACGGTTGCCAACACACCCCCTGAAAGAATATCCATTGTTTTCCGTGATGACTCGCCTGAGGATAATCACACGAGCGTGTTCACAGATTTTCGTTCTTATGATCCCGACTTACATAGCGATCATATCCAAGAGGGTGTCGGTGCGGCTTTCAAAAGCATGAGGATTACGATCGTTACACAATCACTTCACAAATTACCCCCCGTCGCTATAGCGGAAGGTATTGAACCCGAACTACTCCCCGAAATGACCCACCAATTCGATGTCTTCGCCGACGAGCTTGTTCCGGTTGATCACAGCGGGGGTCCTTCCGAAGTCCGAGATTCCGTTGACGGAAAATGGAAAATTGTCACCGGTTTTAATAAAATGAAATATGATCTTATGCTGAAGGATGCAAAGATTAACATTGACCCACGAACCGTCAAATCGGTTGTGTTTGACATGGTTGTTGCAGGCGATTATAACATAGCGGTTATCGGATTTAGTGAAGCCAATAGAGCAGAGGAGAATCCTGACCTACAAGAGTGGATTAAAACAACAGATGGCCACATTCAGATGCCGTATCGCGATATAATTGAGGCACCCGGGAATTACGGCCAATCTCCGGATTACATCAAAAACAGGAAAAAACTCAGAGACAATCCCACGCAATGGAAAGGTGAAGGGAGACCTCGAAAAATCCGATACCGTTATGGTGCCGCACGTGCCGCAACGCTCTATGGACTTGACATTGAAGGGACTATCAGTAATGTTTTCATTAGGGCACACTACTCTGTTAATGGTAAATACAAACAATATCCGACGATCCCGAGAGATAAAGTAGGATTTAGCCGAACCAAAACCGCGCTTCAAATGCCTGATGGTGAGGAAGAAACAGGTGTCACTATTGATCTCAACAGCCAGCTTCCCGTAGATGCAAATGGCATCCCGACATATTCGGAAACCGAGGGCGAACGTTTTGAAGCTTTTTTAGGCGGGGACGGAACAGATGAAGATGGTAACGGGAAACTCGGTAGAGAAACCGCTTGGTTCGTTCAACTGAAGTCTCGCTTTGGTAAACTCTACTTGGAAGCCGCCTTGTATCATATTGACCCAGGCTACACAACGAACTACCTGAATTTTGGGGCGCATCCGAACCGAGGCGAAATTTACACGCTTGAGCGTGGCAGACCCGATAGACCCTTGGAGGAACAAATTGCGGAAGAACAAATTCCGTGGGACGCAACCAATTATACACTGATTGAAGATGACGATGATGGTGATGGCTGGCCCGATGACAGTGACTTTGATGGCGTAATTCCACGGGCTGATGACCGAGACCAGAACGGGATATTAGACTTCCAAGAAGATTTTCTTATTTTTGAAGCCGACCCACCTGTATTTACCCATATTATCGATTTGAATAATAACGGTATTGTCGATCCAATTGAGGATGACTTTGAACCGGAATACGAATACGGTATAGATCGTCAGGGGTATCATCTCAAAGCAAAATACAATCTACTTAAGAACCTCGTTGTTCAGGCGGGTTGGTTAAACGAAAGCGAAATTTCAAGTCGGCGGAAAAATAACACGAAATACATACACGTCACTTATAAACGCAGCATCCCTAACTTTGGCAGTTTTCACTTCCAAAATCGATTCGTCCGAGCACAAGACGATATTCCGGATTACGCAATCGCCTTACCTGTTGGAGAATTGGAACCGATTCACATCAATGACGAACTTGACTTTTACAACGCACGGTCGAATACAACAACGTTCCAGTGCCTCTACACAGCAGTGCGAAACTTGACACTTGAAGCCAAATTCCTGATTCTCATGCAAAAACAGTTTGAACAGGATCAAGAGAGAGCACTTTTCAAGGATATTGAATACGACCCAATATCAGAGAAATTTGAACCCGATGAACGCGTTGACTTTATGGTGCCAATTGAACAGGTCCGAGCCGGAGAAGAAATGCGAGAATACCCGTTCTATCCTGATCATGGAATTAATGCGCTTGACCCGACTGACACCGGTTTAATCTATGACGACACGAATTGGAAAAAACGCCGCTATCCCGAACGGAACATCCGTAATCAACTCACGATTCTGAAGGCAAAATACGAGATTCCATTTGTGGATCTTCCCTTCGTCAACAAAATTGTTGAAGATTTAACGCTAACGCCTATGGTGAAGTACATCTGGGACCGCGCTTTTGACCGGAGTGCCGAGGAAATTCCAAAAACACTCAATCCAGACCTGTTTCTCCCAACCGACACTGAACCGATTGAATATTTGCGATTCAATCGTCGAAGTCGAGAGGATATTCTCGGGGTCCGTCTTGATTATCAGTTTTCACCGAGATTAAATGTCATCGGAGGATTCCAATACCGGAAGTTTTCCAACCGGGATAAAAACTTTAAGCATTACCTACAAACTTTCTCAGATGATACTGACGTTCCAAACCTCTACCGCCCTGACCTGCGAACGCGTATTTTTGAAATCCATGCTATTAACAGAGGGAAATGGCTTGGTTTCTATATCGTCATTCTTGCGGGACACCGTAGAACTACACATCTGTTTGAACATACGACCAGTACGACAACCTTTGTTCGAGCGATGATGGGTTTTTAATGCTTTGGGAAAAGTGCTGCCAACAGGCCTATTACCGAATCGTTAACTGTCGGTGCAATGTGTAATTGATTCTGTAGATATGCTGCGTAGGGTGTGACGACTCCCAAAATGAGTCGAGTCATCGTCGCATCATCTGTAGAGAGACAGATTCCAGGCGCTTCTGAGACTTCTGCCGATACGCGGATTTTGCCATCTCTGATGATAAGACTTGCTTGATGTTCCGAACCTTTGATGCCGATTGTCCCTTGCCAGCCTTTGTAAGCATCATTCTCGTTCAGTCGTTTGGAAAGCAATGGAGAAAGCTCGTCAAGCAGCATCGGCAGATTGATAATCTTGAACATCCATACCCAATCTACCTCCGACGTGTACCCAAAGTTGTGGAACAGCATTTGAATGTGATCCTTGTCGCCTTCTGCTTCCGGATAGTAGCGAATCCGTTTATATCCACGCTTCACCAGTTCGTTGTGCAAGGCGCAGAGCAGTACGGCACCGACCTCCTCAAGGAACCCTTCCGGGTGTGTGGAATTTTCGGAAGGTTGGGGTTTGAGACAGAATTCGTAGATTGAGACATTCTTTTCCTTCTCGCATTGTGCTTGCACATACCCAAGCAGCTCTCCAGCCTTCTCTGCGAGATAAATCAACCGAGTTTCCGACGTTCTATGGTGTTCGGTGCGCCTCGGTCTGCGTTCCACCCGGTCGGCATAAAATGCGTTGAGTACGCTTGCCATCTCAACTGCATCCCCGGGCGTGTAAGGACGGACAACTACGCCCTCGACCACTTTTGTCTGTTCGTGCCGCAAGACTTTGGTGAATTCTCGCGCCACTAACCCATCAACGAACCCAAAACTCCTGTACATTCCATGAGCAGTATTGTTCGCGCCAGTGTGAAGAGAGATACAAGAGTACCGGCAGACGAGTTCATGGGACAGTGATGCCCCGAATGCCCACCGCGACAATCCTCTCCGACGATATTTTGGGGCGGTATGCACCCATCCTACGTAAGTACCCGGAGCGTGCGTGTTGTGAGGAAAATGGTGTGTATGGAGAATTGAATTGCAAGTCGCAACGCGATAGCCTGCGATGGTCGGATAGAGATGTAAGTCCTTATTGCGCTCGATGTCCATCGTTAGGAGAGGCGCACCATTTTTGTCCGCGAGTTCTTCATAAGAGAATCTTTCGGTAGCTGGGTGCCCAATTTTGGCAAGCAGATATCCAGTTTCAAGTTGGTACCTGTGATCTTGGTGCGGCGCAATCTCCACGAGCCGATCTATGTGTTCTCCGCTCCGATTGTTACGAACCAACATCAGTACCGACATTGCGACAAGTCCATCATCTTCTGCTTCAACTGTCAGTTCTTCAATCGCTTTCACTGCCCGTTCGTCGCAGCCGCTGATTAGTTTTGCCGCTGCAATCAGTCGTTCATATCTGTCCGAGGTGTCCAATTTAGCAACTAACGCAGAAATCTCCTGATCGGATTCGTCGGCGATTTCCAGAAGGCTATCGATAGCGTCGATTCTGTCGCTTGTATCTATACTTGCATCACGAATTACTTCGTTGAGGTATCCACGGACCTTCGCCGCGAATTCGTCACTGTCATTCGGCAACAATGGAAGCTGATGTACAGTCGTGCCGATCTCTTTAAACCATGAAAACAGGTCTTCACCTACCGCCCGGCTGAGGTAATAAATGAATAAATCTATCTGTGAAAAGGTTGTGCGCGGTATATTCTTTTCCGTGTCGCTTTGCTTTCCCGAAAACACCTTGGTAAGCCGGACAAACAGGTCGTCACCATATTTATCGAATAGCATCTTCAATATCCAAATCGGCTTGCGAAATCGTTGTTCATAAACCTTCGCGACGTCAATCAGTGCCTCGATCTCGGCATTTTCACGATACTGGTGCTCGGCTTCGGCGACCATCTCTTCCGCTTCTGCCTCAAATCCGAGCAATTTCATTGCCCAGATACCAAAGAAAAACTGGAACCCATCATAGAGAACATCCTTCGCCTTCCCAAACGGCGTTTTTTCGTCAAGCAACCCACTCGCTTCAATACCGAGCGAATAGGCGAGTCTCGGAGGACTGACACATGCCCCGATGGTCATTACCGAATCTTCCCAACTGAAGCCATATTTATGAACACACGACGGCATCAGATCGATTTTCCATTCAATCTTCTCACCTTCTGGGAATTTCGAGAACATCTCCTTCGATAGTTTCTTCGCAAATGCCATACAGGTATCCACACGGTCCTCGACGAACTGGGTATAGAAAATTCGGATTTTTCCGTCCTCTCTGATCTGTTCTTCAACCGAAATTTCATCAGGGATTGTCTGCGTACCCGTTGTCAAAGAGGGTTTTTGCTGAGGTGTTTCTTCACGGTTGATTCCCAACCAATCGATGAATCGCGTAGATACACGGTGCTTTTCCCTCTGAAAGAGTTGCGCGTTAATCAACAGAACTCGTCCTTCGCCAAAATGGAGGTACGCCCCAACGGGTTCTTCTGTCTCGCTGTGTTCGAGAAAAACGCTACCCTCCGTCGGAATATTAAGGATACCGCAATACGTAATACCCAGATCATCGATTTCCAGTTCATTGACAACTTCGCAATCAATGAGACACAAACTTTTCTTTCTATAGCCACGCAACGGATTCGCATCGGTATCCATTTCTCCGTGTCCTTCGGGTACCGGAAGAAACCGGGCACCAAAAAGAGATGCCACGTGATTAATCCCCAATTCCGAGATCGGTTCACGGACATCTCGCTCAAACCGACTGGTACTGGAGGCTAAAAGGAGTCCACCGCCGTTTTCTACGAACTCCCGAATAAATTTGAGCTCCTCATCGGTGTACTTTAACGGTGTGTTGCTGCAAATCGTCAGCACATCGTAATTCTTTAACACTGCTTTATTGAGATAATCACGGTTGTTCGTGGTTTGATAGATATTGTCTGGTTCAATTCGTATCAATCCATCTGACCAACCGGTATCGCGTGAGGTGTCAACTAAAATCCGAATTCGTTCTTTTGTCATCTGTTTTATTCCCTATTCATCAGATTAGTGGTGCGGTTCCTCATTAGGTCGGTTTCAGGGTTGGGTTTTGGTCCTCAGTCGTTCAAATTTTTCTTGGACTCCATGATCATGGATCCTTCTTTCATTCAACTATATCTACAGCACTTTCTTCAACTTTTTTGTTGCGTGCCAACGCTGATGTTGCTATGATAGGTGTAAACACGACACATCTCTTTTTGGCAAACTTGGAGATACAAATGAATAACTATCGTATTGCAATCATCGGTTTAGGTGGCATGGGTGGATCTCATGCCGAGGCGGTGAAGTTAGAGACGAACTGTGAACTCGTCACCGGAGCCGAAATCAATCCAGAACGGGCAAAAGCATGGGGAGAACGATTCGGAGTCAAAGCCATCTATGACGATTACGAAAAGATGCTTGACGAAGAACAACCCGACATTGTCATTGTTCCTACGCAGGCACCGATGCACCACCCGCCAACAATCGCCGCGGCACAGCGTGGCATTCACGTCTTCTGTGAAAAGCCGACTGCCCTCAACCTTGTTGAAGCCGACGAAATGGTTGAAACCTGTGACCGATACCGCGTCAAGTTTGCTATTAACCACATCAAGCGCGCCAGCCCTTACAACCGTCACGTCCTTTCGCTGATAGAAGAAGGCGAAATCGGCGATGTCGTATTGCTGAAGGCAACCGACAAAGGGGGACGTAAGGTTGGCAACTCACTGATGGAAATGGGTACCCATCTCTACGATTGGTTGCGGCTTTTCGCTGGTGATGTTGAGTGGACACACGCACACCTCGTGCAGATGGATGGGCGCGAGTCAACCGTCAATGACATCAAACATACCCAAGAAGTTCACGCATTCGATCGAGATGCAGGGCTTGTGCTTGGAGAGCGTGGACACGCCGCTTTTCGCTTCAAGAACGGCATCCATGCCGATGTGCAGTTCCTGGCGCAACCAGAGACAAACGATAATGCCTACGGCATCGACATCATCGGGACCGAAGGCAGAATTGCTATCCGAGAGAGCGTCGGTACAACGATGTTCATCTACAAGGGACAACATAAGACACCCGCAGAAGCGTGGGAACCGGTACATCTCGCAGCCGAAGATTTGGACGAACAAGGAAATCCACGAGACAAGGGATCAATACGGTTACTATTGCAACGTCTCATGCTACGCGATCTCGTGGCAGCTATTGAAGAAGACCGGGATCCGTTCGCGAGCGGTAGAGATGGTCGGGACTGTCTTGAAATGATTCATGCTACATGGGAATCACATCGACAGGGGGCACGGGTCTATATGCCGCTTACGCCACGCGAACACCCGCTCGAACGGTGGAAAAAAGAGGAAGACTCCCGCTAACTTGGTAGGCGCGCTTCGCAAGCGCGCCGATTCACCATCAGGCGGAATAGGAGCGAACTATGCAACGATTGGATATTCTGCATCCCTCAATTGACGACTACCTACTCGACATCATCCCTGAACGCGATGAAGTCCTAACGGAAATGGAAGCACATGCCCGAACAAACCGGTTTCCAATTGTGGGCCCCCTCGTTGGACGCGTCTTACACCAATTGGTATTGCTGACGAATCCCACACGGATTTTCGAGATGGGATCAGGTTTCGGATATTCGGCGTATTGGATGGCGAAGGCACTGCAAAAACCGGAAGCATCCATCATTTGTACCGATGGTTCGCAAGAGAACGCCGATCGCGCAGTGGGTTATCTCGCTCGCGGTGGTATCGCAGATCGCATCGACTATCGTGTCGGTAACGCACTTGAAATCATCGACGAAACCGAAGGCGAGTTTGACATCATTTATAACGATATTGACAAGGACGGATACCCCGAAGCCTTTCGCAGAGCGATCCCACGGCTCAGAAGCGGTGGGCTCTTTATCACGGACAATATGCTTTGGATGGGACGCGTCGTCACCCAGGAACTCGGTGGTCCTCCAGAAGGACTTGATAAACGGGAGCGATGGTTCCATGCGGCGACAATCGGTGTTAGAGAGTTGACACACCTTCTCTATAGTTCACCTGATGTATTCACGACGATCATTCCCCTCCGTGATGGAGTTTCGGTCGCTGTGAAACGTTAATGCATACCTCTATCGGCGATTTTTGTCCGAATTATTTAGCAAAAATCTGCACCATCAAAGAGAAAACGAGTAAACGCAAATCTATTTTCGGTCCCTCCAAGGACGAAATCTGGGCACAAATTGCCACAAATATCGGCGGTGAATTTATTCAAAGGGCTTCTGGGGCAAGGACGTTCTCGTTTATAAACACGGTGAGTGGCAAATCCTGCTTGATACTTACGTCGTTTCAACTGGAACATCATCATACCCACTTACGCGGATGCGTGCCCCATTTCTCAACAAGGATGGTCTCTACTTCAAGATTTCTCGCCAAGGTTTTTTCGATTCAATCGGAAAGCTCTTCGGTATGCAGGACATAGAAATAGGAGATCCATTCTTCGATGAGCAGTTTGTCATCAAAGGCAACAATCCAGAAAAAATCAAACTGCTA
>JAAXHD010000282.1:0-985 GCA_012271015.1 Candidatus Poribacteria bacterium | reverse complement strand
GTGTTATCAAAGAGACCGCATTACTAAAATCTCTCTTCGCGTTGTTCTGTCTGATTTTGGAGCGTCTCGTTCGATTGGATTCAGCCTATGCGGATGATCCTCAAGTCACACTGCAGTAGTCGTTATCAAGAAGGTCTGTAGATGTGGTTCCTTTTATCCATAGAAGTAATCGAAGAAGTTCCCAAATCCCGACTGCTGACATTAGAAAAACTTGACTTTTATACCTACTTCCTGTATCATCTTTTTAAAGCCATCCGTTAAGTGAATTGCGAACCTAAGTGTCCGTAATCACAAGCGATGGAACTACCCTGTCCATGAGTCTTACCGATGTGCCTATTGCTTAGCAATCTACACTCTAAGCATATTTCTACAAGAAAACCAACGCATCTTTGCTTTCTACAGTGAAGAGTATCGATAGGAGATTCACAATGTTTTTTCAGAAAAAATCGTTCTCTGTTAAAGCCAATACAGTCTTTTCTATTCTCTGTTGCCTTTTATTCGTTTTGTCCACACTATCGGTGATAGCACATTCAGGCGGTGAGGTAACATCCAAAAAAACTGAAACACCTATCACGATCGATGGAATGATGGATGAGGCGGAGTGGGATGCAGCATTTCAAGAATCTTCACCCTTGCAAGACATTGTTGTAGACCCACGCGATCCGAAACATAACCAAGAGTGGTATCAAATTATTCCCGGTGGCGGTGCTGGTAGTGACACAAATGATGGTGGACTCCGTGTCAGTCGCGGCAAATTCGATGGCGATGACGATTTTCTGGCACGTTGGGCAACGCTATGGGATGACGACTACCTTTACTTCGCGTTCGACATCACCGACGATACGCATCACGCTTACGCCAACGATCTCGCCTCTCGGGATGGGGACATTGACGGAATATGGTTGCTCTTTGACACCAAGCACGATGCACCTGTCTTTGAGTTTCCGCACCATGAGTTTGAAACGAAACATGTGGCGAATAACAG
>JAAXHD010000433.1 GCA_012271015.1 Candidatus Poribacteria bacterium | reverse complement strand
TTGAGAATCAGAAACAGATTGAGGAGGCGGCGAAGCAACTCATCGAAAATATGAAAGAGACAGCAGAAGAGATGGAGCAGAACCAACTTTTTGACACTGAGACTATCGAGAAGTACCAAGAACTGCAAGAACTGATGGAGAAAGCGCTTTCTGAAGAGCATAAGGAACTTCTACAGAAGTTATCAGAGGCACTCGCCAAACAGCAGATGAACGAGCAGGAGAGGTCGATGGCGGAAGCGAATCTCAGTCAGGAGCAGTTTTTACAACAATTGGAACGTGCCAAATCTCTTTATGAACAGATTCTCCTTGAACAGGAACTCGAAGCTGCGGCGAAACAGGCGAAGGTGCTCGCCGAACAGCAAAAGCAATTGATGGATACATTGGAGTCGTTAGAACAGTCTGCACCTACAAGCGACCTTGCCGAAAAAGAGGATCGGGTAGCGGATGAATTCAGCCAGCTGAGTGAAAAGTTAGGGGAACTCGGTACAAAGATGGGGGAGCTGGCGCGGAATAACGAGAACGCACCCCCGCAAATAGAACGGCTCGCCGATGAAATTATACGACTCAACCAGTTTGCGCATGAGTATAAACTGCCTGAAATGCTGGCAGTGACCAGTAAGAATCTCCGCAGTGGGCAGAATAGTGAAGCACTCGAATCTGGACGAGGGGCAGAACAGACCCTCTCAGAACTCGCGCAGGGTTTGGATAATGCTTTGGCGTTCATGGAGGGTGCAAACGCCAACGAAACCTTGACCGCACTACAGGAAGCCGTTGCGAGTGGTCTCCATCTCTCACATCTTCATGAGAATGTCCTCACACAAACGAACGACATCCTCACTGCCAGTCAGTCTGATGCTTACATTTCAAGTGAGATTCTTCGTTTGCAACAACTCGCCGCTGATGAGCTTAGTACAGCGGAAAGTATTACACAACTTTCCAGTAAACTTTGGGAGTTGGGGAACCGACAGATACAGGTGCCGCCTGAAGCAATGTTCCATCTTAACGCCTCAAACGATGCACTCTCCCGTGCCGCACGTGCCTTAGAGGATAGGCAGCCAAGCCTTGCCGTACCGATACAAAAAGCCGCGCTGGCTGATCTTAATCAGGCGGTTTTTGAACTCCTTGAGGCGATGGGACAGATGAACCAACAGATGGGTGCCAGCGGATTAGAAAACATGATGGAGCAGTTGCAGCAGCTTGCCGAAAGTCAAGAACAACTGAACCAGATGGCACAGAATCTAAATCAGCAGATGCGAGAACAGGGGCGAACCCCAGGGCTTGAGCAGATGATGCGTCAACTTGCCGCTCAACAACAGATGATCCGAGAGGCAACTGAGCGGATCGCTGAGCGCGCAGAGCAGATGGCGCAAATGCTGGGGAGTCTTGAAGATGTCGCTGAGGAGATGACTGAGGTCGAGAAATCACTTCGTCAAGGTGAACTCGATGAGGAGGTTCTCGATAGACAGGCACAAATTTTGACTCGGATGCTTGACAGCTTAAAGTCGTTGCAGAAACGAGATGTCGGTAAACAGCGCAAAGCAGAGGTGGCGGAGAGACCCGAAACACCCGCACAAGAAGTGCCACCTTTGCATCCTGAACTCCTTGAAATTGTCCGGAAGTTAGAGACTACACCTTATGCGAAGGAATTTGAGGATATTCCATTTCAGTATCGCGAGCAACTCCGACAGTACTTTAAGGCGCTTTCACAGAAGACACAGTAAACAGGTTTGTCCAAGATTCGGTTCTGTTGAAGCCGCGTGAAAAAAAAGTTTATGAACCGCAGACATTTTTTAATTAACGGAAGCACCACATTGGTAGGGCTGTTTCTCGTGAGCGGCACCTCACGACTGTATGCGGACAGCCATGAAGTTCATATTGACACGTACATAAATGAAAGGAAACAATCAATGAAAACAGCGGTAAGTATCGTTGACGATGCGTTTTACATTAACGGGGAAATTACCTATCCGGGACGTTCCTACCAAGGGAATAAAGTTGAAGGCTTGCTTCTCAACACCCGTATGGTGCAAGGCATTTTTGATGATCGGAACCCTGAGACGATACATCTCTGGAAATATCCAGATACAGGTGAATGGGATCCGGAACGCAATACACGTGAATTTTTAGCCGCGATGCCGACCTGGCGCGCACACGGCGTATTGGCGTTCACGATTAACCTCCAAGGTGGCAGTCCTGAAGGCTACTCCAAAGCACAACCGTGGCACAACTCAGGTATAGAAACCGACGGTAGCCTGAATCCCGATTACCTATCGAGGCTTGAACGTATCATCGACTTCGCTGACGTACTCGGTATGGTTGTTATCCTCGGTTATTTCTACTTTGGACAGGACCATCGGATCGCTGACGAAAACGCCGTCAAGAATGCAGTTGATAACGCAACGGGTTGGCTTTTCGATAAAGGATATACCAATGTTATCGTTGAGGTTAACAACGAGTGCAACGTGAGATACTCACACGAAATTCTGCAGCCTGAGCGGGTCCATGAATTGATTGAGCGCGTGAAAGCAACGACGCGTAATGACAATAGATTCCTCGTCGGGACGAGTTACGGCGGCGGCAGAGTGCCACTTGAAAATGTTGTCCGTTCCTCCGATTTCCTGCTCGTACACGGAAACGGTGTGAAGGATCCGAACCGAATTATTGAAATGGTGCAGCAGACCCGCGAGGTGCCCGGATACCGTCCGATGCCAATCCTTTTCAATGAAGATGACCATTTTGATTTCGATAAACCTTTGAATAACTGTGTCGCGGCTGTCAGCCAATATGCCTCATGGGGTTACTTCGACCCAGGCGAGAATGACTATTGCAACGGTTACCAGTCCGTGCCAGTGCAGTGGCAAATCAACACGCCGCGCAAACGCGCCTTTTTTCAGAAGATTCGCGACATCACCGGTTGTGGTTCTTGATAGCCTCAGGTCTAAAAGTCTAAATGCCCGTTGTTTCTCCGCAAGGAAAATTAAAAAAAGGAAAAATTAAAAGATGCCACAAGTGGATCCTATCTATTTTGCTATTACAATTGCTGTTGTTATTATGATCGCAACAAGCATCCGAATTCTCAAAGAGTACGAGCGAGCCGTTATTTTTCGTCTCGGACGATTGGTGTCGACCCGCGGTCCTGGACTTGTGTTTATGATACCGTTCTGGATTGAACGGATGCAACGCATCAGTCTACGGGTGATCGTCAATGATGTCACCCCACAAGATGTGATTACGAAAGACAACGTCTCTGTGAGCGTTAATGCTGTGCTGACCTTCAGGGTGACCGAAGCGGACAGGGCGGTGATTGAGGTTGAAGACTTCGGTTTTGCCATCGCCCAAGTCGCACAGACCACGCTCCGGAGTGTGCTTGGACGTGCTGAACTGGATGACCTACTCTCAGAGCGAGAGAAGCTAAATCAGGACTTAGAGGACATCATCAAGAAACATTGTGAACCGTGGGGCGTTGAGGTGCTTGCGATGGAGATCAAGCACGTGGATCTCCCTGTTGAGATGCAACGTGCGATGGCGAAACAGGCGGAAGCGGAACGGGAACGCCGTGCGAAGGTCACACACGCCGAGGGTGAATTTGAGTCTGCTGAGGTCTTAACCAATGCCGCTGAAATCCTCACCAAAACCCCGACGGCTGTGCAGCTCCGATTTCTGCAGGCGTTGGTAGAAGTGAGTGCGGAGAAGAATTCAACCGTCGTCTTCCCAATCCCGATTGACCTGCTTAGTCCGTTCCTTGAGAAGATAAAGGGTTCGGAAAA
>JAAXHD010000067.1 GCA_012271015.1 Candidatus Poribacteria bacterium | reverse complement strand
CGATAAGAAAATGTAAACACTACGTAGGCAGTTGATGGATTAACGCCTCATAGAGATGCTTAAAAGTAGTCGATTTTAATGCATTCTTTTCTCCGAGTTTTACGAGTGTTTGATTGAACAGAGGTGCTCCTAATTCTTGGAGAAGACCATAGAGTTCAAGCGTCCCTTTATTCGCTTCTAAGTAATCAATACCATCGGCGTAAAGCAGTGGCGGTTCCTTGTTGGGTTCGTTGCCTCGCCCTTTCCCATATCTGTCGATCTTTTTGTTCACATGTCGATCAACTAACGCTTCACCGAATTTTTGTTTGATAAAGTGCAATGCCATTGCATCAGGCAGGGCAACTCGGAACATATCTGCGCCCTGAACATTGGCAATGAACAGATTTTGATAAACCCACTGTTTGATGAGTTCCCTGACGATGCTGTAATAGATATAGACGAGATGCTCTTCGTTTCTGTCATCAGCTGTCCAACCGTGTTTTTCGGAGATAGCAATGACATTCGGATAAGTATAGAAATCATCTTCTTCATAGAAGGGAATTTCAGCAATCGTTAGTTGTTGGTACGGGTAGCTTCTTAAGTTCGTTTGAATAAAGGCAATCCCTTCTGTCACGGCGTTTTCAAAATGTTCGAGATTGTAATAATGACGTTGATCGTACAGGATTATGAGTTTCGTTCTTGTTCTCAGTGTTGCCTCATAACGCTTGTAGTTAGCGGAACCGATATACCAGTGCATCGGCGCAGGTGTTGCGATCTGGTACAAAAAATAATTTCTGCCATCCTCTTTCCATTTTCTTTTGAAAATACCAGGTGCAAAAGCCGTTTGTTTCCCTGAAGTGCTAACCTGTATGGAGGCTTTCTGCCACACCGCATCGGGTGAAAATGCGTCCTCACCGAGTGCCGAGGCATCGTCTACGCTCGCCATACGTGAGGTAAGTTTGGTAAGTCCATGGTCCCCACGATCTCGATTTTGAGTTAATTCTTTAGCATCGTTATAGCCAATAATTGGGATAATATTTCTATCCATGAGTGTTCCGTTAAAAGTGAGGTCTGCTTGTGGATCACTTTGAGAAAAGCCAATGTAATCCAGCACGCATTCAACTCTTAAGGTTGTCGTTTCCTTTGCTTGGAGAGATCTTGGAAACCGAAACGTATATTGTTTATGCACTTCGTCCCAATTAACCAAAGATAGTGTTTTGTTCTCAATTGAGATGGAATTTATAGTGACAAAGTCCTTGAGACTCAAATGGAGTGTATCAATGGGTGTTTTACCGTTATTCGTCAAATCCAAGGCGGCAGTGTATTCAGCGCGTCTGTTTTCTGGGAATATATCAATCGACAGATCCAGCCCACTGATCGTTGGGTGTACTTGTGTTTCAAGGTGCTTATATTGCTTTTCATAGTCAGCAGCTTCAGCGTTTTCTTGTGTGTCGGTTTTGAAGTTTCCGGTAGCATTGACATTTTTGACGATGTAACTTTGTAGGAAAACGAAGCCTATGAAGAGGAGGGGTATACACAATTTTCCGATCAACGGTAGTTGTGGGTTCTTCGCTGAAATCCGTTTTATGAGGCTCGTCTCTGTCCCACGGTTCCAGACCCAGATGCCTATGCCGAGGGCTGCGATAGCCAGTAATATCCACGTGAACGTATAGTATGGGGCAGCGACACCGAAGATCCCAAATCCATTCATCTCCGAATAGTCTTCGACACCCGGTATGAAGGGATACATGAACCGTATTTCTTCGATAAGTCCCAATTCTGCGGAGATAACAGTAAAAAGGAAAACGGCAACACTCAAAATATGACCCACAAAGCGTCTGCCTGTCACGGCACCGAAGAAGAACGCCATTGCAATAAGGAATAAGAAGCTTATCCAACCGCCTTGATAACCGTAGAGGTGCTCGATATACACACTCCATTCAATATCATAGAAACCGTTGGCAAGCTGTGCCAACAGCCCGCAAACAAGCAAAACGGTACTGAGTAGGAATGAAACCAACCCCATCGCCAGAAACTTGGAGACGTAGGTAACCCATGTAGGAACAGGGAGCGCGTCGGTCAGTTGCGAGATGTTGACTGTTCGTTCTTTATACAACAATTCTCCTGACCAGATAAGGAGCAAAATGCCAAGAAAAACGAGAGTTGTTAGCCGTGTCGAGGTCATCGCTGACGTAATTGGCAATGTGTCTGTAGTGATGTAATACTCAGCATTCCACAGGATGTTATACAGAAAGAACATGATCGCTAAGATACCCATGATAATGATGAAACCGATAGGTCGCACCACATTTTTCATCTCCAGTATACTTAGCCTGAAAACCTTTCTGATATTTTCCAACGTCGAAAAATCCGGATGAATCGGAATCGACTTTTCAAATAAGGGTTGTGTAGAAGTATCCTCATCAAAGATGATTTTTCCCTTTTTCGTAGGTGTGGCGATAAAGTACTTGAAACCGAATCGTTTGTAAGCGGAGAACGTAAGCAGAACAGTGAGACTCAGCCATAGGATCCGGTTTATGACAAGAAATGGGCTGATCGGAAAGTAGTTTGTATTTTTTTCTGCAACAGATAGTGCTTCGACGGTATCTACTGTTACGGTATACGCAAACGGGTCCAACAGATAGATGATATTGATGTATGGGGTATTTTCACGGGTTGTTTCTGCGACGAGGAAAAAGAGGACCACCAGGAATACACCCATATACCCAGCGATCATATTCCGAAAAAATACCACGCCAGCAATTACAATGCTTGTGAAAAATAATAAATTAGGGATCGTAAAAATGATAAAACCGTGCAGTAACTGTCCCCACGGTGTGGGACCAAATTTTTCGGGAGGTCCGATACCTGTGTATTGCATGACGGCTAACCCTAATGGATAAGCCAAGCAGATGGAAACATTAATCAAGTAAGCCGCGATAAACTTGCCTAAAAAATATTTTTTCTCATTTATAGGCAATGTGTAGAAACTTTCAGCAGTTTGGTGTTCTATATCTTTGTAAACTGCTGTTCCTGTGATAATTGCTATAATGATGACCAACAACATACCACCTGCAGCGAGGCATTGGTAAATTATCGCTGGAGCGTTCATTAAGGTCTCATCATTAACGTGGAAATCGTACGTGCCCCAAGCATACCATACCCCCTGAAATGCCAGCATTAAGATAAAAATCAGAGTCATCCATTGGGTATACCGATATTTGAATTCAAACAAGATAAGTTTGGAAATCATATCGCGACTCCTTGCTGCTGGTTGAATAGCACGTTGAAATAGGCATCTTCAAGAGCAGGAACTTTGGCAGTGAACTTTTCACTCGGCGAATCATCGGCAACAACGGTAATAATCAATTTTCCCATGTGAAAGCGCGAAGAGATGACATTGAATTCTGATTCATAGGATTTGATCTCTGATTTTTCGATTTGTAGTTCCCATAGTTTTCCATTCAAGGAGTCTTCAATTGCTTCGGGACTTCCTGTCAACAAGACTTCGCCATCGCCGATAATAGCCATGTCATTACATAACGTGCTGACGTCCTCAACAATGTGTGTCGAAAGAATGACCACAATGTTTTCACCGATCTCTGAGAGTAAGTTATAGAAGCGATTGCGTTCGATCGGATCTAATCCCGCAGTCGGTTCATCAGCAATGATGAGTTGTGGATCACCGAGCAATGCTTGTCCAATACCGAAACGTTGCTTCATCCCCCCGGAATAAGTCCCGAGTTTCTTTTTGCGCACATCGTAAAGATTTATTTTTCGCAAGAGTACTTCTACTACCTCTTTGCGTTCTTTTTTCTTCGCGATACCTTTTAGATCGGCGATATGGTTGAGCACTTCTTCGGCGGTAACACTCGGATAAACACCGAACTCTTGGGGCAGATACCCAAGTGTTCTCCGTAAAGCATCGGGATCCTTTGCCACATCAATATCACCAAAGTGGACTGTTCCCGCATCAGCATCTTGCAGAGTTGCAATCGTACGCATCAGTGTTGATTTACCTGCGCCGTTGGGTCCGAGTAAACCGAACATTCCTTTACCAATACTGAGATTTACATCCTTCATCGCTTCGACCCCGTTGTCGTAAGTTTTTGAAAGATTTTTGATTTCAAGATTCATATTCTTACCTCATATTTTCCATCTGGTATCTTATTTTATGTTTTATCCAATTCTCTTGTAGGAGAGATCTCCGAATCCCGACGCATCTTTGTAGGAGCGAGTTGTGCTCGCGATGTGTCAGCCAAAATGGATAAAAATCCGAGCCCTAAATAGCCTTATTACCTAATAGGTTATATGACGTGTTGGGTGTAGCCGGAACCGAAGTTTCAACTACATTCTATATCCAACGGTCTTGCGGTTTCAAAATCGTGGCTTTTAATGCTTTGGCATGCTGAGCAATTAAGAACAGGATCACACAGAACGTCACGCTATCGAAAACTATGTATAACCAGTTTTGAAAAAAAAAGACATGCGTCATTAACAGACACAGAATCAGTGGCACAAACATGATGCTTCCCAGTAGATACGTCCGTTTGAAGATCATCAGTGCGCCACACAACAATTGAAAGAAACCGACGAAGTACAAGTAACCTGCCTTATGTAATAGCTCGTAAAACTCAAAAAAGAGTGGATTCGTTTCGGCAACTTCGGTCTGAAATTCCGTAGAGTCGTAAGGCAGAAATAGTTTCTCAATTCCTGCGTGAAGGAAAAGCAGTGCCAAAAAAAATCGGATAATATACGTTGCAATTTTCATATCAGAATTTCACAGTGAGTTTTGAACCCAGTGTTCTTGGCAGCCCGTAATTTGCGAAAACTCCAGCACCGCCAACCCCATAACCGTAGCTAAAATAAATCTCATCTGTCAGGTTCTGTCCCCAGAGAATGAGGTTGGCTCTCTCAGTGGAGACGACAAAACGCGCATTTAGCAAGCCATAAGCTTCCTGTTCAATTGTATTTTCGGCATCGAAGAACATATCCGTCTGATACTGATAATCAGCCGTGGCTCTCAACGTAATTAGGCTACTGACAGATTGTTCATAGCTGATGCCAAAGTTCCCATTGAAGTGTGGCGAATAGCCTTGTTTATTTTCAGCGTTATCCAATTCACCTCCAGGTCCCATAGTCTTGTAATCCGTGATTTCGGTTTCTAAATATCCGACATTGATAATCGCAGTAAGCCCTTCTACCAATGCCCACTCTGTCTCTAATTCGGTGCCGTAACTAATGCTACGTCCCAAGTTTGCCCGACCAAGATTGAAAGTCTCCAGATCTATTACAGTGTAAAGTTGCTGGTCTCTGTAGTCGATGTAAAATCCAGTCAGATTGGCTCTCACTCGATTTTGCAGAAGCATTGATTTTACGCCAGTCTCGTAGTTCCAACTGAACTCTGGATCGAATTTAGCTGCATCTGCATCGGTTGTAAACGGATTGATGCCACCGGGACGATAACCACGCGCAACGTTACTAAAGAACATAACATCATCTGTTATCTCATAAGAGAGTCCAACTTTGGGCGATGTGGCATTAAACATTGCTGTTTCTTCAAATTCGGCAGGAATTGCGCCCAAATTCGGATACTGATAACCAGTATTTCCGTCTTTGGTATAAGATCTACTCACGTCTGCGTGGTTGTTCTCAACCTCAAAACGGATGCCAGCGATCGCTCGAAGGCGTTCGATGATCGGATAGTCAGCATTACCGAAAATGGAGAAGCCGGTATATCGTTGTTTTGTTTTATCGCTTGTCGTAAAAGGGTATTGTGCTGCCGCGTCTGGATCTTGCTGAAAAGCGGCGTTGTCTTTGCCAGCCTCCCAGTCATGCACATAATCTGTACTGAGATTATATGCAAAAATGCCTGCTAACCAGCGGAGACGGCTACCTTTTGAACTCACGCGGACCTCTTCAGCTAACGTTGTAAGTTCCCTCGAATAGTAGGTCCTGGTATTAATGTCAGCGGGTAAAAAATCGAAGTCATCATCATTCCCTGTGTTGCCGGTGTATTGCAAGGACGTAATTGATTTAATGGATAGATGATCGGTTTCATAACTCACTTTCAAAGCATTGTTTGATACCAGCGTGTCGTAGACACCTTGTGTATTGTATGCCACTTGGTATGGCGACTCATTCAGCAAGGCATTCATGTCCTGACCCGTTACGCCGAAGCCACCTACAAAAGCGTAAGCATCGACTTCTCTTTGCGTAAGAGAGGTATTTAAGGAAAGAGACAATTCGCTACTCGGAAGATACGTCAGACGGAGGTTTCCACCGTATTGTTCGTGTTCCAAGAGGTTATTGGTCTTGAGAAACGTATTTTCGATATATCCATCTCTTAGGGTTGAACTGCCACTCATCCGAACAAACAGTTTGTCTTCAATAAGCGATGTACTGACACCTGCACTCGCTTCAATCTGATTCAGATTTCCGTATCCAAACGATGCAAATCCTTTGGTTTGATTCGTTGGGTGTTTGGTAATCACATTGATAGCACCCGCCAGCGTATTGCGACCATATAAAGTGCCTTGCGGGCCCCTTAACACTTCGATGCGCTCAATGTCTGTTAGCAGCGGTGGGAATGAGGAAGTATTAAACAACGGAACATCGTCGACGTAAACGCCAACAACTGGCACTTCATCAATCGTGAATATGCCTCTGCTGGCTATCATTGGGAATAGCCCCCGCCGTCGTCATAGGATTTGAAATTGGGTGAGATTCTACCGACTTCGTTAATATTGCTAATCTGTAATGCTTCTGTTTTTGTGCTGTCAATAGAAGCAACAGCAATAGGAACTTTTTGAAGCACCTCTTCTCTTTTTTGGGCGGTTACGGTTTGCGTTGGAAGCGTAACTACCTCTTTTTTTGTAGGGTCAGTTTCTTGGGCGTATGATCCCATAGTTATCATACATAGGGCCATCAGTTGAATACCGATTTTTTTCATCATAGTCTATATCCTCGTTGATATATGTTTATTGAAATTGAATTGCCTAACATAAAATCTTGTTATGTTTCAAGTTATGGCTTGCAATTTTTTGTAGGAATTTCGATCTTGCGCTGGAGCGGACGCTTAAAGGAAATTGCCTATCTTCAACAAATGATAATGAGACTCATTTTCATATTCGTGCCTGCGCTGCTCGCGAGGGTCCGAAAACTCGCGATAAATTGCAGATAACTGCACGAATTATGTTAAGTATACCCAAAATTTTTTTGAATGTCAAGGAAATCGGAAAAAAATAAAATTTTTTAGTAAAAGTCTAAGAAATAGAAATTAACAAGTTTGCATAGATTTGTATAAATTTGAGTATATTTTAACCTACTGCAACTTGGGTTATTGGAACTTAATTTTCGGTTTCTGGTAGTTTACGTGTTGCGGCAAGATATAACGCTTTGTTTTCATTAGTGAACGGGCCCTGTTTGGACCCGTTTTCTGGGAAGGACGAGAACAATTTCGCTTCACTGACTTCGTTAAGGTCGCGTGGGTTACCTAACGCTTTGATCTCTCCCAAGTAAGCGATTCCCCAATATTCAAGATTAAACATAAAGCAGTGGATGTAACACAGAACTTCAAGATTTTTCAGCGTTGCCCCCGTTTCCTCCAGTAGTTCTCGGCGTGCAGTCTCTTCAGTCGCTTCTCCGGGTTCCACACGTCCGCCGGGTATGACCCAAATGTCTTCATCGCGCCACTTGCAGAAGAGGATCCGGTTTTGTTGATGCGCAACACAATTGACAAACTCGATTTCCCCTACGTCTGCTGGGGGATCTCCAAAATGGAGTAACATGTACCCGTCCTGTTCCTCAATCCTTTGAACCACTTTTTACAACCTCACTCACCAAACATGCCAGTGGGATTCCAAGCAGGGCACGATAAAAGGTGAGCGATTTCTGCATATCGCTCACCGTAAAGAAAGTAAAGTCAATCCGCAGGACCTTCATAGTTAATATTTCCTCAATCCCAACCAAAATGAGGCACTAAGCAACAAGGGTCTGGATGGGATATTCAAGGAGATAGGACAGAGAATACTCGTCGGTCGGTGGCTGGTACTTACCATCGTATTCGGGAGCTGTCCAGAAAGCACGCCAATTTGTGGCTCGATCCTGACCGCAGTAAAGCGTTTTTCCAATCACTGCCCATGCTGTTCCATCGGACGTAAACGCGATACAGCCCGTGCTAATCCGATCAGTGGGTTCTGTGAGTTGATCGTTGAGTTGCGTCCACGTCGCGCCACCATTCTCCGAACGACAAAGCCAAGCGCCACCGCCTCTCGGTCCGTTTTGGACTGTGGCGATCAACAGGTCTGGGTCTGTTGGATGTACAGCAATAGCGGTGCCGTAGCGACGAGGTAGACCTTGAAGGCGATGTTCCCATGAGTTTCCACGATCTATACTGATATAAACACCGTTGGCGGTGTTCGCATAAACTTGATGATCGTCCGCAGGACACGTAGCGACCTGATGGACATCTTTATTGAGGTCTGGTGTGACGGGTTCCCACGAAATTCCTTCATCGGGGGATCGCATGATACTTCCTACATGGACATCTGCGTAACAAAAGCCGTCTTGAGTTTTGGCAAAAGTCCGCACGGCTGGGGGACCGCCCCACGGCGTATACCAATCTTTCCGACACTCTAATTCGTCAAACGCGACGACCCGTTCTGCCGGTCCCTCTTCTCCAACAAGGCGATAGACATAAGCACCTTCATCCGTTCCGATGAGCAGTGTCAACGGATCCTCACGAACAACGAGCAACGAAGCGATTGGATCCTCTATACCTGTTGGGATTCGTTTCTCACCATCCTCCGATAAAACCAGTAGCGTTCCATCCGACAAGGCAGACACCCCGGCTCCGCTGCTTGACAGTGAAACCATTGCACCATGAGGTGCCATTCCGCCGAGTGTGCCTTCATAGGCGAGGGTAGGTTCACTATTTCCATCATCTCCAACGGCATAGATAGCGTTGTAAGTGGCAATAAACATGATGTTCCCTCCTTAAGTCTTCAGTGGAAGTGTTGTCCCTGAAAGGTCAATGTATTTTCGGATTTTACCATACTTTTATGAATTGGACAAGGTATCTATAAGCAATTCGCGATCGTTCAAAGGTTGCACAGGTCTGTTGTTGCCGTACAGGATCGCTTTGAACGCTGCAATTTGCGAGTAAGACATCTCAATCGGTGTCGTCAATACAAACCATTTGACCCCTTCCGAGCAGGGCGGGGTTGTCAACGAGCCAGTATAGCGGTAGGTATGCTTCGCACTTGGTAACAAATCGAGAACATTTAAGGTGACATCTTTAATCTCTTCGGATTCGCCCGGAACAGACGGCAAATACTGCCAAAAGGCGGCAAACGCTGGGTTGGTGCGCCCACTCTCAATTAGCACTCCAATAACAGCCAACCGACCGTCTTCGCTTTTATGAACGAGGTGCATCTCCATGTCGTACAGGTTTCCTGACACTGTATGTTCGCTCGGTGCGTGGAAATGGAATTGTAGAAGGTGATATTTCGTTCCATCAACCTCGATCCAACTCCCCTCTGGATGCACAACTTCGATTGTATTACCGGTATTGCGGATATTTATAGATATTGGCTGGTAGCTGAAAGTAATAACCGGAAGTTTCGTTGGTGTCGGATTCACGATGTCAATCGGTGATTGGTGTGTTCCTGCACCACAAAGTTCATATTCTGGGTTGAGTTCTCCCCAAACGTCCGGTCCGTTCTCTGCTGTGTAGCCCCAGCATACCGTCTCAGTATACTGGGCAATTTGCTTTGTTTTTTCGCGACGATTCATAGAAATATGAGCCAATGATAAAAAATACAGGTATGGTTGTCTGTTTTTACCCGTTTGTTTATCAAGTCAGCTGTCTCTATTTTCCTTTCTACATTTAAAGAGCATTTGAAATTTGTCTTCACTTCATCCATAAGCCATTTCAGGGTGTTTTCCGAGAACACGCAACAGGCGTTCATCTGCACCTTCCAAGACGTAATCAGGCATACGGTAATTTAGGTAGGGCCAGAAACGCTGTGCAACAAAGCGTTGCCCGTAGACTTGATGGAATAGATAACGAACCCGATCTGACTGATTCGGGGCACCTCGATGCCAAGTTTGTCCATTGAGCAGGTAGAGGTCGCCTGCTTTCATAAGGAGTGAAACAGGTGGTTTGCCGTCAAAGATTGGACGTTCCGAGTTATCGGGCTGTCGTCCAGAGTAGTGACTACCGGGGACAAATTGGGACGGACCGTACTTGACATCATCTTGGTCGGTCAGAGCAATTTGCACGGACATACGGAGCACAGGCATCCGTAGTCTTGGGTCGTGCCTTTCCATCTCTGGCGTGATCGGAAATTCCACACCATCGTCGATATGAAATCGGTTGATCCCTAAATCTTTCCGGTTGAGGATACACCCTTGAGCGATACAGTGACAATGCTCGCCTAATACATTTTCGGCGATGCTGATAATTGGTTCGCGTACCAATAAGTCGCGGAACATGAGATCGCACTCAAAAAGGCGATGCACCACTATAGGGTCTTTACCATCTTGTCGATTGCCTTTGACGTTGCGCATCTGCATAAAGTACGGCTCGGTGAAGATTTCGTCGACGCGCTCAACTATCTGATCGCACTCTTCGCGTGAGAGCACATTTTGAACAATCGTTACACCATTTTGATAAAAATCCTCCAAGATGGTATTCAAAGTATCTGGAGGTAGAGGTTCAGCGGGAAGTGCTTGTTCTTTGGTGTCCATAGTTCTAAATCCTAATGTGTAGGTTCGACGGTGGTTTCTGCACCCTATTGATATTCTCTGACGATCAACGGGAGTTTCTCGCTGTCTTTACCTAACTCAGCACAGACACCGTTTGGGTGCAACACCGTAATCGTTCCTGTGATGTCGTAAAGCGGGAAATCACTTTCCGGTTGGATGAATTCGATGGCAGGGCGTTCGCGATTATCCTCGACAAAGCAGTTAATGAAATCAATACCGCCCATCGTTTGGACTAACTCCGGTTTTGGCAGGGACAACGAAATCGGCGACCATTCACCACCGAACTGCCGATCAGAAGCAGCATGAATGACCTTGCAATCCGTGAACGTCACTCGCGCCCCTTTCAACGACTTTTCTTGAACTTTAATGCCGTAACCGACGGTGTTCTCAACTGTGCAGTTATCAAATTCAATACTGCCACCAGGACCGTTGTCTCCGATTTTTGACACGCGAATACCCGTTCCGTGTTTACTGCTGATGTAGCAGTTCTCGAAGCGCAACGTCACATCATCGGATGCGTCGCTGGTGTGTGCTAAGAATACCTCAATGCCGTCCCCGACATTATCGACAAACTTACAGCCGGAAAATACCACGTTCTTTATCTGTTGTTCGATTTTGTCTGGTTCAATATCCACACCTGATGCGGGTGGCGTTCCCCAGGTATTTGAAAACGTGCAGTTCTCGACTTTAAGGTTTTCAACACTAATAACGCTGATCCCCTGTCGATAATGGTTATCGCAGATAAGGTCGCGTAAAACCACATTTTCAGAGGCACGTCGTTCTGTGCTGCCATCAACGTAAATGCCGTCCCCGCCGCTATCTTTGAGCGTCAAACCAGACACATGGATATTTTTACTACCTCGAATTGACAGCGTCATTCGCCATTCTGCCTTTGGGTATTGTCCATACCATCGGTGCCAGCCAAACTGTTCAAGTACAAGCCCGTTGATGTAATCCTGTTTCCACATACGAAAGGTTGCGCCGTAGCCACGGATGTTGAGATTCTCAACATCTTGTGCAGTGAACATCGAATCGCCTCTGCCGCGGTACTCGCCCCGTTTCGCTGTGATAACTGTCCCACGCTCAAAAATCAACTCTTGATTTCCGACAAGTTTAATCGGCTGAATTACCCAATCAGAGTACATATTCGGGACAACTACCCGTTTCGCGCCAGAGTCAATTGCGGCTTGCAATCCTACGGTTGCGTCTTCTGGGTCAAATCCCCACCATGCCGCGTTCGCAACTATCCTTTTTCCAGAACGAATATCCGCAATCGCTTCGAGATTTTTCATTGTTTATGCTCCATAGAGAAACTACGCCAAAACAAAGGAAGCTGCCCACCTGTCACAAACCGGACGTGCTGACAACTTTGTCAATCCCTCAATGTCCTGTTTACAGAGCAAAGGTTTCTCATCATCAGACATCGGTGTTTTAGGGGCTCCGTGGCGCGCGGCGATTGAGGTCGACAATACCGAAACTCAACTGATCGTCTACGTCCTGAAGCATAACCCACGTGGTAATATCTGTGCGGGTCGGATCTACTTCTTGGCATCGCGCTTCAAACCGTTCCCGTGTTGCCTCATTGGGTCCATAGTTTACCAACGTTTCGTTGAATTCGTCAATCTCGTCCTGCGATTTACCGCAGTTTTCCAAGACCCATGCACCGAGTTCGAGATTATTCGGGTTGTTGACCGCTGCTTCCTGAAAATCTGCAGCTGAAATGCCGAGAAATGTTAAAATGCGTACATCTTGCCCGGAATTGTCGCCGTATAGGTACTCACCGATTTTCTCTGCGCGTTCAGCACGTGCTTTGTCTGTCATACGCGCGACACCGCAGATGCCACCGACATCTTTGGCACGTGCGCTGCGGGGTGGACCAGCAGTCAAGTCGACCTGCCAGAAGCTCCCCCAATCGTCGAGCTCCATCGACTGTAATACGGTTGTAATATCGGTTCTGCCTGGAGCAAAGCGAGCGAGTCGCTCCTTCAAACGTTGTTTGTGTCCCTCCGTGTCAGGCAATTGGCTAAGGGCGGCATCGTTAAACTCGGCAATCTCTGCTGCTGTCTTTCCACTTGTTTCAAGGACCCAGTGTCCGAGTGCATCATCATCGTATTCGTCAGCCGCTTCGGCATAAGCATCGTCGGAAATCCCTAAGAACGTTAAAACGCGCTGATCCAAACCAGAACTCTCACCGTAGATATAATCACCGAGAGTTTCCGCGTTATGTGCGCGTGCCTTGTCTGTCATCCGTGCCACACCGACAATCCCAGCGATTCCGAGGTTTGAAGGGCGACGTGGTGGTTGGCGTGTCAAATCCATAGTTTATGTCCTTCCAGTTCAAGAGATGAGATATTATATCTTTTGCTGATATTCTATCATACTTAGAAAGCGCGTCAAGAGAAAAGTACATCGCTCCCCTAATTTGCCTTGCCAATTTTCGTAGAGCATTGTATATTTATACAAAAAGTTTATGGAGGGATACAATGGGATTCCCTGTTTACGATTACCGCACAGATATACGGAATGTGTTGGTGACACCGCAGATTCGCTCTCGGTTTTTAAGGATGGAGCCTGGACAAAGTGCCCAACTTCATAGTCATGACTTGGGACATGAAATCTTCCTAATTCTGGAAGGACGCGTTGAATTTGAGGTTGATGGTGAAACTGAGGAATTAGGACCAGGACAGATGTGTGTCGCTCTGGCAGACCAGCCACACACGGTGAGAGTTCTCGGTGATGAACCAGTCACAATGTATCTGTCTGTTACGCCACATATTCACCCGACACACACACCACGTACAGAAGAGGGTGAACGGCTCCCTCACAACTTCACCCCATCTCGCGCTTACGATGTTGAGCCGGATATGCAGAAGTCAGTAGCGGAACTCATTGCGCGCCAGATACATGCCGCACAATTGTTGGAAGAACTTGCCCACACCTGTGCAGCAGTTCAGCAGGAGATGGGCACTCAGCTGAAGACAGCACTTGATGAGGGCGATGCCGACACTGCCACCGCAGCGCGTAAAGCAATGTGGGAAGCCATCTATCCCGTTTACAAGGCTATCGCTGAACTGGGTGATGTCTGGAATGCACTTGCTCCCCGCATAACCCAATAGGCTATTTTTAATTTGCTTTGTTTTCGTGTTTATGCTATACTTAAGATAACAAAGGGTACGGTCGCCTAATTTACGGAACATTATCTAAATTTGAACCGAATTTGATTTGACAACGTTTTAAAATTAGGATAAACTTATCTTTTAACCTTAAAAGTCCCGTTTGAGAGACTTGCCTTGTGCTCTGATTCCAATGCGCTGCGCAGAAGAATTTCCCATATTTATTGCGGTTGAAATCTTTATGTCAAACGGGGACTATAATCTTTACCGAAGGTAAGGAATATCAGAATATCAATGAATTATGAAGGAGTGTCTTATGAAAGACCAGCTTTTTAATAGGAAAGTCCTTTTTTCCTTATTAGCTGTTGTATTGTGTTTAGGGTTTACAGCTATGAGTCACGGTGCAGCCGTCGTTTCTGTGGAACCCGCTGAAGTAGGATCCCCAGCAGCCGGGGAAGAACTCATGGTGAGTATTAACATAACGGGTGGTGCAGATGTTGCTGGATATCAGATAACCGTAAATTTTGATCCAACTGCGCTTGAGTATGTTTCTGGCGGGAATGCAGACTATTTGCCTGCTGGTGCCTTTGGAGTGCCGCCTACTACAACTGACAGTAGCGTTACAATCGCTGGAACCTCTTTGGCAGGAGCGGCTCCGGATGCCGATGGAACACTCGCTACAGTAACGTTTACAGTTGTTGAGGCAAAACCGTCTACTATCAGTTTGACGGGTGTTACGCTTGCTGATGCCGCTGCTGCTGCATTAGAAGTCACGACTATGGACGGTATGGTTACTGTCGAGGGTGCTGATCCAGCACCCGCCGATGATGCCGCCGCTGACGACGCAGAAGCGGACGATGCCGAAACCGATGATACGGAAGTTGATGATGCTGCCGCAGATGACACAGAAACAGACGAGGCCGCTGCCGATGATGCCGCTCCTGCGGAACCAGTCGTAGAAGAACCCGTGGTCCCCGAAGGTCCTGGTTTTACTGTGATGCTTGAAGCGGGTTTGAACATGATTTCTATTCCGCTGATGCCAGCAGAGCCCTACACAGCCAAATCCTTGGCAGAAATGCTTGGAGCGACGGTTGTCATCCAACTCGAGGCCGCAACCCAGAGTTTCACGGGTTACACGGTAGCCGACGAAGGTGATGGCTTTGGTATTGACGGTGGTAAGGGCTATATCGTGAATACGCCTGCTGGAGGCATGGTAAAGTTCACAGGTGATGCATGGGACAACCAACCTGAACCTGAACCGATGCCAGATGAACCTGTTGTTGAAGATGCTCCTGCTGATGACGCAGTTGCTGAGGATGCTCCCGCTGAGGATGCTGCTGGCGACGCTGGTGGAGAAGATGCCGCTGCTGATGCTGGTGATGCCGCCGCTGGTGATGCTGCCGATGCCGGTGGAGAAGACGCCGCTGGTGATGCCGCCGCTGCTGATGCTGGTGATGCTGCACCCGCTGCCCCTTCACTCTCAACATATAAGAGTGCATGGGCGTTCATCGTTACCTCTGACATCCACGGCATGGAAACCGGAACCGCGTATACCCTCATCGCAGAGAACCTCCGCACCGGTATTATTGCCTCCGAGAACATCACAAGCACAGCGAGACGTTCCTCTGCCGTCTGGGCAGACCTGAACCGTAAGAGCGTCGTTGAAGCGGGTGATAAACTCAAAGTCTCCCTTTACGATGATCGTGGTAGAATCGTCTCAGGTCCGTTCCAACGGACGGTGACGACTAGTGACATTCGCAATGCGTTTTTGAGTCTGCAACTGAACGTTGGCGATGTGCAGCCGCAAGACACGTTACTTGCGCAGAACTACCCGAATCCGTTCAATCCAGAAACGTGGATTCCGTATCAGTTGAGCGAATCGACGCAAGTGCAGATAGATATCTATAATGTATCGGGTCACTTGGTTCGTTCGTTGGATTTGGGCTGGCAGCCGACAGGTTCGTACATGACGCCATCGAGTGCTGCGTACTGGGATGGTAAGAATGCTGTAGGCGAACGTGTCGCGAGTGGTATCTACTTCTATACGTTACAGACATCAGATTTCACTGCCACCCGACGGATGGTTATCCTCAAATAAGTATAGCAGCAATTTTTTAACAATTGCACATCGTTAAAAGATTGAAAAGTAAAACGCCCCCCCCCGTGTGCTATTCGGAAGTGCCGGTTGAGTTAACCGCGAATCAACGCCGATTAGCAATCGGCGTTGGGGCGTTTTTTAATGTGTATACAAGGGAGAAGTTTTTTGAAATCTCTAAAAAACATCTTATCTGTTTCGGTGGGGCTTGTCCTGCTTTTCGTCGCAAGCAACGGAAGTGTTTTGGCGAACTCTTTCGGTCCACTGGATGGACTTACGGGAGCACCGACTGAAAATAACTGTAAACAATGCCATTTCGGAAACGAACTCAATACCTCAGGGGGTTCATTGATGCTGACAATTCCTGAGACCTACGAACCGAATGAGGTGTATACGATTATCGTTGATTTATCGCGTGCCGGACAGAACCGTTGGGGATTTGAAATGACGGCATTGGATGCTGACGGGGCACGCGCTGGTTCCTTTGAAGTTGATAGTGCCGCAAATACACAGGTATCTGAAGCAAACAGTAAACAGTACATTAAGCAGACAGCAGTCGGGAGTGCTCAAGGCACAAACGATGCACATAGTTGGGAATTTCAGTGGACGGCTCCTGATGCCGATGTAGGAGCCATCACCTTCTATGCCGCTGGAAACGCCGCCAATGGCGATTTCGGAATCGCAGGTGATTATATCTATACAGAACAGGCAGAATCGACACCTCCAATTCCCATAGTTGCGGGTGTATCCTTGGAAGTCGTCGGAGACACTGCCCTCTCTACTATGGATACCGTTTCAGGTGTAAACTATACCCTCAAAGTCACGAATACCGGTAATATGATGGACACGATAACGCTTGAAGCCTCGGCAGAGGTTGGCATTGAAGGTAGCGTGCTTGGTGCCCTCAGCGACAGATCGCTTGAACTCGAAGCCGGTGCAGATGTGGAAGGAACGTTGACGGTTGCAGGAGATTTGTTCACAAAACCCGGTAATTACGAGATCAGTGTGACAGCAACTTCCGAAATAGATGACACAATGACAGCCAAAATCACAACCACAACGACTATAGAAACGCCGCCACCACCTCCAACACCAGAAACGCCACCCTCACGCCCAACACCTTGGGATGTCAATAGTGATGGGATTGTGAATATTCAAGACTTAGTCTTGGTCGCGAGCGAATTCGGTCAGTCTGGAGAATCCCTTAAAGGGGATGTAAACGGTGATGGGATTGTGAATATTCAAGACTTAGTGCTGGTAGCCTCACATTTCGGTGAAGATATGAATGCTGGTCAGTAAAGCATATTTCATGGAAGATCGCGAAAATCGAGCCTGAAACGAAGTGGAAGGCGACTCTATAGAAAGGCATGTTGATTTTCTAACCCACGTTACTTAACCGCAAGGAATAATTAAAAAATGGCATCTAAATATCGCGTTGGAATTATTGGATGTGGTGGTATTGCTAATGCTCATGCACGCGGCTATCAGGGTGTTGAGCAAACGGAAATTGTCGCTCTTGCCGATCCAGTTCAAGTAGCTCTTGATAAATTTGCAGAAACCTACGGCGTATCCGCTGAAAACTGTTATTTGGATGCGCGCGAGATGCTGGATAACGAAGACCTTGATATCGTCAGTGTCGCGACGTGGCATAAACTCCATGCACCAATGACAATTGCAGCATGTGCACGGAGTCCGAAGGCAGTGCTCTGTGAGAAACCGATGGGTGTAAGCCTCGGCGAATGCGATGACATGTTAATCGCTGCGAACCGAAGTCGTGTCAAGGTCGTTATTGGGCATCAACGCCGCTTCAATTCCGCATGGACGGATGCCCGAAACCTCATTGCTGAAGGGGCAATCGGTGAACCTCAACAGATCGTTTGTCAGGGTGGTCAAGGGTTACTGAATGACTGCTCACACCTCTTTGATATGATGCGTTATGTCATCGGCGACCCCGATCCACAATGGGTTATCGGCAACGTTGAACGGAAAACGGAACGTTACGAACGTGATATTCAAATTGAGGACCGGAGTGCTGGAGTCATCGGCTTTTCAAACGGTTGTATCGGTATGCTCTTGCAGGAAATCGGTAGACCGAACTATCAAGGGGGCATTGTCTACGGAACGGATGGTATCGCAGATGTAACGGAAGGACGCGTCCGTCTCCTGAACAATAAGGCTACAGACTGGGAAGAACGACCCTCTGATGGAAGAGATCAACACGTCGCACAAGCAACCGAGTTGGTTGAATGGATTGAGGGCGGTCCTGAACACCGAGGTGAGGCGAAACATGGACGCGCTGCTGTTGAGATTATAATGGCGATCTATGAATCCGCACGTATGCACGAAGTCGTTCAATTGCCACTGCGGACGCATGCCAATCCACTGGATTTAATGATCGAAAGCGGGGATTTGCCTATTGAACGCCCAGGGCGTTACGACATCCGTGCGTTTTTATTACATGGCGAATCCATGAAACCTGAAGAATAGTTTTAACCATCAACTAACAACCGAAAGGTTTTTCAAAAGAAAAACCGTACTGACAACTATTATGCAGATTACACAAGGGGTTACTGTCGGTTTGTCGGCATTGCAGCGTAACAAATTACGCTCTGTGTTGACAACCCTCGGAATTATCATCGGTATCGCAGCAGTAGTGGCTGTAGTTTCTGTTGGTGGTGGTGCCGAACATCTTATGCTCGCTGAATTAGAACGGATCGGCGGTGCTGGACTGATTGTTTGCTTTAGGAAAGATGCATTTCGTAGGGAGGATGGTGCGTATATCGAGAATAAGCATCCAGAATACATTGAATACGAGGATCTGGGCTTTCTCCTTGAGAATTGTCCCTCTCTTAAAGCAGCTACAGCACTGTCAGAGTGGACGCTCACTGTATCGCACAAGCACGTGAATCAATCGCTTCAGATCGTGGGGGCTACACCTTTCTATGAAGAGGTGAATAACTGGTACGTTCAAGCCGGTAGATTTATTACGCAGAGCGACATGGAGCGGAGAGAACCCGTCTGTATCATCGGTTCTGAAGTCCGCAAGGACCTGTTTGAGAGGGAAGACCCGGTTGGGCTTGAATTGAGAGTCGGCGAGGAACGATTCACCGTCATCGGAGTTATGGAGGAGAAGGGCAATAGTATGGCGAGTGAGGGATGGGATAACCGGGTAATTATCCCCATCACGACAATGGAAATTCGGTTTATCGGGCAGCAGAAAGGCTGGATGTACTTATGGGCGCAAGCCGAGAGTTACGAAAAGGTTGAACAAGCCGTTGCTGAAATCAAAGTCGCTATGCGGCAGCAACACGGTGATGAAAAATATTTTGAATTTTTCACTGCTAAAGAGATTATAAAGCAGGTAGGTAACGTCAGTCGGATTGTACAGATACTCTTGGGGGGCGTTGCGAGTGTTGCCCTGTTCGTTGGCGGCATCGGAATCATGAATATTATGTTAGTCTCCGTAACAGAGAGAACCCGTGAAATTGGCTTGCGCAAAGCCCTTGGTGCGAAACGTCGCGACATCCTGATCCAATTCCTCATTGAAGCCATCGTTTTGAGCATTTGTGGTGGGCTTATCGGTATTTTTATCGGGAGCAGTCTCGCCTCTGTTTCAGGTTTGGTTATTTCAAAACTGATGCAGGCGAGTTGGCCCGCCGTTGTTTCTGTCCAAGCCGCTTTAGTCGCGTTTAGCGTCTCGGCATTAATCGGTATATTTTTTGGACTCTATCCGGCGAACAAAGCCGCAGGTCTCACCCCAACAGAGGCACTGCGTCATGACTAAAATCACATAATTTCACGCCTCCCTCGCGAAATCAAAGTTTACGGGAAATTAGAATAGCAAATTTTGACTTGCAGGTCACGCCCAAAGGAAAAGGAGCACATGCTATGTCAAATCGAACAACGAAAGTCCGCGCCGCTATCGTCGGACTCGGTTGGCCCGGAATGCAACATCTCAAAGGTTATACCGCCGATCCGCGTTCGGAAGTGATTGCTGTCTGCGATTTAGATAAGAAACATGTCAAGCAGGTAGCATCAGAACATAAAATACCGAATACGTATACCAGCCACTTGGAAATGTTAAAAAATAAGGATATTGATGCCGTTAGCGTCTGTCTGCCGAACTTCCTGCACGCCCCTATCTCTATTGACGCATTGAACGCTGGCAAGCATGTACTTTGTGAGAAGCCTCCTGCTCGAAGTGCTCAAGAAGCAAAGGCTATGGCGGATACCGCCACCGAAAATGAAAAGACCTTAATGTACGCCCTCGTACAACGGTTTGATGGAAGTACCCAACGACTCAAGCAGTTGATACGGGAAGGCGAACTTGGCGAAATTTACTTTGGCAAAGCGGGTTATGTTCGACGGCGCGGCATTCCTATCGGTAAAGAGGGCTGGTTTGTCGATAAAGAACGCGCAGGCGGCGGTGCCCTCATTGATATTGGGGTCCACGCCTTGGATTGTGTCTGGTGGCTCATGAATTCTCCAAGACCCGTTGAAGTTATGGGAACGTCATATACTCACTTCAAGCATCTCCTGCCTGATGACGTTAAATACGATGTAGATGATGCAACCTTTGCTCAGATCCGCTTTGAAAACGGTGCAACTATTATCCTTGAGACAACGTGGGCACTGAATCTACCGGGCGATAATTACATTAAAGTGGCGGGAACAAAAGCAGGAGCGACTCTCAGCCCCTTCACCCTTTACACGGAGGAAGCTGGCAAGGAATTGGATAAACCGCTTAGCGCACCTTCGATTAATAGTTTTGAGGAAGAGGTAAAACACTTCGTCGGATGCATTGTTGATGGCGAAGAACCTATCTCCTCAGCAGAACAGGGAATCATGTTGATGCAGATGCTTGACGGTATCTACGAATCCGCAGAAAAGGGACGATCTATGCCTATCGCAGATTTAAGTTTCTAACTGTGTAAATCTGATCACTGTTCCATTACATTCCGCAGTGGTTTTCGGTAAAGTCCAACCTTCTCCGAGTGCTCAAAAGTTTCTAAATTCACCAGACCCCGTTGTGGAACGAAATGGAACAACGCCCATATTCAATAGCTTAAGAAGATGAAATCCCTCTATTTGGCATTCCAGGTCTATCTGGCGTTTGCAAAGAAATCGTTTCAGAGGCGGATGCAATATCGGGTTGCAAACCTGGCAGGTTTGACGACCAATTTCTTCTTTCTGCTGGTGCATATCTTTGTTTATACTGCTTTCTATGCAGCGCGTACTACTCCGCAACCCCTTAATCTGGATGAAATTATCACCTATTTCGTTCTGTGTCAGGTTTCTTTCATGCTCATGCCGTTTTGGGGAACGCGCTCTGAAGTTACGAGCGCGATTAAGGACGGCAGCGTTGCGCTCCAATTAACCAAACCTGTTGACTTCCAGACATATTGGTTTGCTGATGAGTGCGGTAGAGCCTTCTATTACTTACTCATGCGGGGGTTGCCAACCTTCCTTATCAGTATTCTCTTCTTCAAGGTTACGATTCCACATCAACCCACCGTTTTGATGGCGTTTGCAGTTTCAATGACGTTCGCTATTTTCATGAGTAATGCGATCACAATAACAATTTTTAGTTCTGGATTCTGGACGTTGGATACAACAGGAATTTCTGGAATGTCTTATTCCATAATCACCTTATTTTCTGGGATGTTAGTCCCGATTGCGCTATGGCCCGAAGGATTGGCACACGTCGCCAGATGGCTGCCGTTTGAAGGCTTGATTGATATCCCGTTTAGTATCTATTTGGGCAAGATTACAGGGGTTGAGGTCTGGATTGCTATAGGCAAACAGATGGTGTGGAATCTCTTTTTTATTGGACTGGGACGTTTTCTTTTAACCCGTGGCTTTTCGAGACTGGTTATACAAGGTGGGTAGAGGCTGGGAATGTAATACAAGGAATGGATTTAGTCTATTTGAAGACTAAATCCCCCAGCCCCTACAGCGGATTGCCCAAAAAATGTATCATCTTTCACTCTACTTCCATTTTGTCAAACTCCGCATTCGGTCACAGATGGAGTACCGACTCTCGTTTGTCTTTGATGTATTTGCTCAAGCGAGCATCTCTGTCATCGACTTTTTCATGATCGCCCTTCTCTTTAACCGTTTCAAAGAGTTAGCCGGATGGAGTCTATGGGAAGTAGGCTTCCTTTACGGCATGATTGGCGTCTGCTTTGCTCTTGCTGAAATGTTTGGGAGGGGCTTTGATGTTTTTCAGAGAAATATTGTGCGTGGCGACTTTGATACGGTACTCATCCGCCCTCTTGGTACTTTCTTTCAAGTGTTTTCGCACGAATTTCTACTCCGTCGGTTAGGGCGGATAGCACAAGCCCTCGTTGTATTTCTCATTGCTAATTCACAGTTGACTGTGACTTGGTCCATTACCAAGGTAGGGTATCTGTTGATTTCGCTGGTGAGCGGAACCTGTTTTTTTATTGGTCTCTTCGTAATCGGTGCGACATCCTGTTTCTGGACTGTTCAATCAATTGAGATTATTAATATTTTTACGAATGGCGGCGTTTTCATGGGAAGTTACCCATTTTCCATTTATCGATGGTGGTTTCGGCATTTTTTCACCTTTATTGTCCCGTTAGCGTGTGTCAACTATTTTCCGTCCCTTTTTCTGCTCGGAAAAATTGAATTATCAGGTACTTCACCGATTGGTGTGCAGTTAGCGCCTTTTGCCGGTTTCCTGTTTCTTGGTGTCACAATGCTATTTTGGAGATGGGGGGTCTTGCACTACCAGAGCACGGGGCACTGATTTTTTAATTATCGTTAGGAAACTGTTCCTAATCTAAAATAGGTGTTTTCCCAATTTTAGGTCGCGGTTGACAACGGAAACTCCGCTCAGACATAATTGTTAAAAACATGATTGAAGTTGAAAACCTTAGCAAAATTTTCAAAGTCTATCATCATCGCAAAGGATTTTTCGGGAGTTTTGTGAACCTCTTTTCTCGCAAACATCACGTTGTCCAAGCGGTAGATGAAGTTTCATTCACTGTCAAACGCGGTGAAATTGTGGGATATTTAGGACCAAATGGTGCCGGAAAGTCAACGACTATCAAAATGCTGACTGGCATTTTGGTGCCGACATCGGGCAGTGTGACTGTGAATGGATATATCCCACATCGGCAGCGGAAGGAGAACGCTAAACACATTGGGGTCGTGTTTGGACAAAGATCGCATCTGTGGTTCGATTTACCCGTTCAGGAGTCGTTTGAACTCCTACAACGTATCTATCGGATTCCAGAGACGCGATATCGCTATAACCTCGAGATATTTGACGAATTGCTCAATCTTGGCGATTTTTTCCAGACACCTGTTCGTCAGTTGAGCCTCGGTCAACGGATGCGTGCAGACATCGCCGCCGCCCTGCTCCACAATCCAGATGTTTTGTTTCTTGATGAACCGACGATCGGTTTGGATGTCGTTGCCAAGGCGCGTATTCGCCAGTTTATTCAGAAAATTAACGCTGAACGGCAGGTCACGGTTGTGTTAACGACACACGATTTAGACGATGTCGAGAAACTCTGCAAACGTGTTATTCTCATTGACAACGCGCGTCTCTGTTTTGATGGGGAGCTCGCCACACTTCGGCGTTTGCTGTCAACGGAGCGGCTTTTGAGTGTTGATTACGCTGAAGTCTACTCAGACATCAGTATCTCCAACGCACACGTTATCTATCGAGAGGGAGCTCGCGCGCAGTATCGATTCTCACCAGAGGAAATTAGCACGGCGGATCTCATCGGGGCAATCCTGCAGAAATTCAAGATTGTAGACATATCCGTTCAGGAACCTGATATTGAGGAGTTAATCAAAACCGTTTACGAGGATAACTCTTTAATCGTTCCTTGTGGAGAAACGAAGTGAATTACGGAGCTGACGTGTCTTTCTTAAATCTGCAGAAACCCCCCAGCAAAAACACTGCCAGTGGGTCAGGTCGCGATTCGGAGATCGCTCCTACAGAAGAGATGTAAACTTAATTATAGGTTTTACTATATTACTATATATGGGGTGTATCGTTTTAAAGCAATGTTTTTCCTGAAATTCCCAGGGTCCTTTCGTTCTTCTGTCCGAGGGATCCCCGAATCCCGATACTCCGTTGTAGGCGCGAGCTCCCCGCCGCGATTTATCCCACGAAACCGACAGAACCTCGAGAACTGAAGAGTCCTGATTTTGTTGTTGGGAGGTGGAACCTGCTGAGAGCCCGCGGCTACTTTCCGACTTTTATCCGTGCCCACTGGGTCGCCAGTTTCCCTTTCGGAGAGACAGAGAAACTCCCTCGCGTCCAATCCGCAGAGGAATCCTTACTATTGGGACTATTGGTCAGATTGGTGATCTTACCACTGGCGAGGTGATACCGGTAGACATCGTAGTTCGGACGAGGGGCCAGATCCATAATACCATGGTCTGCCCCAGCGAAAAGCACCTGTTTCCCATCCTCCGCCCAACGTCCTTTACTGATATGCCATTTTTGAGGAATCTTCAACACCTTAGGTTGACGACCGTTCTTATCAACGATAATCAATCGGTTCGCAGCACGGAACATCACCGCCCCGTCCCGACCGCCCCAACGGAGTTCGTCTACGAAATAGAGGAGCTGCTGACCATCCGGGGACCAGCGGGGAAAGCCACGAGACACGAGGTTCACTCCATTGAAGTGCGGTTGATGTCCCTTCAGCAGCGGTCTGGCGTTGCTGCCGTCTGCATCCATGATGTAGACATGCCGTCCCTGACCCGGCACGACGTGTTCGTAAGCGATCTGCCGTCCATCTGGCGACCAATTCGGGGCATCGGAGAGGCCGTCCTCCTTCGAATTGTCTGTCAGTTGTGTGAGAACACCGGTGGCAAGTTCCAAAGTATAGATATCTGTATACCCATTTCTGCTGCTTGAAAACACAAGAAAGCCTCCATCTGGCGACCAAGCCACATTCCCATCATCTGTGGGGTGTTGTGTGACGTTTCGCAGGTTGCTGCCGTCTGCGTCCATGATGAAGATATCAAACTGTTGCCCCTTCCCTGCTCCTGCTGAATGGAGGTCTCGCATAAAAGCGATCTGGCTCCCGTCTGGGGACCAACTCGGTAGGCTATCGTAGAGGGGGGAGTCTGTCAACTGACGGACACGGCTCCCGTCATCGTTCATGACATAGATGTTACGGCTCCCGTCTCGGTTGGATGTGAAGACGATGTCTGCCTTTATAGATGTCGAAAGGCAAAATATGATGAGGCTGAAAATGCCAAAAATGTAGAGACGCATGATGTCCCCTCCTTTCAGAGGTGGAACAGGTTGCTAAGATAGAGACTTACCAACCTGTTCAATGAGATTAAAAGACCCATAACTTTATTCTTTAGCCCTAAACTCGTATTCGGCGTTCACTTTCCAGTTATCCGCGATCCACGTCTGTCCCGCTTTCCACGCATGAATACGGGTGTAGGCTTTGACCCTATATTTACGACCCACTTCCAAATGACCACAGTCTCCGGTTAGGACCCCCCCGTTGAAGTCACTCCCCAGGCCTGAGAGTTTCACACTGCTGCGCCCCCTTGGGGGCACATCCACAACCGTCTTACCATCCTCGCCCTTGTCGTTGACTTCAACCACCCAGTGTCGGAACTCGTAATCAAATTTGACCTCGAAATCGGAGTAGTTAATGATCTCATATTCATGGACACTGACGGAGGTCCACGGACCTTGAGGATTGATATACTCCAAATCTCGTGCGACCACCTCTCCCCAGACCTGGGGTAAATCGGTGCCGTGTCCAGAAACTGTTACTGCGGGAGCAGTATCAGTAGCGAGGAAAATCAGGAATGCCAGCAGACTGAGGATTGGTAGCCCCGATGTCCAGGGCCTGCTGTTTTGCACCTTGCGTTGGGTTGTGAAAAGTCGTCTAAACATCTTCTTCTCCTCCTAAAGACATGAAAAGTGTAATAATATTTTAAAGTCTCTCGTCTGAGACTTTACTCGACCTGCTATTGTATGAGCAAGTTTCGTGCCAATTCCCGAAAGCAGCGTGTATTTTGTCCGTAAACTGTGAATGTTTCAGGTGTTCAGCTGATGCGTGATCGTCCGAAATGCACGGGCCCCTAAGCGTGTCAAAGGGATCAGGTCGTTTCCTCCATCTGAAAATAAGTACTCTCCCCGGGAAAATGGACTATATCTATAGGAGTCTGCTTATCCCCGTTGATGCAAAAATTGTAGGTGAACACGCAAAAATTGCGTCGATTGATGCAAAAATTGTAGGTGAACACGCAAAAATTGCGTCGATGGGATTCCATATTTCTGGCGCGCCTCTTTTTTTCAGAAGGCTGCGTCAGTTTTGTCAACCGAGGTTGCGACCTGTGAGATTTTGGACATGCGAACGCCGCTATTCAAGCGAGGGACTGATTATCCGTGGCGTTTCATAAAAAACTAAAACGAAATTGCCCGTGCCCGATAAAATTCCATTTTAAAGAAAAGAGGAAACATGATATACTATTCTGAAAAGCGGAGCCGTAGAGAAAAAAAAAGATGAAACATTATCTTTCTATTTTCATAGTATTCTGTGCAATCGTACTCCTTTCAGGATGCCAGTCCAAGGTGCTGCGGATGATTTTTGAACCGCAGGAGCTTTACAACTACGCTGTCACAGAAGGGGTCACCTGCACTTCACCAGAAATGATAGATGGCGATGCGAAAACCCGGGGATACGCCGACGGGCGGTGGGTTCACCTGAACCTACCGACGCAAAAGGGGGTTCATCGGATCACCCTACGCGGGACCAATATTATCAACGCCATGATATACGAGAAATTGGAAGGTGATGGACGTTGGCGTGCGCTTCTGCAGATTCAGAACAACGATAGTCCAGTCCTTGAAATGCGGTTCAGTGGTGTTGTGACGGAAGCGATCCGTATCTACATCAGTGCGACTACCGATGATGAGAAGAGAGCCAGTCGATATGATCCGAGGCGTGGGGTGATTGTCCCGCAGATAGCGTTGGGGAGAGCCTTCATACACGAACTTGAGGCCTACGGATTCGTCTCAAAGGAAAACAACAATGAGTAACGAAAAAAAAACGTGAGTTTCATATTAGACACCTATATCTCTATGGATATTTTTTTTTTACACTCACGTGAAAAAAAAGTTAAATTATATTAACCCAAGTTGCTACTTACAAAATTTTAGGCATACAAAGACCATTTTTGACCATTTTTTATTGAAGATGATTGATTTTTAGTGGGGTGTGTAAATATTTTGTCATCATGTATTGAGTGATATATGTGTTGAAAGCGAAGATGAAAACGGGTATCCTTTCCTAAGAAAAAAACACAACCTTTTATAGGAGAGGATACCCAATGGATATTTTATCAGTCGCTACCCAAGAAGTTCAAGAGGTTTTTTCACAAGTCGCCAATGATGCCACCGTCTCGTTAGAAACGCTTGAGGCCTCTGTCGATCAGGCATGTCGTGAGTTGGG
>JAAXHD010000281.1 GCA_012271015.1 Candidatus Poribacteria bacterium | reverse complement strand
AAGTATCTACTCAAGGACAAGGAGCAGTTCATTGAGTGCGTCTTTCACCATATCGTTGGTTTCGGTCTCCCTGAAGTAAACGTCAAGTTTATGGGGCAGGTTATCGTACTGGTCAGCCTCCTGAATCTGTTTTATCAAAGCAGGTTTCTTGAGAAGTTGAACAATACGGAGTCTGTCTTCATGATTGACGACCTCAGGATTGGCTAACAAAACGATCAAACGCCCAGCTAATCCGTCCGCGAATCCATTTTCGGCGTAATGGTTCAACGTATCAATAGCGGATTGCTTCGTGGCAAGACTTGAGCCGTCTGTGAGGATCGCGACGAGACCGTCAACAGCCCCTGCGTCAGGATATTTCCGCAATGCTTTAGTAATGTCCATACGTACGGTGTCATCGGAATCGTCAAGCGCATCAATCAACATGTCAGTTGGATGTTCCTTGAGGTACATCATAGATTTCGCGGCGGAGCGTCGGACAGCAGGGTTCGCGTCGGTCAAGCCCTTAACGATCTTTGCTTCGGCACCTTCGTTTCCGAGGTGATAGAGTGCGGTGTTAATTTCCATCTTCAACCCTTCATCAGTGGTTGCATTATGGAGTGCCTCTAACTCAGCGGCAGCGGATGTGTCTCCTATATCGCCAACGATACGGACGAGCTGAATCCTCACAGCAGGTGGTGTCTTGCTATCGCTAACTGCCTTCAGGATTTCGTTAATACCTTCGCCTCCGATTCCCATCAAGATTTGAACGAAGTCACCATGGACATTGCGATATCGGTTTTTAACAATATCTTCCAAAACGAAAGGTACAGCGGGCGCGCCTTTATCAATGAGGACCTGTATGGCATCTTTCTGGACCCTATGGCGTTCTCCAAGGATATGCAGAATCCTCTTCATCTCATACTCGCCCAATTCACCGACACGACGGTCACGTTTCGTTTGATAGTCGGCTTCCACATTATGCATTCTTGCCGCGCCCGTCGAAATGGCGTTACTATAAGCCAGAATCAGGAGCGCACGAGGTTCAACCTTATTATCCTCTTCCTGTTCAGCGTTCTCAAGATGCTGGACGGCTTCCAGCGAGAGCCCAGCGTACAATTTACCCCTGCCAACTTCAAGTTGGGTGATGACCTGTTCCTGCTTACAGCCGAAACTCACGGCTCCTATCAGTAGTAATATCAGCAAAAGTTTTTTCATGTTCCGTTTATCTTTTCCTCCTGGAATCTCGATTAGACTCACCCGTTCGTATCGCTTGTCGCTCACATGCTTCATAAAAACAGTGCGCTTGAGAGAATAGTGCGCAACTTGCAAGCAGAGAAAAAAGTGCCGATCCAATACTTTTCAGTAGAGTTTGGCAGGGAAAACCACAGATTTTGCATATCGCGAAGTGTTTGACACCCACCAAACAGGAATTACACGTCTGGGCAAGTACTGATGTAAAGAATATTCTAAAATAAATACATTTTTATGTCAACAATTTAAGGTGTAACCAGCAAAGCGGTTCCGTTTCCCATGAAAACCGTGTTAATCCTTTTGTAGTAACGAGTATCCTCCAATCGCCGAGTTGCGACTTTTCCTATAAAACGAATGCATTTTTCGGAAAAAACAGACGAGAGACGACCTGTAGAGCTACTGAAGTGCATCAAGGAGTTGCTTAAGCGACGTTTTGACGAGTTCGCTCTCTTCCTTTTCCTTGTGATATTCGTAGAGCTTGAACTCAAGATTGTCGTACAATTCCGTCACCTGAATCTGCTTTACAAAGGGTTCCCTTTTCAGAAGTTGCACAAGATGGAGCCGATTGTCTGCTTCGCTAACGGTTCCACCAATGAGCAGCATTGTAATGCGTTTTGCCAAGCCTCTCGCAAGTTTGTTTTGTCCATAAACGTCGAGCGTATCAATCGCTGCCTGCTTCGGATCTTTGCTCAATTCACCGATAAGAATATTTACGAGTTCATCGACAGCGTCAGCATCCCGATGCACTGCGAGTGCTTCCACAAGTGATGCAACGACTTCAGAGTCGGTATCTTTTAACCCCGCAATGAGTGTTTTGGATGGTACATCGCTGATATTGACCATGGCTTTTGCAGCGGCGCGTCGGACAGCAACATCACTATGATTTAAGCCAGCGATGATGTCCTTCTTATAGGATTCCTCACCGAGCTGATAAAGCGTCGTATTAATTTCCATCGCCAAACCAACTTCACTCGTCCCACTTTGAACCGTTTTTAACGCATCTATGGCTTTCGCATCACCGATTCCAGTGAGGACCTGAACGAGTTGCACTTTGACAACAGGTGGTGTCGTTTCATCCGTCAGTTTTGCTAAAACCAAATCAAGACCGTCAGAACCTATCTGAACAAGCATTTCTGTGAAATTTGCATGAAGTGCCGGATATCTCCCTTTGATGAGACTGTCGAGAATAATTACTGATACTTCAGGTCCCTTGTCTACAAGTGCCTGTAAGCCATCTTTCTGGACCCGCGATGGTCTGCTGAGAATTTGTAGGACTTGCTTTATCTCAGCCTCGGTAAGTTCTTGTATCCGCTGTTCTCGTTGGTTTTTGAACTTGGCTTCAACACCGTGGCTACTTGCACTTCCCGTGGAAAGTCCGTGAGAGTAAGCGATAACGAGTAGAGCACGGGGTTCCAGTTTGTTAACTTCTTCCTGCTCCGCCTTTTCGAGGTGCTCGACGGCTTCTAAGGCGTTACCGCTGTCAATCAATTTACTCCTGCCTACAGATAGGTTGCTCGGACCTTTCTGCTTTGTCTCACACCCAATACCCGCGAGCAGTAGGACAACAAGCGGAATAATCACAACCCTTTTCATTATGTTCCCCTTCCCTCCTGGCTTTTGTAGATAAGATGGCGTTTTTTAGGAATGCGCGTCGAATACAACCG
>JAAXHD010000252.1:2568-5211 GCA_012271015.1 Candidatus Poribacteria bacterium | reverse complement strand
ATCCAACCTATTCTTGAGAAATCTTTTGCAGGAGAACGGTTAGACTTTGACGACTGCCTAACGCTTTTCAAGAGTCACGACCTGCTTGCTCTGGGGCACGCCGCGGATATTGTCCGGCAACGTAAGCATCCAGAAGGCTACGTCACTTACATTGTTGACCGAAATATCAACTATACCAATTGGTGTTATGTTGACTGTGATTTTTGTGCTTTCTATCGTCACCGTCGAGATCCTGACGCTTATGTTATGGAGCGGGAAGAACTGGGGAAAAAGATACAGGAAACACTGGATCTCGGTGGTGAGTTGATTCTCATGCAAGGTGGATTGCATCCGAAACTTAAACTTGACTGGTACGAAGATCTCCTCCGCTGGATCAAAGCAAATTATCCTATTCATATCCATGGGTTTTCCCCGCCAGAGTTGGACTGGTTCGCCAAGATAAATCGTATGTCGTTGCGAGAGATGCTTATCCGACTGCGAGATGCCGGGCTTGATTCGATTCCTGGCGGAGGTGCAGAGATTCTCACGGATCACGCCCGCAATGAAATTAGCCCTAAGAAGTGCACGGCTGATGCATGGCTGGAGGTCATGCGTCAGGGACACTTAGTCGGACTCAAGTCAAGTGCGACGATGATGTATGGACATGTAGAAAGTTATGCCGAACGTGTTGAGCACCTTGTCAGGCTACGGGATTTGCAAGACGAAACGGGTGGATTCACGGCGTTTATTTGCTGGTCGCTACAACCCGCCAATACCCGTATGGACCACATACCACCGGCAGGAAGTTTTGAATACCTCAAAACGCTTGCCATTTCGCGATTGTTCTTGGATAACTTCGACAACTTTCAATCTTCATGGGTAACCCAAGGTCCGAAGATCGGACAACTATCGCTTAAATTTGGTGCGAATGATATGGGTGGAACAATGATAGAAGAGAACGTTGTCAGCAAAGCTGGAACGGTCTATTGCATGCCGATCGAGGAAATCGAACGCACTATAGCCGAGTTAGGCTATACTCCCAAACGTCGCAATTTCTTCTACGAACACCTTAATTAATTGCCACTGGCATCTTCTATCCGATAAAGTGCCGAACCACAACAGTAAGATTTTCCTGCTCAGAGTTTGAGATGCCTGATACCCGTCCGAACATCCTTTTAATTACCACCGATCAACAACGTGGTGACTGTCTGGGCTTGGATCCGGACGGACCCGATTGCTTACAAACCCCAAACTTGGATTGGATCGGTCGCACCGGCACGCATTTTCGCCGTGGATATGCTGAATGCCCGAGTTGTATTCCGGCTCGACGCAGCTTGATGACGGGGACCGCGCCAGCCGCTAACGGCGGGGTTGGGTTTAAGGGTGCGCCATGGAACCCGTCCCATACTTTGGCAGGCGAACTGTCTGAAGCCGGTTACCAAACCGAAATGATCGGCAAACTCCACCTGACTCCACCGCGTAAACGGTTCGGTTTCGATCACCTCCAACTGGCTGATGCTACCCGTGGAGATAATAACGACTACGTCGACTGGTTGCGGCAATATCACCGCCGCAATGATGTTCATCCGGGGGTTGCCCACGGTGTCTCCGCCAACGGGTGGGTCGGTCGCCCACACCATCTACCGGAAGAGCAGATGCACACTTTCTGGTGCATCGATCGCGCCCTCCATTTCTTGCAAAAGCGGGACCCAACTGTGCCCTTTTTTCTCAACATATCTTTTATAGATCCGCACCCACCGTTAACTCCACCGGCACATTATTACCAACGCTACATCCAACGGGAGCTTCCTTCACCTGTGATTGGTGACTGGGCACCAGAATTCGAGAGGGCTGAGAAAGGGTTGGATCCAAACGCTTGGGAAATCTGCCTCGACGACCACGATATGCAGTGTGCTCGTGCGGCTTATTACGGGATGATCAATTTTATCGACGATCAGATCGGCCGATTAATCCAATCCATGGGTGGACTGGCGGACTGTTTGATTGTTTTTACCTCGGACCACGGTGAGATGCTCGGAGATCACAATCTGTACCGCAAAACCTGGCCCTATGAAGCCTCGGCACGAGTGCCTTTTCTGATGCGGGCACCGGCGCAATGGGGTTACCCCAAAGAATCCGTCTGCCATAGTCCTGTCGGTCTACAGGACATCATGCCCACTATTTTAGACGCTGTCGGAATTGAGATTCCCAGTACCTGCACCGGTAGAAGTCTCCTACCCATCATGAGAGGTAATACCGACCGGGTGAGGGACTATCTGCACGGAGAACACTCCGGTTGTTACGACTACAATCATGGTAACCACTATGTAACCGACGGACATCACAAGTACGTGTGGTATTCCCAAACCGGTCAGGAACATCTCTTCAATCTACAGGACGATCCCCATGAAACTCATGATCTGGCTGGATCGGAAACCCTCCTAAACCCTTGGCGGAGCCGTTTGATTGAGTTCCTCCGTCACCGCCCAGAAGGCTTTACCGATGGCGCAAATCTCATAGCGGGGCAAACGCACGATGCCTTGCTGCCGGATTATCAACCCGATGCCAGCTATCCCTATTTATAAACAACGTGAGTTCAACTTAAGCACAGATGGAATGCCTTACGTTGAACTCACGTTAATTTTTTAATCACACCACGGACCT
>JAAXHD010000252.1:0-2511 GCA_012271015.1 Candidatus Poribacteria bacterium | reverse complement strand
TAATCTGGATGTATCCAGAGTTCACTCGCCTTTTTGCGTGCGGCGAACCAATTTAAATATGTTTCCCGTTTTTTTGCTTGAATGAGGGCTTGGCGATGTCGAGCCTTCTCAGCCGGATCCATTTGGAATGTTTCAATGTCAGGTTCTTCCCTTTCAACGAGTTGAACAATATAGGCAGAATTGTCACCTTCAAAGGGACCACCAATCTCATCAACCTTCATCCGAAATGCGGCAAACATAGTTTCAGCTGAACTTCCCATCCCGGCAATATAAGCACTGCTTGGGCTGAGCGCGAACAAGTTACTTTCTTGGACAGAAAGCCGGTCTGTCGCTAAGTCTCCAGGTGCATCATACTTTTCCAACAAGGCATCCAACGATGTGGTGTCTGCCCGTTTATTGAGCAGATTTTGTGCATCCGTAAAGGCGCGCTCCTTGGATTTTTCTACCTTCAGGTCGCTGAACACCCTTGCCTTGATTTCCAAAAAAGGTGGGAAAGTCGCCGGTTTTTTCTCAAGAACGGTGGCGACAAAAACGGCGTCTATCTGTTCCCCGTTCGATCTTTTTGCTTCAACAACTTTTATTACGTTCACTTCCATGTCAAAGAATTCTTTGATTAATCCTTGATAGCCCCATCTTGCACCGATTTGTGGAATAGTTGTAGCGTTACGGCTGAAGAACCCGGTTTCCAGCACAATGAGCGAAAGCTCTTTATATCTTTCAAGTGCAAGAGCCGCTTCATAGTCCTGAATCTCAATTTCATACAGAAGGTCAGATGCAACTTTTTTTGCCTCATCAACGCCGCTGACTTGAACGAGTTTTTGTCGGATGTCGTATTGGACCTGATCGAAAGGTTGAACCTCTGGTGCTCTCTTTTCCTCCAACTTGATGATGTGGTACCCAAATGGTGTTTCGACTAAACCACTGACTTCCCCCGGTTCCAAGATGTCAAAGGCTGTTTCCTCAAAGGGTTTTACCATGTCGCCACGTGCGAAATAGTCCCCGGGTGGAAGCTTTGGGTTTCCGCCTCTCAATGCCCCGCCTTGGACACCGGAAGGTCCTTCTGAATGTGTCATCGCAAGTTCAGCGAAGTCTGCACCGGCTGCGAGTTCTGTGTTGATAGTTTCGAGGAGTTCCTCTGCAGCGGTTTTGGTTTCTGCCTTTTGTTCGTCAGTTGCGTTGTCAGGAAACTTTTTCAAGATATGGCGCGCTTTAACAACCTCTGGTGTCGTATACTCTGCTTTGTTTTCCTCGTAATACGTAGCAATCTCTTCGTCAGAAACGAGATCGGCAGGATTCACCCTGATAAACTTTACATTCACCTGTTCTTCCGATTTATAGTTGTTCCGATTTTTCTCAAAGTACGCTTCTACTTCTGCGTCATCTACCTCGGTTGTTGCAACATAATCGCTATGCTTAAATTCAATAAATTTAACTTTTGCCTTGTCTGATTCAAGTCGATATGCTTGTTCTGCTTCAGTATCGGTTACCAACTCAAGTGATTGGACACTATCTCGGAGTGCAGTGGAACTGAGTTGTAAACGAACATTCTCTGTGTAGAGGTCTGCCGCCCCGAATTGCTGGTAAAGGTTGTATTGCTCGACTCGGGTGGTGTCACTTCGGATGTAGCGCTCTATTTCAGCAGGACCGATATCCACACTTCCAAGTATGGTTTGTTGTACCAAGCGATCAATTACCGACTTTTGGGTTTCTTCCCGGTCAGGAGTGCCAAATCTCTGGTTCCGTCTTTGAGATTCCAAGTCATTGGCGACAGCACTTTCAAATTCTCCGCGTTTGACTTCTGTGTTATTAATCCTGATAACGACTTCCCCCTCGGGACCTTCACTGCCGCCACGTGTGTTACTATAGAGAAATACTGTCCCTACCAAGAACACAATAGCGATTATCCACATAAAGAGTTGCGCAATAAATTTTTCGCGTAGAAAGATAATCATGTCTTAAAAATATCTCCTGTTTAGTTTCTATTATTTTACAGACAACGCTGTTAATATTATACCTATAAACAAGCGAAATGTCAAATCAGGCACGAAAAATAGAGTGGATTTTAGGAGTGATAATAAAAATTTGCTAATTTTTGACATTTGCTATATACTAATTAGCAAATATCTAAGGACACTGCTTGTATGTCCTTATCAAAACTCAGCAAGACACACGATGCGGATTCGGGATGCCACGGATTTCAGTTTGAAATATACCTTAGAATCAGGACAGTCGTTTCGATGGACTCGAATAGATGATGCCTATTACGGTGTTGTAGAGGGACGCATCCTCGAAATTTGTCAAGTAGGAACTACCTTGTGTGTTGAGAGTTCAGCCACCGAGGATAAGACTACTTTCGTACCATTTCTCCAACACTATCTTGACCTTGGGCGCGATGTTCCAAAGATCCTTACCGAAGTAAACAATGACGCCTATATGCATCGAACAATTGAGAAACTTTGGGGAATGCGCATTCTCAACCAAGAACTCTGGGAAACGGTGGCATCGTTTATT
>JAAXHD010000210.1 GCA_012271015.1 Candidatus Poribacteria bacterium | reverse complement strand
CTCAAAAAGTTTTTGTCAAATTAAATGCGAAAAAATGCCTATTTTTTCGGAGAAGGCTCATTTTTATCAAATTTTAGCATCTGTTACGAAAGAGAATTAGCGATATATCCCAATCTCGTGGAGGGTTGTTACCCTTCGACATTCGCTCTTATGGAGAACAAAATGAGCCTGTTTTCTCTAACTGGAATCTCCGGTAAGTTTGTGCAATGTTTGGAGTTGTCTCTGGTTGGCTACTACTAACAGGGCATCACCGGCTGCAATTTTCTTATCTTCAGGAGGATTATAGAGGAACGTCCCGTCGTTATCATGGATTGCGATGACAACTAAGCCGGTTTGTTCTTTAATACTGGCGGCTTTGAGCGAGATCCCGTCCAGAGAGGAACCTTCTCGAATAATAGATTCAGTGAATCTAGCACCATCTTGACTTTGGGTGATATTTTCTAAGAAGCCTACGAGCTGGGGTTGGAGTATCCCGGATGCGAGGCGGAGTCCGCCGATGTGGTCGGGTAGGACAACCTCGTCTGCACCTGCTGTGATGAGTTTTCCGGGGGAGTTATCTTCAACGGCTTTAGAGGCTATCCTTAACCGTGGATTGATTTTTCTTGCGGAGATCACGACGAACAGATTATCTTGATCACGGCTAAGGCATGTGACAAGCCCCTTGGCACGTTCGATCCCCGCCCGTGTGAGCAATTCGTCATCGGTTGCGTCGCCGTGGAGGTATAGAAAGTTTCGTGTATCAGAGAGATGGATGATCCGTTCTTCCTCGAATTCGATACCCACGAAATTTACTTCTGCCTTTAGCATCTCATCAAGTACATGTACGCCGGTATCACCGAGTCCACAGATGATATAATGGTTTGATAGTTTATCGACAGTTCGAATCATTTTTTGTTGTCGGAAAAAGCTTTGGAGTTGCCCTTCAATCAGGAATGCGGTAGCGATGGTGACACAATAGGTGAAGATCCCAAAACCGCCAATGAGCAGAAACAGGGTGAAAATTCGTCCAGCATCACTCATGCCCATGTTCTCGTAACCGACGGTTGTTAGGGTGATGACGGTCATGTAGATTGCATCGAGAAGCTGCCACTCCCCTTCGGGATTATCTCTTTCGAGCAATAGGTAGCCGACCGTCCCTGTCCCGAGCAAGCCGATGAGCAGTGCCATGGCAAAGAGGATCTTGCGTTGATAATTCATTCTCGCTTTCATTTTAATGCTAAGGCTGCTTTTTGGCACTACGTTTGACAGCAGGATTCGGATCGTGCCGTGCGATGTCGAAGAGCGTGCGGTATTTGAGTCTATCAAGCATCGGTAAAAGTCTTGCCACTTCCATACGGACGCATGCCTCAGAGTCTTTGAGTCCTCGTTCAAACCAGCGTTCAGCCTCATCAGCATCATGTTTTGCGAGTGCTGCGAGAGCACTCGCCCGGATGCGTTTATTTTTCGATTCAGCATACCCCAGAATAGGAGCGGTGTAGCCGTCATCACATCGTTGCATAGTTCGCAAAGCGTTGCATATCACGTCCACCGATTCGTCTTCAAGATGCAAGGCACACCAATCGAATAAGTCCTCAGTTCCGATTTTTTCGAGAGATTGAAGCCCACGTACCCGTCGCTTCGGATTCTGATCAGAGATGTCGGCTATTGCTTTAGTGTAATGGACATCAACTTCCACCGGCTGGATCGGTTTTTCCTGCGTATCTGGATATAACACATTAACTTCAATAGTGTCATTCTGAACATGCTGAATGGGGAGTACTTCGGGACTAAACGGCATTTTATTAAAGCACGTGGGCAACCATTGTTTGCCTTTTGTAAAGAACTCTTGCCGGTCGATGCGGTTTCCGGTTCCCGATTGCATTCGGTTATTCATCCAGTGTGCCAGCCGCACGATGCCCCAATGGTTCTGACTCATGCCGTTGTGGGAGTAGAGCCCCAGTTGGCGGTTGATCCATTGTGCGAGTGCTATCGGACACGCGAGCAACTCAAAAAGGTTAGACTGTAGGAGTTGAACGGGCAAGTGTTCGTTAACGGCTATGATGCTGCCCCGTATTTGAACTTTTCCAGGACCACAATGCGTGCGAAGTTTTTTGCCATCTAACTCAGTTTTGATCACGATTGGACGACCGTTTTTCCGTCGTGCCTTTTGTTCAGCGCGGTTTTTAGCATAATCCCAATTATTTGTGAACCAGACGGCACCGCCGCGTGGACGGAACCCGTTTTCAATAATCCCTCTCGCACTGTTTAACGTTGTGCCATGATAAAATTCCATAAACGATTCTCCTTGAGCGTTTAACGGAGTTAACCCGATTTATGGCAGACAATTCATCAAAAAAGACAGTGTTGAGGTTTGTATGGCGGGTCGCGTATCTCAATGATTGCTGCCCCTTCAATTAAGAGGGGTTTTCAGGGTTTTCAGTGGGCGTCTCTTCTTCGGTTTTCTCAGTTGACTTTTCTTTCTGTGCGGCTGTTTCCTGTCTATTGACGGCACGGACGTAGCCCATTCTAAGTTCATAGAGCGTATTTGATAAGAAGTTGGCTTCCGGAGCGGTGAGGTTGCCCTGAGTCTTTTGCTCAAGCATCTCAATCGTATCAATAATATGTTTCACGAGCGGAAGGTTTGTAACGACCTCGTCCGTTTCGGGGTTCGGGATTCCCTCTAAGTAGAGCCGCCCTGTTTCTACGAGGTTGGCAAGATAACTCATAAAATCAACAGGGGGAATTTGTTGACTTTCCGCCTGAGCCGTGTTTTCTTCCATATATGACTCCTGATTCCGATTCGCCCGGTATAGGCAGTGAATATTTGTAGGAGAGATTCTCCTATTCGTCATCGAAGATAATGATTTGTGCGAGTAAACTTCCTGCTTGATTGTTGTTGTTTAGACTTTCGTTCATGGCGAGGAAAATAACGCCGTCGGCAGGGGCAGGATTGTCGTAGCGTGAACCAACAGCGAAAACGACATTGTCAATCTGAGCAATGAGAGCACCGATATTCGTGCCGGGAAGCAGGTAATCGCTGGAGCCTGGGGTCTTGGGAACACCGTCCGCACCGCACCATCCGGTCCGATTTTGTAAATCCGGTGACCATGCGCCTTCCGCGTCAATAATAAGTCGTTGCCCTTTTTTCACGCGCACGTAACTTTCCTGCCAAACCGGGCTTGGACGAGCCGTGCGGATAACTGTTAATGCCATATATACCTCCATATTGGCAGTCGGCAGTCGGCTGTCAGCTTAATGGCTATCGGCTATTGGCAGTCGGAAACCGTCGGTAAGAGGGTTCTTGGTAACAATCCACTCAAACTTGGAGTATTCCAGACTGGGGCAGATTGTTACAAACCCACCTCTTTGCTGACCGCGGACTGCCGACTGACTGCTAATTGCTATTACTTGTCTCGGATGGTGATGTTCGTAATTACGTCATCGACCATGATGTTGTCAACAACATCCATTCCGCTAATGACGTTTCCGAAAACGGTGTAGTCACTGTCAAGGATGGTGTCCCCTCGACAGATAAAGAATTCGGATGCATACGAAACGCTTGCGCCTTCCTCTTTCGCCATAGCGACAACGCCTCGCGACATCTCTTGCGAACCGTTCTCAATGGGGAGTGTGTCTCCAGCGGCAAGTTTTGAACCTGCTTGGATGAGTAGTTCTTCTGCGCGATTAAATTTCTCACCCTTGTAATACATCACCCGCGCGTTTTTGATGAAATTCTTAGAAGTTTCGGGTGCTTCGGCTGCGAGAAATTCAAATTCGATGGTGCCTTTTGCTGTTTCAACGACAGCGACCACCGTTGCTGGGTCAATCTGAGGTTTCGCTTGGGTTGTTGCGGTGCCTGTGCCGGCGCGACGCGCTCGCGGGACAGGTGCCGACTGATCTTCTTGTGCGCAACTCAGCACGAAGGTAGCGAAGAATGTCGCTAAAACAAAGAGTGCTGCGGATGCGAACTGCCGATGTTGCTTATTCTGCTGTTGCCTTAACATATTCTGACTTCGCCTCCAATCGGATTTTAGTCATGACATCGCCTATCGATAATTGATCAACGACATCCATCCCTTGAATTACACCACCGAAAGTGGTGTAGTTTCCGTCAAGATGGGGTTGGGGTTTCAAGCAGATATAGAATTGGCTCCCGGATGAGTCCGGCACGGATGGTCGAGCCATTGCCAATGTACCTCTAACATGTGGGCGTTGATTCGGGTTTGTGTACTCATCAACAATAGTCCAACCGGGACCACCTGTTCCATCGCCTTTTGGACACCCGCCCTGAATAATATTCAAACCGCGTGTATCAACTTTCCGATGAAATGTTAATCCATCGTAAAACTTCTGGTTAATTAACTTGATGAAGTTATCCACTGCCACAGGGGCAGCATCGGGGTAGAACTCAAGTACGAATGTGCCTTTGTCGGTTGTGACGACTGCGACCTGTTCTTCAGAGGTTGGGTTCTGACTGAAGGGAAGCGCGCAACCGATTAGGGTCAGTAGTAAAAGAAGAAACGTTGGACTTATGTGAAGCAAATTTTGGCTTGTAAGTTGCGCCAAAAAATAGCGTGTTGTTTTCATTAACCCTCCTGTGTTGTGCTGATTAGTCGGTTTTGAGACGTGCCCAGACGGTTGCTAATTTGTCCTCTGCGTCAACATGCAACGTGACAGGCTCTTCCATATCCTTGAGCAGTTCCTCTTGGGTTAGGGCGTAATTATACATTTTGATTTCATCTAAGGCACCGGTGAGAAAACGTCCACTTCCGCCGCGTGCGCCGATAAAGAGGGGATCGTTGTTCGGCTTTAGTTCACCTTTACACGCCATTTCTGCTTCCAGTTCGCCGTCGATGTAGAGCAGAATTGTTTTTCCATCCCACGTTCCTGCGAGAAAATGCCACTCGTCATCCTGAATACTGGGCCCGATGTTCTCATCGTTACATGCATCTGGTAAGTCAAAGAATTGAAGGATTGTTCCGCCGTTGTAAAGGGCTGCGAGATTATACAAGCCAGAAACCCAAGCAACTCCTTTTTCAACCCCGCTCTGGATTGCCTCACCGCCTTTGACAATCGCCCAGAATTCGATGGTGATTCCATCGACAATATCAAGGCTCGCATGATCGGAAATTTGTCCGGAGGTTTTTCCATCGAACTCCAATGCTTTTCCGAAAACCCCTTCAATGAGTTTTGGAGAACCTTTGAAGGTTGCATCGTTACCAAATGCCGAACGGTCCTTTGCAACCTTTCCATCTAACACGTCAAAAGAGAGATGTAACACCAACTCTTGGGCATCGCAAATTACTGAAACACATATCAAGATGAGTGGGAATAACCAGAAAATAGCACACTGCTTCAATTTTTGAACTCCTAAGAAAAAATTATAAGCGACATCTTTTCAGGTGTCAACTAAAATTGAAAGTTTCTAAACAGTTAACACAATTTTAAGATAGCACCCGTGAAAAAAAAAGTCAAGGAATAACCCGTTTTCTTGAAACAATTTTTCACTTGTGGTAATATGATGGTAAAGACTACCTCAAAAACGGAGGAATCTACAATGAAATGGACAAAGTATTGGTGGCTTGTGATAGTAGCGATGCTGGTAAGCACGCTTGCTGTTTTTGCGGTCCATGACGAAGCTCAGGGACCTGAAAAGTTCGGGCGTTACGAGTTTAAGAAGCAGGACAAAAAAGCGGCAACAGATGAATGTGATGCCGGAGGCAAGCCGGGACCCGAATTTGTGCCAACGGTTCGGGACAAGGAACCCAATTTGGCACTTCTCAAAGATGCAAAACCGGAAGCCTCTTCGCAGCTCGAGGGATGGTGCCCTCGCAGGCACTGTATCGAATATCTCAATGACGGTTTTTACAATAACTGCCGGAGTTGGATCATCGGTGCGATACCCGGTTGGGCGCAGATTGATATAGGGGATGTTGCCAATGTGAACCGCGTCTACTTCGGCAGCGATCATTCGCAGGGTTTTCTTGACCGGACATCGGCTGATTTTGATATACTTGTCGCGACCTCCAAAGCGGATCCAAACTCCGATGCGAATACATGGAAAAAGGTTTACACCCATAAGGGAGACCCAATTAGTAAAACCACTGAGTTTACCTTCAAAGATGTAGAGGCACGGTGGTTGCGCCTTCATATTCGCACCAATGGTGGTGCTCGCGTTGATGAAATCGAAATCTACGGCGGCAGGGACCCGATGGATGTTGAGCCACAGGGGAAACTGACGACAACGTGGGCAGAAGTTAAAACAGAGTAATCCCGTTGACTGTGGGTGCGATTTTATAAAAACAGACAAATCGCACCTGCGGAGGATGGAAACAATTCTACGAATAAGGGAAAAAGATGCGCTACATAATCTTTTTGATGATGATTCTATGTGTTGGCACTGTTACTGCTGAAGTTCTCTTTGATGACGATTTTGAAAGGGGAGATATTGACAACTCCAAATGGGCACCACAAGGCACATGGTTGATTGTCGATAACGCCGATGGGCACGATGTACTTGGTGGCAAAGTGCTTGACGTTTGGGGCGGCGGTGTTGGACTCAGTGTCGATGATTTTCCCGAAGATTTTGACTATTATGCCGATTTCAAAACTATGGATGCCGGACTTACAGGTTTCGTCTTCCATGGAACGGATGGCAATAACATCTACATGCATCAAGTCTCAACCGCGGGTTCCGGACATACACCGCAACACATCCGATGGCACCGAAGGATCAATGGAGCGTGGGCAGCCGAACCCGGGGCATTTGCCGATGGCGTAGACCGGGAACAGGATGTCTGGTATCGGATCAAATTTGAAGTGCGAAAACACGAATTCAAGGCATATATCGGGCCGGTCGGTGGGGGGATAGGTGAATTGACGCTCGTGAGCGAATGGACCGATTCTGAAAGTGCCCACTCCGAAGGAAAAATCGGTTTCCGAATGTCCGGCGGGGACAGAGCCGGTGAACACGCGCAATACGATAACATTGTCGTCGTTACACCTGACTTTGATCCGACACCTGTTGAACCGCGAGGCAAACTCGCAGTGACGTGGGGACATCTCAAAATACAATGAACCCTCAAAAACCGTTAGCAATAGGCATCATCGGTGCTGGCAATATGGGAAGGCATCACCACGGGGCGATGACCAATTACGGGGCGCGTGTCGTCGCAGTTCACGACGTGCAACTTGAGGCGGCGCGCGAACTTGCAACGCATGCCGAATCAGCACTTGCGACTACCGAATTGGATGCTTTCTTCGGTGTAGATATGGACGGGGTGGTTATCACGACACCACCTCCTGTCCGTCTTGAACCGATCCGGATGGCATGCGACCGCGGTATTCCTGTGATGGTTGAAAAACCACCCGCCTTGAACATGGCTGAAGGCAGAGAGTGTCTCGCGTGTATTGAGAAAGCTGATATCATCGCCGCTGTTGGGTTCCAACTCCGCTACTATCCGCTCTATGAGCGGCTGAAGGCGTTAATCGCTTCGGAGACGGTCCATCTCGTGCGAACGGTGTGTACCGTTAATTATTACCTCAGTTTCCGGATGTCACCTTGGTTTCTGCAATATGAGATAAGCGGTGGTCCCTTGCCGGAACAGGCGGTGCATGTGTTAGATTGTGCCCGTTTTGTGATGGGGAATCCGAAACCGGTACAAGCACACGCGCTCGCCACTAAGAATATGGCATTGGAACGCACCGAATTCGATGCCGAAAATGCTATTCAAATGACCTATCAATTGGACAACGGTGTTTTCGGAACACACATGAACCACTGTGGGACCGAGGGATTCAGTTTTGAGGTTGAGGTCGTCGGACCGCATCTGCGATTACAAGCGCATATGACCGATAACGCTATCCGTGGATACCTTAACGGTGAGGTTGTCGATGAACCGGGAGTCTCTGAAAACAGGCTGGGCTTGGACAAATCTGGGGCATGGTTGCGTGCCATTGAAACAGGGGATAGGACGCTGATTCGCTCGCCATTCGCTGATGCGGTTGAGACGCTCGCCCTCATTGATGCCGCGGTCCAAAGCCGAGACACCGGCAAATTTATAAACGTTGAAGACCTGTAATTGTAGCCTGCAACATCGGCGCAGGGTTTTTGCGAATCAACGCTGAATGCGCGTGTGGCATTCAGCGGGGTGTTTCCTCCAGGTCTACGAAGAGGCACTTCATGTATCAGAGCCACCTGACCGGACCGCAAGGTAAAATTAAAAACTTGTAACATGGGTGCAGGCGGGTCTACGGGAAGGAACACTATTTACCTAACGTCCTAACCGAACCGCAAGGAAAATTAAAAAAATGATAGATTGGATTTATTCTCGGAGTAGCTGAACGTCGTGTAAGAAAGTGCAAGAGTTTCTTGACACACACAATTTACAGCCAGAAAGCCGGACTGATGCGCGAAAAGAACAAATGGATGCAACAGCCGTGTGGGATCTGATGGGCAGGGCAGAGCGAGTCGTTGTTGCGAAAGGGAGGCGTATTGAAACCTTTGTGCCAACCGAAGACACGCAGGAATCAATCCTAAAAGCGGTGATGGGACGGAGCGGCAACCTCCGGGCACCGACAGTGCGAATTGGGGATAGTTTCTTTGTTGGATTTAACAACGCTCTCTATGATCAGATGATGCCATCTACGCGCTGAAACGTGTAGCGGTGTGTTTCTCTTGGTGATTGTAGCCTGCAACAATACGCAGAAACGCTTTCTTCGCATTGGATTTCAGCGTTTGCAAAAACACGCAGGCGGATATACGAGGAAGCCCTTCAAATGTTGAATTCACCTGACCGAACCGCAAGGAAAATTAAGAATATTCTGATTACAGGGGCGAATGGGTATCTGGCACAGTTTATCATTGATCGGTTGCGTGGCGAGTATGCGCTTACGCTAACTGACATTGTTGAGCTGGATCGTGCGATTGCAGGTACGACTTTTATCAAGGCAGATGTGACAAATGCTGCCGAAATCGAAGCGGCGTGTGCCAATCAAGACGCTGTTGTCCATCTTGTTGCTTTGGTACGGGGACGGTCTGATAAGCCTGCCCCGCTGTTTGCGGATGTTATGGTGAAAGGGACGTGGAACGTCGCAGAAGCCTGTGTAAAGCAAGGCATTCAGAAGTTAGTGAATATCTCAAGTATTTCGGCGTGCCCTCCTGTTCCAGGCGCAAAGTTACCTTACGAGGTAGATGATGACTTCCAGTTCGGTCCTGGGGATCTTTACTACGCGTTGGCGAAGTATCTCGGCGAGCAGATCGGTGCGGCGTATCATCAAGCGCATGGGTTAGACGTGATTCACGTCCGTCCGGGTGTCATAGATGGAGACGGACAGAATCCGGGACCTGCAGCCCCTGAAGTTGTGACGGATCCTTGGTTCGTTTACGTAGATCCAAGAGATGTTGCACAGTGTGTTGCACGGGCGATTGAAGCAAAGACGGTGCGGTATGGTGCTTATAACGCTGTTGCGGGTCGTGCAGATTCCCGTTTCGCGTGGAAACAGGCAGCAGAGGATTTGGGATATTCGCCGGAGCACAATTGGCCAGAGATCCCTGGTGATGATACATAAAGATCTGTATGATATCTAACAAAAACGAAATTCAGCCCGAAACTGCCGCACTGCGAGACGAAATCGTTGCCCTGGATGCTGAACTCGCCAAGAGTTTTAAAACCCAATTCTCGGTGGCACCGTTTTTATCTCGGAAAATCGTCAGTTTTCAGGGGAACAAAGGTAAACCCGCCTATAGTTGGTACAAGTACAAAGAAGCCTTCTCAGCAGGGCTTGTTGAATATTTTCTTGATAGTTATGTAGGTCAAGCATCGGGAAAGGTGCTTGATCCATTTGCGGGGATAGGGACAACCTTGTTTGCTGCAAGTTCACAAGGGATACCAGCTGATGGTATCGAATTATTGCCTATAGGTCAGGAGATTGTCCGTGCTCGTCTTTTGTCAGAAAGAGAGCTGACATCAAATGACATCGCAACACTTGAACGCTGGATAAAATTTCTACCTTGGAACGCCTTGTGCTAATTAGATTTTTA
>JAAXHD010000341.1:13346-17711 GCA_012271015.1 Candidatus Poribacteria bacterium | reverse complement strand
TTCGTCCCGCTGCGCCTGAGTCTATGGCATTGATTGCTACCTAACGGAATTAGGGCTCCTGATAGGGAGCCGCTCCAAAGGAGATTTTAAAATGAGAACGCTGAGTTTCCCAACCCCGCTATTCCTCCTCGGCTTAGTGCTGATAGTCTTGGTGGGTGCCAAGCCTGTAAGCGCGATTGTTGATGCGAGTTGGAAAGATCAGATTTATGGAGGTGCATCTGTCTGGGACACCACCTACGGCGATCCAATAACGAGCAGCAAGCATCTTGCTCGGATCGTAAACTGCCAATCTGATGAAGTCGAGTATGACTATGAGTTCAAGCACGCCATATCAGATCGGGTTCAGGTATCCCCTACCTTTCACGGTTTTTTGGAGCAAGATGAAGAGGTATGGCATCAAGACTTTCTGTATATGAACCTTGATGCGTGGGGGGTAGAGAGAGATGAGAACTATACCTTGTCGACGTACACCCGCATTGATGTCTGGGGACGGATTGGCAGAAAGACGACACATGGTCACTGGCAAGCCAATGAAAGTATGAGTTTTGAACATAAAAAAGAAGAATAGGGCTTAAAGTCCTCTGAACGCGAGTATTCAGTGTATGCGTGCCCGCGTTCCATTCAAAGAAGGAGTTAGAAAAATGTGGAAACTTTGGATACTCATCAACTGTCTTCTCTGCATCTCCACACACACTATGGCAGATATTGCCTTCTTCTCTGACCGCGATGGAAAAAGCGACATCTATGTGATGAACGATCAGGGTGGTAATGTTCGTAGGATCACAGACACACCTTTCTCCCAGTCAAATCTATCTTGGTCCCCTAATGGTAGCCAGATCGCCTTTTCTACCGACCTGCATTCATCAGAACCTGGGCAGCCACAACAGATCGACATCTTCGTGATGAATGCGGATGGCAGCCAGCAACGGAATCTCACACAACATCCTGCCCTGGATAGTGCCCCATCCTGGTCGCCGGATGGGAAACTGCTGACGTTTACCAGCACTCGGTATGGGAACCGATGGGAGATTTATGTCATGGACATCGCCACCCGTAAAGTCCGGCAACTCACAGACACTGCGGGGGAGAGCCGTGGGGCTGCACGTTCGGCGTGGTCTCCAAATGGCAGAAAGATCCTCTACAGGCGCGATCAGTTAGGACATCAACTCTACTCTATGAATACAGATGGACGCAATGACAGACCGCTGCTGCGAAAGCCACGACGGGCGTTCGGAGATGGGTTTCTTTTCAGTAGTTTCCCGAGTTGGTCGCCCGATGGTGAACACATTTTGTATAATGAAGCGGAGCACGGTGGGAATTCCAAACGTGTTGCCAATCGGGTGATTATCGTGAACAATCAAGGCCGGAATCTGAAGGTCTTGAATATCCCGAAGAAATGGTTGATAGATAAGGTGTGTTGGGCGGACGATGGCAGAGCTGTGCTGTTCGCTGCGGTTCGGAATGGCTTCGTCAAGAATACGAATATTTTCAAGATCTATAAGTATCGTTTGAGTGATGGTCGGATAACGAATCTGACGGATCATCCGAGTGATAACTGGGGGATGGCGTGGACACCGCACGAGAGCCTATCCGTCTCTGCCAGAGAGAAACTCACGACGCAGTGGGCACAGCTAAAAGCGGCTTCACAGGACTGATTCAGTCCGCATCCCGCTGCGACTCTATCTGATGAAACATATGGAGGTTGTCGGCAACCGACTGACAACCTCCTAACTCTCCACAGAATTCACCTCCCTTAATATACGAAGTTTGACACGCTTTCTGCTATATGATATAATTCCCCGTAAAGAATGCATTTTTATAATTCTTTTATCCTTTGGGCTTTGCTTGTAAGTTCGTATAAAAAACGTTAGGAGAGGTAAAAAATTTGAGTATTGTTGTTCACGTCACACACGAAGCCATCCAAAAAATGGGTGGCATCGGAGCAGTTTTAGAAGGGTTGTTGACAACCCGCACCTACAACGAAGCGATTGAACGCACCTTTCTCGTCGGACCCCTCTTTCCTGGTGCCGACTTGGGAGAATTGGATGCCGTGCTGTATCGCGCAAGTGAACGGATAACAGACACGCCCCACGCAAAAGCTCTCAGTGAGATTGAGCACATCTATCACGTGGAAATCGTTTATGGACAGCGAGAGTTTGTGGATAAAAATAAGAACGTTACAATCCTCACGGATGTCGTCTTGGTGAACGTATCAAATAGCAATGAAGTTCAGACGAGTGAATTTAAATGGAATCTGTATGAGCATTTTGGTATCGAATCGAGTCGGTACGAGAGTGAATGGGAATATGAAGAGTATGTCCGCCTTGCCGAACCCGCGTATGATGCGTTGCGTGTCCTTATCGGTGGAAAGACGAAGACACCAGTATTCGTCATTTCACACGAATTCATGGGGATGCCGCTTGCACTCAAAACACTGATTGAACGCAAGAACAACGAAGACTCCGCGAACATACGCACCGTCTTCTATGCCCATGAAGTGGCAACGATACGTCCCATTGTTGAGGGGCATCCCGGACATGATATACGCTTTTACAACGTATTGGAGCAGGCAAAAGCGAAAGGAGAATCGATCCGTGAGGTGTTCGACGATCCGTTTTGGTATTTCAAGCATGCCTTGATTGATAAAGCACATCTCTGTGATACAATCTTTGCAGTTGGGGATCTCGTCGTGGATGAGCTGCGGTTCTTGGCAAAACCGTTTGAGGCGTTCCCAATTAACCTCGTCTACAACGGTATTCCGGCGTTTGAAGTGAGCCTACAAGAAAAATTAACGTCAAAGGCACTCCTCCAAAAGTACGCAAAGACACTTCTGGAGTATCGTCCCGATTACGTCTTCACACACGTAACGCGGCTCGTCAAAAGTAAGGGATTGTGGCGTGATTTACAGGTGCTTATGCACTTAGATGACCTACTCGCTTCTAATGATAAAACAGCCGTGCTGTTTATTCTCTCCACAGAAATTGCGACAGGTCGTCCCCACGAAAGCATCCATGAGATGGAGGAAACGTATGGCTGGCCCGTGTACCACAAAATCGGTTATCCCGATCTCGTTGGTGCGGAAATCGAACTCAACAACGGTGTTTCTGCCTTTAATCTACAATCTAAGGCGATCAAGGTCGTTTTTGTCAACCAGTTCGGATGGAGTCAAGCGGCTTGTGGGAAACGGATGCCGATAGAAATGGAATTTATGGACATCCGCAAGGGGAGTGATGCGGAGTTTGGGCAGTCCATTTACGAACCGTTCGGGATTGCGCAGGTAGAACCGCTGAGTTTCGGAGCGATCTGCGTCGTCAGCAATGTATGTGGGTGTTGCGGCTTCATTCAGCGTGCGACTGATAACCGTGATGTCCCAAATATCGTTATTGCGGACTATACGCAGTTGAATATACCGCCGAAGTCGTTAGAGAATGTAATTCATATCGGGTTGGCGGAACGGAGTGCGATTGAGATGGAGAATAGCAGAGACATCGCAGCGAAACTCTTGGGACGCTTGCCGCGTAAACCTCGTGACGTAGAGGATATGCTTCGAGAAGGCTACGATATTGCTTCCCACATGAGTTGGGAAGTCGTCGTTAAGGATTATTTTCTGCCTGGATTGCAAAAGGCACTTTAAAAGTAATAAGCAAAAGTAGTATGCATACTCCGTATGCCGTCACAGTAGTAGGCACGCTCCGCGTGCCGTAGACACTCATGTTCAATCTTTTTGATCCTAACAGCGACTTTCAAATTATATCAGGTTCAAATCTGCCTCACTGGTTTCAACCGCAAGCAACCTACTTTATCACGTTCCGCACCGCGGACTCACTACCCTCATCTGTTGCTCGACGGTGGTACGCTGAGCGATCAACATGGCTTGCGCGGCACGACATCGATACTTCAACGCCAGACTGGAAAGACAAACTAGCGAGGCTTCCAGAAAAAGTCCGTAAACAGTTTCATGAAACCTTCTCTCAGAAGTATATGGAATATCTTGACAAAGGTCTCGGCGCATGTGTTCTGAGAATACCCGAACTATCAAATATTGTGACAGACACTTTGTTATACTTTAATGGCAATCGTTACCATATGGGCGACTTTGTGGTTATGCCCAACCATGTTCACTTGTTGGTTTGCTTGTTGGGTGACACAGATATTCTGAAACAATGTCGTTCATGGAAAACCTTTAGTGCTGGTAGAATTAACAAGGTGCTTGGTAAAACGGGGCGGTTTTGGCAGGAAGAGAGTTTCGATCATCTCGTACGCTCACCTGAACAGTTCTGGGCAATCCAGCAATACATCAGGAACAATCCGCGCCATCTTCAAAGTAGTGATTATTTTTTGCATCAGATTTAAAGGTATTAGGCA
>JAAXHD010000341.1:0-13280 GCA_012271015.1 Candidatus Poribacteria bacterium | reverse complement strand
TTATAAGCAACAGGTAGAGAGGACGCACTGTGTTTTATACTAAATAGGACTTACGCATTTCCTCTTAAAGTCCCCTGATAAGGGGGATTTAGGGGGTTAAATCCAATGAATAACACCTTTTGAGCAAGATATACCGTTTCTATATTCAATTTGCGTAAGTCCTGTTAAAGTAATACCATTTCTGATTGAAATTGTAGCCTAAACTTTCAGTTTGGGTTTCCTTCTTGTAGCAGAGACTGTGAGTCTGTGCTTTCAGGTGCGGTTCATGCGATATAAACTTTTAGAAATGGTATAACAGTCACGCAGCATGTGCTTGACCTGATTGTGTACGGCACGATGGAGCGTATTTAGTCTGTTAGTGTATAGTTCGTTATTTGGTGAAAGGCACGGTAAAGTGTGCCTCCTATCCTAATCCATAAACTACTTTTTAGTGTACGGCACGATGGAGCGTACCTACTACCTTTAAGATGTTTTAAGGAGGAAGATTCAATGTTAAATCAAAACTCTATAGATGCACCGGTGCTAATGACCCCTGAACAGAAATTTTTCTTCGATCTCCGCGGTTGGATTCTGTTGCCATCGGTATTATCTGATCCAGAAATTGAAGAGATGAAGGCAGAAGTCTATGCCGGTGCGAGACAGAGTTATCAGGGCACCCTCCAAACGCTCCTCGACCATCCAGCAATCGTAGGCATCCTGAACGAGATTCTATCCGAAGATCCTTTTGTGATGGATGATTGCTATGGATTTCGGTGTGAAGGCTCGTTCACGACTGTGAGATCCCCGGGTTGGGGTGTGTCAGAACGTGGCGATAACGGTCTGCCGCACGTTGTACGTCCACCGCAGCAGGCAAACGCGATGCGGTATCAGGTCGCTGGTGGGAAGATTTTCGCGGGACTGACACGTGTTGTGTGGGAATTGGAGGAGGTCAAGTCAGGACAAGGTGCTACCTCTTTTCTCAGTGGTTCACACAAAGCGCACTTCAATTACGGAGGGCCTGACCGGTATCGTCCGAATATCAGTGAGTCGCCGTGGGAAGCGAATATGCGCGAGGTAATGGACGACTACAGTTGCCCACCGGGTTCTGTTGTCATCTTCACTGAAAGTCTCGTCCATGCGGCGAATGACTGGACGAATCCATCGAATCCTCGGTGCGCAGTTTTCAATTGTTACAACTCCATCTGGGCACAATGGCATCGGCTCAACCTGAGCCATGAAATCATTGAATCGATGCCACCGAGGCGACAGTCATTGTTCCGGGGGACGTGGGCGATCGGTGGCGGCCCCGGTGGAAACCGCGCGTATTCATTGGATAATAACACGACATAACACTAAACGTATACGGGATTTTTTAATCTCGTATACATCACATGCAGCTAATCATAAGAATCCTCAGAGTTAGCAACATCTAATTTATCCCAATTTTTCTATCTTTCCTCGATAGCGATATATAACCTACCATATATCTCCTATATTTTTCAATGGCATCATGCCGTCTGAAGTCCAGGAACTACGGCAAAAAGCAGGGGCTATCCCTTCACGGAGACCGAAAGCGGATACAAATAAGATTCGTCAGGTTATCGCTGCTAATCCAAATGCCCCTGTTCGTGATTTAGCGTTCCTCGCCGACTGCTCTCCTGGGGTAATTGAACGGGTACTCAAAGAAATTGAACGGGAAAGTGAGGAAAAACAGGAGAATGATACGGACGAAATCCGTGAGATAAAAGCCCAGATGGATCAGCTCCAAGTGCGCCTAGACCAATTATTAAAGAATTAAGTGCTTTTAAAGCCACCCGAAGTAATTCGGAATGGTTCCTCTTCTTGAGAGGCGGTGTGAAAGTACCGCCATCTCCCTTTAAAGTTTTTGTAGGGATAAGTGAATAAAATGTACTGTTATGTGGATGAATCTGGGCAGCATACGGAAGGCGATGTTTTTAGTGTTGCTGCTGTCATCGTGAATACTGTTGAGGCACGTGACAAAGCTGAACGTATATTACTAAAGGTAGAAGGAAAGACTGGAAAGGGATCTACAAAATGGGCAAAAACGTACTACCTTAAAAAAGTTCAGTACCTCCAAGCTATAGCAACTATAACAGAGTTGAAGGGTTGCCTTTTCTATTCAATCTACACTGATACTCAGGATTACGTTAGTTTAACTGTTGATACGATAGCACAAGCGGTTCGACAGCATGCGATAGATAAGTACAAGGTGACAGTTGTGATCGATGGGTTGAGTAAGCGAGTTGAACAGCAACAAATTGCTAAACGATTAAAACAGGAAGGAGTGGCATACAAAAAGGTGCGTGGGGCAAAAGATGAAAATAGCGCATGCATAAGGTTAGCCGATGCAATTGCCGGATTTAGTTGGGACGTTTACAAAGATAAACCGTATACCCACAACCTACATTCTGACCTACAGCGACGTAAATTCCTTATTCAACTGTAAGCATAAAAAATGCTAGAGTGTCTGGCTCTAGCAACCCAACATAGACATACCATTGCGGTAGAGGTCACGGTTGGCTGTCCCTAGTTTCCCTAGAGGGAAAACACCGTCCATACGGCACGTGTTCGGGCAAAGTACTCATTTAACATATATTATAGCGAAAAAAAAACACATTGTCAAGTTTTTTGTGTAATTTTTCAATTAATTGGCTGAATTTATATGTTAATATGCAAGCAATTTGATCAATCGGAGTCTAAACATTTTGTTTCAGGTGCTAACACCTGTGCACTCCGAGCAGGGACATAAAGTTGAATCGACTGCGCCCGCCCCTCTATCGCAACATCTTGCCACGGATAATGCCTACCCTCTACGGCACCATAGCCACCGTAAGCGGTGTCGTCGGTATTGAGAATAAAGTGATAATCCTTTTTCTGAGGGACAGGGATGCGCCAATCTGTGACGGATGCAGTCGGATGGAAGTTGAAGGCGAAGACAAGTCCACCTCGTTCATAGGCGATCTGTTTCGCGTCCTCGTGGATAAATAAAAGATAGATGTTTTCATCAGCGAATAGATGGTAGGTTGCGTCGAGGTGTTGCAGCGCGCGATCAAAAGCGTTGAGATGTTGGTAGCGGAGGGTATCATCATCGACGAGGGACCACTGCCTGCGCGCATACCAATAGGAGTTATTGTTCCCCGCCCGCGGAAAGTCGATCCATTCAGGGTGTCCGAATTCGTTGCCTATGAAATTGAGGTACCCGTCTCCACCTAAAGTAAAGGTCAGCAATCGGATGAGTTTGTGGAGCGCGGTGCCGCGAGCGATGCGATGGTTTGTTGTGGAGACGCTCATGTTCGTGTAAAGTTCGGTGTTCATGAGTTGCATAGCAAGTGTCTTATCGCCAACGATGGCTTGGTCGTGACTCTCGACATAGGCAATGTGTTTCTCGCCGGTCCGGCGGTCACGCAACATGCCGTAAATCTCGCCGATGTGCCAATCTTCATCTTGTTTCTCTTTCAATAACCGAATCCAATAATCCGGGATGCCCATTGCGAGTCGGTAATCGAAACCGAGTCCGCCTTCCTCAATGGGACGCGCGAGACCGGGCATTCCACTCATATCTTCAGCAATTGAAATTGAGGTAGGGTTGACGGCGTGAAGGACCTCGTTTGCTAACATTAGATAGGCAATAGCGTCGAGTTCAACTCGATCATCGAAATAGTCCGCGTAACCACCGAAGTTCCGATTTAACCCGTGGTCGCTATAGAGCATGCTTGTGATGCCATCAAATCTGAATCCGTCAAACCGATAGGTCTCCAGCCAATAACGAATATTGCTAAGAAGAAAGCGTTGCACTTCGTATTTGCTGTAATCAAAACAACGCGAATCCCATGCGATATGCTCACCTTTCTCACCAGCGTGAAAATAGTGGTGTGCTGTGCCGTCAAAGCAATTCAATCCTTCATTCAGGTTTTTGACGGCATGGCTGTGTACCAGGTCCATGATAACCAAGATCCCCATACCGTGTGCGGTATCAATGAGTGCTTTGAGTTCTTCCGGTGTCCCGAAACGACTTGAGACGGCAAAGAAATTGCTTACATGATACCCGAAACTCGCATAATAGGGATGTTCCATTACCGCCATCAGCTGCACGGCGTTATAACCCAAATCTGCAATTCGGGATAGCACGTTTTGCGTGAACTCATCGAACGTTCCCACCTTTTCCGCTTCCTGTGCCATACCGACGTGTGCCTCGTAGATCCGCAAGCCCTCGGTGCCAACATCCAAACGAGGGACGCGATGTTTCCACTGATATGGGAACGGTGATGCCCAATACTGTCCAGTGAAATCGGCATCCCCTTCCTGAACAACACGTTGAATATATGCTGGAATCCGATCGAGTCCACCGAGTTCTGATACAACGTGCACCTTGACTCGGCTTCCGTGTGTAAGTCGATCGGCGTAGTCTCTATCGGGCAGGAAGATATGCCATACACCACGATCATCGACAGACATCGGGTGTGCACCACGATCCCAGTCGTTAAAGTCGCCGATAAGAGCAAGGGTGTGTGCCCCCGGTGCCCATTCGCGATACCAGATTCCCGTCTCACTGGCATTTTCTCCGCGGTTGAAGCCGAAATATTGGTGTCCCCGGCTTATCTCGCCTGAAATACCTCCGGTTTTCTCAATCTCTGCCTTGAAACGTTGATAGTGTGCGAACCGCTCACGCAACTGCGCCGTATATGGCTTTAGCAAAGGGTCTGCCTTGATGAGAGTCGTGCCATCAACTGTTTTTGACGTGAAGTGTTGTTTTTCCATTTTTTGTTATTCCTTTAACCGCAAGATACAATTAAAATTAGCACAAGATGGCTTGCAATGCAAATCGGGTGTATGCTACTATGTCAGCATGCAAACTCCCTTCCATCCAATAACAATATATTTCATATTAATAGTGCTGATGATATGGCACACTTCAGAAGTTACCGCGGTTGAGGACCTGTTTGAAATTCAGGTCTTTGACGGTCAAGTGGAAGTAATGCAACCCTATAGGCTGGTTTCTGGGAAACGCTATCGACTTCAAGCAGTCTCCTCGGATAAGAGAGTGCTTGCGGCACAGTGGTTCCTCGCCGGGAATTTAGGTAGAGTTACGACAGGTAATCAACCAACACTAACGGCTGTTTTTGTAGGGGAAGGAGATCTTATCTGCCGTGTGAACCGGGTGGAACGGCGAATAAGGTTAAGCGTCATTCCAGCAACGAGCACCATTGGAAGCCGCGGTGGAACACTTAAAAGTCCAGCCGGTGTAGGACTCACACTGCCCGAAGGGGCTCTCACGATCGAACAACAAATTGGAATAGAAGTCGTGGCATCACCCGGGTTACCACCAACACCCCGGCAGTTCATCCGTGTCATTCAGATCTCACCAACGCGACTTGTCTTGAAACGGCCGACACAGCTTACGTTTCTCTTTGGAGATGATGCGTTTCGAGATGCAAAACCACAACTCTATTTTTGGGAGGCGTTCCGGAAACGGTGGATACCCTTGCAAAGTCGAATGAACGCTATTCAGGGGAGTGTGACCGCTTCTATGAACCACTTCGGTATTTATACATTGATGGTGCTTCCTCCTGCAGATTTGGAACGCACCGATCGGTTACAGATCCAGAATGTCAAGCTTTCGCCACGTGTATTTTTCGCACCCGATAGGAATCAACTGACAATAGTGTATCAACTCAATGCCCCGGAGGCGATGCAAGCGTTTGTTACGATGGATATCTTCGATCTGCGAGGGAGACGGGCCCGACGACTTCTTGAGAACGCTCCGCATTACATCGGTCCTCACGTTGCACAGTGGGATGGATTGGCAGATGATGGAGTGCTTGTGCGCAACGGACGTTATTTTCTTATAATTCGTGCCAGAATGGGTTCACAGCGTACAGCACACCGAAAGTTAATCGTGGTCTTTAAATAGGTAATCCATACTATTTCGATGAAAACAGTTTTTCAATTTCTACCGACATATATGTCTTCAGAAATTGTGGACTATACACGCCTCATGAGTGAAAGAGAATTGAGACAATCAGAAATAGACACGAAATGAAGTGAAAAAAAGATTTGGATAACTGCCAAATTCCGATTGAAATTGAGTAGAATCACCATTCTTAGGTCGTTTTCCGATGCTGACGAAGCCGCCGACAGAGAGATGAATATCCTCGGCGACGTTGTATGCGATCTGTGGGGCGATCCAGGTCGATGGGTCAGATAGATTGAATAGAATTTGCCCACTGAAACTAATCAGCGGTGTCAACTGATGGGTAAATCCGGGCGCGAGGTAGTGGACACCCAACAAGTAGACACCACCGCGCGTGTACGCGGGTTTATCTAAATTGGTAAGTAAATTTTCAGGTTTCTTCGTACCTGCTCCGTTGAAATGATATTCGATGAATGTGTAAGTCTCTCCACCGAAACTATAGTCGAAACCGACGGAGGTACGTAGGTAGTTGTTCAAGGTATCCGAATCATCGTTGAACGGTTCGGCAAATACATAAGCCGTTTCCACCCAAAAACCTGCCCCTCCAATACCGCGTGCTATATCAAAACCGACAAGCAGATCTCTTTGAAATCCCAATAATAGAATTGAAAAGTCTGTTTCAACGGCATTCAATTGCGTTCGGAGAAAGACAGCGCTTTTATCATAATTAAATTTGTTGCCGAAAATGTATCCTGTATCTATTTCTCCCATGACACCTATTGGGATACGGACCCGAATTGTATCTACACCAACACGGTCTTCAGTGTCAAGTTGATCGTAGGTGTATGGAGCAATAATGTCGGTTGGGTTTATGATCCGGGCACTACCCCACGCTATTGCGTCTCGACCGATAGAGAAATCCGCGAAATCTGTACTGTATTGAATAGCGGCGCGATCAAGGTTGTGATAGATACCGACACTGCCGATTGACTCACCCTTTCTGGGGTAGATCGGTGAATCAAGATCTGCAACTCGGTAACGGGACGAGGCAATACCAACGGCAATCGGAGACTGAGAAAAGAGTAAAGGGTCTTGAATCCGCGGCGTAAAGTCGTAGGCGAAGTGAAATGAAAGTGAATCTGTGGCTGCGTAAGAGAGATTGAGACGCAGTCGGTTGACTACGACCCCTATCATGGGTGTGTCTGGAAACGGTGAATTGAATGCCGTGGAAAAGTTTTTGTAGTAACCACCGGCTTGGAATTCGGCATTGGCAATGCCTACAAATGGTGTTGTTATCAAACAGGTGATGAGCACGAGAACTTTTCTCATTAGGAATCTCTTAACCGACAACTAACAACCGATAACTGCTAACTGATAACTATTACTTCGCCTCATCACTGTCTATTCGTCCATCGCGAAGCGTAATCAAGCGTTGTGCGTTCTCCATTACCATCGGATCATGGGTTGAAAAGATGAATGTCATGCCGGTTTCCGCGTTAAGATGGCGCATCATCTCAAGAAGATCGGCACCTGTTTTCGAGTCGAGATTCGCCGTCGGTTCATCAGCAAGAATGATCGCAGGTTCAGAGACCATGGCACGTGCGATAGCGACACGTTGCTGCTGTCCACCTGAAAGCTGCGTCGGGGTCCGATCGGCAACCCCCTTTAACCCGACAACTTCGAGCATAGCCAAAACCCGCTCATGACGCTCGGCTTTCGGGACACCTGCCAGGAGCATGATGTATTCAATATTCTCCTCGACTGTTAGCACAGGAATCAGGTTGTACGCTTGGAAGATGAATCCGATGTTATCCCGTCGAAAGTCAGAGAGTTCGTTACCACTCATCTCTGATAGCACCTTACCGGCAAGCCATACTTTCCCTTCTGTCGGACTGTCTAACCCGGAAATGATGTTGAGAAAGGTTGTTTTGCCTGAACCGGAAGGACCCACCAGTGCCGTGAATTCTCCCGATTGGATGGTTAAATCGATCCCGTTAAGAGCGTTGACGGGGATTCCATCGGCTGTATAAACCTTTGTCACACCTTCTGTGACGATAACGTCTGTCTGCTGCGTCTGTTCCATTTTTTTATAGTTGTCAGTCGGATTTTTTACTGCGTAAAAAATCCTTTCAGTTTTCAGTTGCAAGAAGAGTAGCGGTCAGCGGTTAGGCAGACTTTTCTGCGAAAAAACCGTTCAGTCATCCGTAAGGGAGGTTGTTAAACGAAAACCTCTTCACTAATGGCTGATGGCTGACTGCTGATAACTATTCCTCTAAAAACTCCGTCGCATTGCGTCTACGGGAACCACTTTCGCTACGTACCGAGCCGGATACAGCCCAGCAATGATGGTAAAAATAAAAACCCATATAGGATAAATGATGAACTGTTGAATCTCCAGGACCGGATAGATGAACTCCTGCATCGTCACACCCATCATTTCAATGCCGGTATAGTCAATACCGACATGTGCGAGTACTGCTGTCAGAACGAAACCGAGTATTGCTCCCAGCCCAATACTCACGATCGCCAAGGCACCCGCTTCGAATAAGATAACACGCGCCATCCCGAAAGGACGGGTTCCGACAGCGCGTAACACGCCAAACTCAAACATCCGCTCATACAACGACATGAAAAGTGTATTGATAATTCCAAAGATAACCACTCCAAACAGTATAACGCCCATGATGTATTTAGTGTATTTCGTCATTTCTAACACAACGGTCAGTTGTGACATCAGTTCTGTCCAGCTTAACACTTCGTTACCGAGTTGGGAATAGGTATCCCAAAATGGTAGTGTCGTATCCTGAGAGTAGGCGATGGAAGTAAATTTGATCGCGATTTCATGGACATTATTACCAATAGCAAGCATCTCTTGCGCCTTTTGGATCCGGACGAACGCCATACCGCTGTTCATCGCTTCGTCGGCAAAGTGATAAATACCCGAAATGCGGAACATCTCTTGGGAAAGCTCTCCGGTCCCAGCCTGTGCTACCGTCACGACCACACGGTCTCCAAGCTCGATTTCTAAGATTTCGGCGAGTTTCGCACCGATGACAATATCGCGGCTATTTTCCCCTTCGAAATAGGCACCCTCAGTTACCGCATCATCAATCAGGGATAAGAATTTCTCTGTCGGCGGATGAACGCCGACGAGGTTAATCGCGCTGACATTCGCTGGAGACGTGATCATACCCGAAACGAGCACTCTGTGCGTAAAATGCTGGACGCTGGCTTCTTCAGCAAGGCTCGCAGTTACGTCATCGAGTGCCTGAATCGTCATAGAGGCTTCCTGTTCGTCTCGGAATCCTTCACGATGAATCTGCGCATCGCCGAGAAATGAAGCGGTTGCTGTCCGAATCATCGTATCTTCCATCCCTATCATGAAGGCATCAATGAAAATAAGAGCGGTCAAACCGATACCGATCGCTGTCGCGGCGATGAAGGTGCGGCGTTTATTCCGAAAAATATTTCGCCATGCGAGTTTTACTAAAATCAACCACATTTTTCTAATTTTCCTTGCGGTTCGATCAGGTCAGTTGAAGGTTGAGAGTGCTTTCCCGTAGATCCGCTTTCCACCTCGTTCCAAGCTGCGCGCTTTGGAAAAAAGGGTTGTGATATACCTAATGCCTTTTTGCTGACTGCTGAAAGCCATGCTAATGTGTCCGCATTGCCTTTGCGGGCATAATTCGGGCGGCTTTTATTGCAGGAAACAGGCTGACGACCGCCGCTGATAGCATAACGGTGATAGCTGGAGTAATCAGACATCGGACGTTGACTTCAGCATATAACGTCTTGAATTTCATACCACCGTAGCTAATTTCCTCGGGATATGTAATGCCGTATATAGATAGCAAATAATTGACTAATACGCCGAGCAGAACTCCAACACAGATGCTGCCAAGTGCTATGACCACCACTTCGCAGATGACGAGCCAGAAGATTTGCGTAGGCTTCGTCCCGACCGCCTTCAATACGCCATATTCACGCGTTCGTTCGAGTACTGACATTAGCACCGTATTCAGTACCCCAATAGCCACAATGAACATAATCACCCAACGGGCAATAGCGTCTCCCTGTTGATCAGCTTTCATAGCGCGATAAAAGGATTTGGCGATCACTTGCCACGGCGCGACATCAAGGATCGGATTGTTGAGGCTCGCTTCGATTGCGTGCCTAACTTTATCCACTTGATTGATTTTTGAAACAATTACGACGATTTCGTGGGCGCGTCCCTCAAGCACAAATAATTCCTGAGCATCTTCAATGTGTAAATAACACGTCGTTCGGTCTATTGGATCGTCACCACTCTCTGCGATCCCAACGATTTTATACACGTCGTTCGCAAGTGAACCATCGGCACCCTGCGAAAAAATCACAATCTCACTACCGACCTTCGCTGAAAGAATCTTCGCCAAACCTTTTCCAATAACCGCTTCATGCGAAGCGATTTCCGCTAATACCTTGCCTTCAATTACTTTGTTATCAAATCGAGTCGCTTGGATCTCTCGTACTACATCAACGCCGACGATTTGTACAGCCGTGCTTTTTTCACCAACCGAACCGAGTCCAGCGGCGTACACTCGCGGTGTCCACGCATCAACTCCCGCGGTCCCCTGAATTGTCTCACCAATAGGGGCATAGCCATCAATCGTCTCGTAGAGCGACGGCTTATCAAGGTACCCCGCACGGTGCACCTGAATATGCCCGGTGCGATTTCGTGTGAACATTTCGATAATACCACCATACGCGCCATCAGACAAGCCGATGGTTAACGACAGGAGCGTAAAACCGACAATCATTGCGAGTGCGGTGAGAATTGTCCGCCGCTTTTGGCGGAAAATGTTACGAAACGCGATTTTGAGTATCATAAAGTCGTGTGCATAGTAGTAGGCACGCTCCGCGTGCCGTAATCTATCTTCTTTTCTGAAGGTTTCGACGGGTAAAGATTTTGTCGTCAATATCTGAAGCGAATGTAGCATTCGTCCATCGAACAACCGTCTTGTGTCCTTCCTTGTTTTGTGGGATCATTTCCATTACAGAAGGAACGGTTTTGCCACTGAAGGTTCTAATTTCTTTGAGATTCATAACCCGCATCAGGTTCCCTTTTTCGTCATAGAACCGCTGCCACACCGGCGTATAATCGCCGGATTGCACGGCTGCAACAATCTTACCCCAGACGATTGGAGAATCCTCTTTCGGCATGAGTTGAACGTAGAGATGGTCGGGAGACGCATCTTCAGGTGTAACGAACTGGTAGGTGTAATCATCGAGCATTGACGACTCCCTGACTAAGTCGTCATTCGTGAAATCGGAACCCATCCACGAGCCCATCATCATTGATGGCGGAATCTTCATAACCTTATTGGTTTTCGGCAAATAATTCCACATCTCATTGCCGATACGCAGTGTCGCGACACCTTGTTCCTTCTTCGGTGCAGTAATCCGAATAAAAGTTTTGTCCATCCCTTTCGTCCAAACCGTCATTGCCAAGGTGCGTTCCCAATGCGGCGTGACGATGTGCATCTCCATCTCGGCATGACTGGTTTCGCTACGATAGAGTTGATCTATTTTTTTGATGATAGTTTCGACATCGGGAGTAGGTTCTTGGGCTGGCGTGAGAACGCAAAAGAGGAGTGTTGAGAGAAGGAAAGAGTATATTATCAAGTTTCGTGCTACCTGTATCCCATTTTGAGATTGTGCCATTTTTCTGTTCATCCTTTCCACATTCATCTTATGTTTTTATTATACAGCAAAATGCCTTAAAGCGCAAGTTTTTCAGATTTGCCGTAGGAGGGATCTCCGAATCCTCGGGAAACGCCCAAGCAAAACACTTCCTTTTCTGTAGGAGCGGTCTACCGATCGCGATACTCACATAAAGTCAATAGAAACCGAAATCAAGTACTGCTAACTTCTACCAATATTCGGTTGACATCTGTTCGCTTTGCATGGTATCATTACCCTGAAATAAATCGCATTGTGGAGGTGAGAAAGTTGTGAACAAACCGCTAAAAGTTTTCATTACCTATTCGCGTAAAGATAGGGAAGCAAAGCATAGATTAATAAGGTCCCTTGCGGTCATGAAACGCCAAGGCCTAATCGAAATCTGGCACGACGAGAAAATACTTGGTGGTGACAGGTGGCAAGAAGAAATTTTTTCCATACACGTTCCGACTTCAGATTTGCTTCTTTACCTTGTTTCTGCTGAGAGCCTTGCTTCTGAAAACTGCTACAAGGAATTAGAAATAGCTTTAAAGAAAGGTATAAGGGTTATTCCAATTATCTTCGCGGATTGCGATTGGAAAAACGATCAACTCAGGGACTTCCAAGGTTTTCCTGATAATGGATTGCCTATTACCAAATGGAATAATGAGAGCGAAGGCTGGCAAAATGTAGTAGATGGAATCCGAAAAACCATTAGCAAATTGGAGTCTCAGGCTAATCCATCCTTCGGTGGAGCTGAAAAGGATTTACAGGCGGAATTGGCATTTGAACGAGGAAATATTCGACTGCTGCGTGAGGAACTAGATGAGGCGATAGAAGCCTACTCACAATCCATTGACCTAATGCCTCAAGTCGCGAGTTCCTACAACAATCGCGGCGTTGTTTATTGGAGAAAAGGTGATTTTGACCTGGCTATCACAGATTTCGACAAAGTTATAGAACTCGATTCTGATGATGCTAAAGCCTGCACCAACCGCGGTGTTGTTTACAGCAGCAAGGGCGACCATGACGAGGCGATTGTTGACCTTACTAAAGCAATAGAACTCACGCCTAATGCCTTTAGTTACACAAACCGCGGGACTATTTATGGAATGAAGGGCGAATACGACTTCGCCATTAAAGATTTTGGGATGGCGATTGAACTTCAACCTGACTATGCTAACGCTTATTACAATCGTGGTCTGGCTTATTTCAACAGAGGCGAGGTTAACCTAGCGATTGCAGATTATACCAAAACGATAGAACTGACTCCGGATTCTGCCGAGGTATATTACAACCGCGGTTTAGCTTACAGCAAAAAAGGAGAGGTTGAACTTGCTATTAAAGACTACACCAAAGCGATAGAACTAAAACCCGATTATGCCGATGCCTATTACAGTCGGGGTGGGGCGTTCCTACGCCTCGGAGAACGGGAAAAAGCTGAAGCAGACCTCGCAACTGCCAGAAACATGGGTGCCGATGCCATCACTGCCTTAGATAAAATCCTACAAGACCACGATCGCGCATGGAAAGTCCTCGGTAACTCATGAAATATTTGACAATTGAAGATATTCTGATTATTGCCGTGGGACATGTGGGTAACTATCAACTGATAAATGAAAATCAGTTACACTATTTGGTTGGTATAACGTGAGTTTGATAATTAAAC
>JAAXHD010000268.1 GCA_012271015.1 Candidatus Poribacteria bacterium | reverse complement strand
TCAAGCAGGCTCCGGACAATCTCTAGCGTCAGTTTGGAAAGTTTTTGCGAAAATTCGGCATCTGTAAGCGTTCGGTACCGTGAAGGTTGCGATGTGGTCAACCGTTCATTGGCAATCGTCAGTGCACTTGACACGAGCGGTATAGGGACTTCAAGCGGTGCAGATGGTTCTGCAGCAGGTTCCGAAATAGGCGCAGGAGCGGTGTTGACTGTATCACCCGCTAAGAAACTTTCGCGCCGCGAATTGATTTCGTCTAACACCTGCTGTGCGGCTACTTGGTGCGCAAATTTTTTTGAACCAAGAATCGGTGCCGGTGTTTCATGAACCCAGTCGCCATAGGACACTGTTACGTGCCATTGTGGAGAATCCGCCGGGCCGTGCTGCGTTTCAGCATAAGTCGGTCGACGCAGTCCGCGTTCCTGGCAGTATTGAATCAAAAGCCCTTTATAATTCTCCAAAGCCTCGCCAGTAGCCAAATCTGCCATGTATCCCTCCTTGCACTATTTATCGGGTGCTACCACTGCCACCACCGTTGTAAAACTGTGAACGTTCGCCCCCCATTCTGCGGGGTTTCACCTTCCGCTGCCGTTTCATCTCAATTCTACGACGCTTCTCGCTTGGCTTCTCGTAAAAACTCCGTTTTTTAATCTCTGTGACGATACCGGCTTTTCCACACATCTTCTTAAAGCGTGCCAGGGCGCGATCAAACGCCTCACCTGAATCGACACTCACTTCTACTTGAACCATTTTTTTAGCCTCCATTAGAATTTAGAATTACAAAAACATCTCATAAATTATATCACATCTCACACCGAATGTCAAATATTTCTTTGGTACTGGCTGTCAGTTATCAGGTCGGTTTTTCTGACGAAAAACCTTTCGGCGGTCAGTCAAGAGGTTGTGGGAGGGGTTTGTAACCCTGATTTCCCTCTTTGCTGACTGCTGATGGCTGATAAAGTATAAGTCTACCACAAAAAACGGAGAAGTCTAAAAAATCTCTTGCGATGAACTAAAAACGGGTGTATAATTAAGGGAGGGTTGGAACTGATTAAGCAATTCGCGAACCAGAAAATATGGGTTTAGATGTCCCTAAAGGCAGACTCAATAGCGTACGAAAGCAAGCCGGTCTGAAATAATAAGGTGGAAAAAATTATGGAGTACGTCGTTATTTTTGAAAAAGGAGAGAACAGTTACGGCGCTTCTGTTTCCGATCTCCCTGGATGCATTGCTGTCGCTGAGACACTGGAGAAGGTCAAAGTATTGATTGCCGAAGCCATCCAATTCCATATCGAAGGGCTGCGGCGAGACGGGGATGATGTGCCACAGCCATCATCAAAATTACCTGTGCAAAGTGCCCCGAATGTATCATCGGCGTTAATCACTGCACAGATTTAACGAGGCAGCACCATCTACGAAATCATCATCCTCTGCTTCGGGGCATGGCTCACCGGTGTAAGCAAAGCCGGTTTCGGCGGTGGCATCGGGATGATTGTCGTCCCCATGTTCACGCATTTCCGTAGTGCTCGAAACGTCATCGGGTTGATGCTCCCCCTTCTGTTCTCAACAGATATCTTCTCGCTCAGTCATTACTGGCAGCGATGGCATCGCCAAAGTGTCACACGGCTGATCCTCGGTTCCCTGCTCGGTATCACCTTCGCAAGCCTAATTTTGAAGGACATCTCTGATGTCCATCTGAAAAAGGTCATCGGTGGCATCGCCAGTTTATTCGCGATATTAGAATTCCTGCGTCCGTATTGGCAACCACTGCTCGGAAATTCTGGACAACCCGTCCAAACAGCACTTCAATTCAAAACGTGGCAAGGACTCCTTGCAGGAGTGTTCGCTGGTGCGTTTTCAACCCTCGCACACATGGGAGGGCTTGTCGTCGTCATGTACCTACTCCCACAACGCTTGGGCAATAATGCCTTCGTCGCAACCACAACCGCCACATATTTCCTACTCAACTTCATCAAAATTCCGTTCTATTTCCAGTTACAGCTTTTCTCATTCGAGATTCTGATTGAAGCAGTCGCGCTTCTCCCATTCATCGGATTAGGCGTGCTAACGGGTATCTCGCTCAACGACCGCGTGCCGGAACTCCTCTTTTCAAGAATCGTCCTCTTCTGCCTATTCGCAACCGGTGTGCATCTCTTGTTGAGTAATTAGCGGTCAGGGGTCAGGGGTCAGCGATCAGTAGTAGGCAGTCAGGGCCCCGTCCACTTGTAGGTTGGGTTGAGCGGTAAAGCCCTTGGCGCCTCTTGATCCCCCGAAACTTCAACTCCGCAAGACACGTTTCTTGGAAAACATACAGCGAAACCCAACATTCTACAGAGGTGTTGAAGAAATTGAGAAACACCCCAGCAAAACCCCCACTGGGGCTTAGTTTTCTCTTGTTGCTGCTTGCTGACGGCTGCTCGCTGAGAGCCAACTTGAAATATATCCGAAAATTCCCTATAATATACAGCACAACAAAACAGATGAGGTCCAAAAACAATGAGCTTAAAATGGGGTGTGTTAGGCGCAGGCAGCGTCGCACAACGCAGAGCAATGCCAGCCATTAAAAAGGCGGATGGCGCAGAACTTCACGCCTTGCTTTCACGCGACGCTACGCGGGCAGAACGATTGGCACAGGAACACGGCGCAACCAATGCCTACACCACCGTCGAGGCACTCCTTGCGGACGATGCACTCGATGCAATCTACGTCTCAACACCCGTTCACCTACACTACGAGCAAGTAATCGCCGCCGCGAAACGCGGCTTACACGTGCTTTGCGATAAACCGATGGCGCTCACACCACAAGAATGTACGGAAATGATCGAGGCGTGTGGAACGAACCGGGTACACCTGCAAGTCTGCTTCCTCTTCCGGTTTCATTCCTGCTTCCAACAGATCCGCACTTGGATAGAAGAAGGACGTTTCGGGACGATAGTCCATGGACGTATGCCGTTTCTGAAACAGTACCAACTTACGCCAGACGAATGGCGCGCACAACCGGAAAAGGGTGGCGGTGGATGCTTCATGGACCTCGGTCCGCATAGTGTAGATCTGCTCCGCTATCTCATCGGCGAGGTAAACGCTGTCAGCGCGTTTTACAATACCACAACCCAAGACACCGCTGTCGAAGAAACCGGTGGCATCTTCATGCGCTTTGATAACGGTGCACAAGCTTTCACGGACCTCAGTTTTTCGGTGCCGCACTGCGATATCGTTTTAGAACTCTATGGCACAGAAGGCACGGCATGGGTCTA
>JAAXHD010000317.1:589-1013 GCA_012271015.1 Candidatus Poribacteria bacterium | reverse complement strand
TGATAATCGGAAAAGTGAATCAGATATGGGTGCCATAGATGTTACTCCTTTTGTGATGGAACGCGGCTGGAAACCGCGCGACAATCACCAAAATTTGCTTGACTTTTGGCTTCTTTGGGCGTATAATTGCTTATGTGTCTTTGTACACTGCATGAGAACTTTAGGACGAAATAACAGGAGGAAAAACAATGCAGAAACTCGACCGCATAACATTTAATCCGAATGTTATGGGAGGCAAGCCTTGTATCCGCGGCATGCGGGTCACTGTTGGGATGATTGTTGGTTTAGTTGCCACTGGCACTTCCAATGCTGAGATTCTGGATGCCTATCCTTATTTGGAAGAAGAAGATATCCGTCAAGCCCTTTCTTATGCTGCCTGGCGAGTTCAAGAAAATGTATAGCCTTCTCACATCTGGCTGTGTCC
>JAAXHD010000317.1:0-485 GCA_012271015.1 Candidatus Poribacteria bacterium | reverse complement strand
CCGAGTAGCGCGGGCAAGATATTACAGCTATCTTGTCCGGCATCCTCTGGCACTTCTGTTCCGACAATTGCTGCACAGGTCGCCATCAAATCAGTAAGGCAGGTCAATGTATCGGTTTCAGTATTCGGGGCGATGACACCGGGCCAACGCGCAATCAGCGGTTCACGATGTCCACCCTCCCAGATATGCGCCTTGTAACCACGCCAATCACCGCACGATTTATGGTCGTAGAGATGATACGGCATCGGGCTATTATCGCCTTGGATCCGATCCCCCGGCAATGCGCCGTTATCGCTCGTGACAAAGATAAGCGTCTCATCGGTTTTACCAGTACGTTCTAACGCGTCCATCACTTCGCCAACCATCCAATCCACGAGCCATACCAGATCACCACGCGGACCGGCACTGCTCTGTCCACGTGCGAAATCTGGCACGACTGCCTCAGTGCAAGGTTCATGCGGCGCAGAGGGGGTTAGATAGAGAAA
>JAAXHD010000034.1 GCA_012271015.1 Candidatus Poribacteria bacterium | reverse complement strand
TCATTATACCAAAGGGGTTCTCTTTATACAAAAACTTTCAATTATTTATCAAACTCACGTTAATCTACTATAAAGCACAAGACTTATATATTTCCTCTTAAAGTCCTCCTGATAAGGGGCGAGGAAGTTTCCCACACGGGAAACCTCATACCGTTGATTCTGATTCTTTAGGGGGTTAAATCACTGAAATAATGGCTTTTTAGATGAATCTATCGCTTTTTTATCCAATTTGCGTAAGTCCTGTTATATACTATCTTGTCCGCAATCGCAAATTAAACCTGACTGTCGTATTTAACACCCGCACGTAATTTCTGTTCCCAACACTCCTTGCTCACCTTTTGTTTCATAGCCATCACGTTTCCACCAATCTAAACCGCCCATCAACTCCTTAACCTGAAACCCCAATTTCGCCATATTCAGGGCACCTTTGGTGGAGGCATTGCAACCGATACCATCGCAGTAGGTCACATACACCTTAGATTTATCAAGTTCCCTTGTCGTCGCCTCAGACATTGTTCTATGTGGTATATTTATTGACGTGGCTATGTGTTCACACGCATACGCCTCTGGAGAACGCGCATCTATGACAACAATGGACTCTCCGTTATTAAGTGCCTCAAAGAGATCCCAAGAATCGGTCTCATAATTCAATTTCGCCTGATAAAATTCAATAGGATTCATAACTTTCCTTTTACTTTTCACAGATGTACAGAAAATACATGAGTTTTATTGGTCCCGATCCATCTCGCAACTACACTTTTGCTTGGAATCATCACGCCTTCATATTCAAACGGGTCCGTCCCGAAGTTCGCGATTAGTTCAACAGTACTCCCAAACTCGGTGCGTTGAACCTGCCTGTTATCGTCCAACCATTCAAAATCGGTCATCGTCTGACCGCCGATTTCTCTATGCAACGGTGAAAAGAAGGCGTAGTGCCGTTGTATCCACGCTTTATGCTTTGTAAACTCCGCCATGTTCAGATGGTATAACGGCGGGACGTTGTAGAGCAACTCCAACAGTGCTAACGTCTCGATCGCGTTCTCAAGTTTGAGGCTTCCAGAGAGCCAATGGTTCGTCGTGATCACGGAATCATGGAACACAATCTGGTAGAGCGGGAGTCGGAAATGCGAGGCAAAATAGAGATACAGATATTTTGATTTGAGAGGCACCTGTTTTATGTGAATTGCCGGACCTTCGGGGGGCCAGTATCCGCCTATATAGTAAGGTGAGGTCTTTTCTTTCATATCTGGATCGCCCCATCCGATGACAGGGACCGTCATCCCGTGTGCGAAGTGGAGCGTCGATGCCGAATACGCAGCACCACCTTCAGAACCGACGACCATGTTATGTGTATCCCGAATCCACGCAATACGGGCGAGTCGCGCGTTCATATCATCTAACTGCGTCGCGGGATGGGACGGCGAATAATCATCGAAGAGTTCACCGTAAGCATCGCAATCAATGAACCACGTATTGAAGTCTGTAGACATCTGCGCGACAATGCTGTTAACGCGATCTTCAACATAAGGCTGCGCCACGAGCGGACTTAAGTGATACCCCTTCTTTTTAAAGCCGCGATTCTTCGTTCCGTCTGCGTTGACAATCGCGCCAGTCTCGTAAAGCGATAGGTCAAACTGGGCAGTCTCCCATGTGTCCTGTTCGTTAGGGTGGTGAATACTATGGTAGGAATCATAGGGACCAATTAGATAACCAAGTTCTCTCGCTTTCGCGACAGCAGTCGGATGCCGAAATCCGTCCTGCCATGAATCAACGCCGAGCCAGAGTCTGTCCAACCCACTTTCAGCAAACCGCTGCAACAGTTTAACAGAGAGACCATCTCCCCACTCATCTGGATGCCGGAGTGTGTCAGGGAACGCCGCGTAAAATAGCAGACAGTTGCGTCGGTAGACTTCTATAAGCGATAGCGTTGATACGTCCCGCGAAACTAATTTTTCTGTTTCTGGCGCGAGAGGCATCCCCGCCCACACAAAGGCATTGTAAAAATCAGGCTTCTCAAGTTGCTCACTTATTGCACGGCTCACAACGCGTCGACTGTGATTAGAAGAGTAATCAGCCCGTGCCATATCTCGAAGAACTTCCTGTGCCTCTGTGTTCAGTTGTGAAAAGATAAGTTTTCTGACGGTTCCAACTGTAGTTTCATCGTCCGCAAAACTGAGTTTTGTCGCAAACGCCTTCCAATCCGTCACATCGTATTGACTGAGGAGCTTGCCTCCCCAGAGGTAGACATGCGCCGCGCCGAGCAATTTTTCCGCCTCTGGAACTTTTTTAATCTTTTCAGTAAACGAAACGAATTCACCGTTCTCAATCAGCCACTGCCGATATTCCTTGGCAGGTGCCACCGGTGATGCTGTCCCAAGTGAGAGACGCACGCCGTATCTTTTCCGTTCCCAATTCGACGTGAAGGCGTGCGATACCCGCATACCTAAATCAGATGTTTCCGTCTCACTGAAGTGGATTCGGTTGTTGAAAGGGTTGGTTAAAATGTAGGTAAGCGTTCTCTCACCGAGATCCAATCCCCAAAACGGCATAGAGAGACCTGCTGTTGTGTTTATCGGTCCCTGATCGCACAAAAAGTCTCGCCATGTGATGTCATCTTTTGGTACGTAACTCCCCTCAAAGAAGGGAAAAATATAGCCGTGGATGGATTCGGTGTTTTCAATAAGGGGCCAGGTGAAATTTTGCGTGTCGTTTGCGGGGTCATCTTGAATGAATTCGATCGTCAGCGAGTCCCCTACCCATTCAACGTAAACGGTAAGAGAGCGTTCCGGCAGTTTCCAACGAACACCTTTGTCCTCATCAGTAAGATTCGTCACAGCACCCAATCCTGTCTGACCCAATGAAGCCCGAACCGCTATATCCGTCCCCGCAGGATAGACATTCATGGCAAGCGAATGCGGAACGATTTCGACGCCCCACATATCGTTGCTGAAACGAACACTCTGAAGCGTGTCACTCACACCGATAGAAGTCAACAGAAATATCCCAATGGATAAGATATAAAATTGCAATCTTGACAATAGCGTCTGTCCTCGTCTATTCTATCCGCAACTGCGTCAGATGGCGCGCCTCAGAAGCGCGCCACAAAGAAACCGGTTTACCTTGACAGTTCTTCCCACAATGCCCGATAGAAACTCATCACGCGGATCGGATCCGAACTCCCTGCGATTTCTGCCAAACAGTAACCCGAATATCCTGATTCTCTCAACAATGTAAAAAGTTCCCGCCACGGATACTCGCGCCGGTGTAACTCTGTGATATGCACTAAGCCTATCCTGCCTCTCACATAGTTGAAGTTATTCAGAATGGAACCATCCTCTACCTCCCCGAAATTAGAATTCCAGCAGACATAAACGTTATCGTGGTCGGCAACATCAATAATCGTTCGGATATGTGGGAGTTCAGAAGTGCCACCTCCGTGTACTTCTAACCGAATCTGCACACCAAGGTTCGCGGCAAATTCACCACACTCGCGCAACGCTAACCCGATCTGCTCCAACGTCTTTTCAACGGGGATTTCGTTGGGAAGTCCATTCGGACGCACCTTCACGCCGGGTGCTCCGACATCCGCGGCGAGTTGAGAATACGCCTTCGTCCCTGCTATATTTCGTCGAAGTACTGCTTGATCCGTGGCATGATAGTCATACGCGGAACCTAAACCGGCGATCTCGATTGGGGAGTCGGCGAATTGTTGTTTTACCGCCGTCCGTTCACTTGCCGAAAGGTCAACCTCAACGCCATGGGCATGTGTCGTCCGTAATTCCACGCCTGAGAATCCTGTTTCTACGCAGTTTTCGATGATTGTCGGGACATCCCAATCTTTCGCCATATTATACGTAACTAAACCAAGCTTCATAAATTCTCCTTATTCAAAAAGTTGTGCGACTTGACACGAAAACCCTTCAACAACCTCCCCGCCGCTGAGGGTATCATCAATCGTAAATGTTTTGATATCTGTTTGGGAGCGGTACACGGTTACCGTCTTTCCAACAGGTTCAATGATCCAGACGAGACGAGTTCCAGCATTGAGATAAGCAAACGCCTTTTCGACAACACGGTATTGAATATCTGAGGGTGATACAACTTCAACGGCGAGATCCGGTGGGATCGAAAATACTTTACGCCTGTCGTCAGGCAATCTCGCCGATGAAACGAATGCGATATCAGGTTTAACCAATCGGTCCCCTAATTTAAAGTCCGTATCTGCTGGATATAAACGTCCCAGCTGATTCTCACGAATATGCAAACTCAATAGGAAACTGAGATTCATACTGATATCACCGTGCTCCATTGTCGGTGGTGCCATCGGTATTAATTCCCCTTTCGTATATTCATACCCCTCTAAGTCGGATTGACAAAATTCATCTAACGTCATATCGGTTTTTATGGGAGCGAGGGATATTGCGGCTTGTTCATAACCGTTTCTTGGAATGTCCATCAGAATTCCTCCGTTTGTGATGCCTACCGTTTTCAATTGTATTATACCGAATTTTTTGATACAATGTTTCTTAAATCCGAAAAAATTAAGGAGAACATCACCATGGCTTATGCACTTGAAGATGAATTCGGTGACATTATCGGCAAAGCCCGACGCGGGCAGAGCTTGTCTCCAAGCCAAATCGCTACTGCGACCGGTATCGCAGAGACCGAACTTGATCGTATGGAACAGTATACCTTAAAACCGACAGAAACGCAAGTCCATCGACTCGCAGAAGTCCTAAACTTAGACGGCATCAAACTCCTCGATATTGCTACAGAAGAGTGGGAACCCGAACCGCCGCAACAGATGAGCGATTCAGACCTTGAGGTTATCACAATTAGCGCGCCGGTGGGAGGATGGCCCGTCAATGCTTATCTCTTAATCTGCCAAACGACCAATGATACTGCGATTATCGACACGGCGGCACATCCAGACCTCATCTTGAAACAGATAGATGCCCACAATGTAAACCCCACTGCGATCCTTTTGACACACGCCCACAGCGATCACACCGATGGGTTACCGAAGATTCAAACCGCCACTGGATGCGATACTTACATCCATACGAACGAACCGAAACCACAGAGCGAAACGAGATTACGTGAAGTGGCACACGGAGACACCCTCACTGTTGGTGAACTCACAGTAAGAGTCGTCAATACCCCCGGACATACGCCCGGTGGATGTAGTTTCATCGCACAGAACGTAGCGTTCGTCGGCGATGCGATCTTCGCTGGTTCTGTTGGCGGTCCTAATATCTCCCTTCAGGATGAAATTGACAGCGTTCGAGACAATCTGTTGTCACTGCCAGACGCTGTTAGACTCTTTCCGGGGCACGGTCCTTCCACTACTGTGGGTGAAGAGAAGTTACACAACCCATTTTTCTAATTTTTTAGGACTTACACACTTCACCGGTAGGGGTGGTTGTAACCGCACCGATCCGATGGAAGTCAACCCCTGTGCTATCCGAAGATAAACGTCTCATTTTAATTGTGCGTAAGTTCTATTGGTAAAAAACTTGTATAATCCAGAGGCGGTTAGAATTGACCGGAAATCACCGTGAAACGGAGTGGAACGGTGACCAGATTTAATCGTTAAAAAATTGCTCTCATATCTTCTTCAACGCTTTCTCTCGATCGGTTTATCCCTGTTGGCGGTATCGCTGCTTGTGTTCCTGATGGTGCATCTCATTCCCGGCGATGCCGCCGTTGCTATTTTGGGGGAACGCGCGACCGAACAGGCACTCATCAAACTGCGAGAAGAGATGGGACTTGATAAGCCTTTGTATCACCAATACGCCAAATTCTTGTGGGATGTCGCACACCTTGACTTCGGACGCTCCTTCAAAACAAAACAACCCGTCGTCGAAGAAATTAAACGTTATTTCCCAGCAACGGCTGAGCTAACCCTCGCGGCAATGGCATTTTCGATCTTGTTCGGTATTGCAGCGGGTATCATCGCGGCGGTCTCTCGCGGAACGTTTTTAGACTATTTCTCCATGTCAATATCCCTCGCTGGTATTTCTATGCCAATCTTCTGGTTGGGATTGATGCTTATCTTGCTTTTCTCCTATTTCCTGCCGATACTACCGAGCACAGGACGTCTGGATGTCGTATTGGATTTAGATGTCCAATCGCGTACAGGTTTCTATCTTATTGATACCCTCCTTGCTGGAAACTTCGCTGCCTTTCGGAACGCCATCGCGCATCTCATCCTCCCCGCGATAACGTTAGGCACAATCCCATTAGCAATTATCGCTCGCATGACCCGATCCAGTCTCCTTGAGGTGCTAAATCAACCATACATCACGACTGCTTATGCGAAAGGCTTACCGCGGTGGAAGGTTATTAGTCAACACGCAATGAAAAACAGTATGGTGCCTGTCCTGACAATTATAGGCTTGGAATTCGGCTATTTATTAGGTGGAGCGATTCTAACCGAGCACATCTTTTCCTGGCCCGGACTCGGTTCATGGTTACGTGCTGCCGTCGAGGCTCGCGACGTCCGTGCAGTGCAAGGCGGCGTGCTTTTCGTCGCATCGGTCTTTATGCTCGTCAACCTTATCGTGGACATGCTGTATGCATACTTTGACCCACGTATCCGAGTAGGAAACGAAGCCAGATGATGAATTCAACAGCCGGCACTAGTCAGCAATACGTTCTTCGGAAACTTTTAAGACACCGCTCTGCCACCATCGGGGCATCTATCATACTGTTTTTCATTATCGTCGCCATTTTCGCGCCGCTTATCGCAACACACGATCCAAGACACGCCAACATCGCTGAACGCCTCAAAGACTCATCCGGCACGTACTACCTCGGCACAGATGGCGTCGGACGTGACATCTTCAGTAGAGTTGTCCATGGAACGCGTATATCTCTGAAGGTCGGGCTGATCGCGATGTCATTTTCCATAGGATTCGGTATTCTTTTCGGGGCAATCGCAGGCTATTACGGTGGAAGACTCGACAACCTAATTATGCGCGTGATGGATATGATGCTTGCCATGCCGAGTATCCTTCTCGCGATGGTCATTGTCACCATTTTGGGACAGAGCCTTACGAACGCGATTATCGCCGTTTCTATTGTCTACATTCCGCAATATGCCCGAATTTTGCGCGCCGCTGTCCTGAAAGTTCGAGAGTTAGATTATGTCGTCGCTGCGAAGGTCATCGGTGCCAGCAACAGTCGCATTCTTCTCACCACCGTCCTCCCAAATTGTATCGCACCGTTGATTGTTCAAGCGACTTTAGGTGTCGGTGCCGCCATTTTGGATGCCGCCGGTCTGAGTTTCCTTGGACTCGGTGCTGAGATTGGTGAACCCGAATGGGGCGCGATGCTTAATGAAAATCGCAAGTTTATCCGACGCGCACCCTTGGCTGTTACTGCTCCCGGCATCGCTATTTTCCTCATCGTCTTGGGGTTCAACCTCCTCGGTGACGCGCTCCGAGATGCCCTCGACCCCCAAATAGATTGAGGTTAAATGCTACAGACAAACAACAAACTGTAAGATTTTTTTTACACCTTCCGCTTTTTGTGATATAATTCAATACAAATTTAACCCAGTGAGGTTTAGTATCTTATGGAGTCTGTTTTAAAGTCTCAGTTTTTGAAAATGAGTCTCAATATCAAAAATCCAAACTTAACACGCCGTGCTTGCAGATTACGCTCCCTTTTTAACAGGGACAACCTGCAATCTAAGTTTTACCCATTTCTTGCCATCATGGGTGCGCTGCTGTGCCTCAATAGCACCACTACTGAAGCAGCAACACGAGAATATTGGATTGCCGCTGAGAAAGTTGAATGGAACTACGCACCAAGCGGTGAAAATCTCATCAGACCAAATATGGGGTTGGACGTTTGGGGCAAAGCACTTGTATACGAAAAATACCGATACTTCCAATATACCGATGCCTCCTACACAACACAAGTAGAACAACCCGTGTGGATGGGCATCCTCGGCCCTCAACTACACGTTGTCGAAGGTGATAGCGTTCGGGTGCATTTTCTGAATCGTGCAGACAAACCCCTCAGCATTCACGTACACGGGCTACAATACGACGAAGAAAACGAAGGTGCCGATATGAAGGGATCTGGTGCCGCCGTGCCACCAGGAGGAACGTTTACCTATCATTGGGAAGCAGATAGCGATGCGGCCCCGGGTCCTAATGATCCATCGTCTATCGTCTGGCTTTACCATTCACATGTCGATGCAGTCACGGAAGTCTATGACGGTTTAATCGGAACCATCGTCGTCACCAAAAAAGGGATGGAACGCTCAGAGGACCATCCGCGTCCCAAAGATATCGATAAGGCATTCACGACCCTGTTTCTCATCTTCAATGAAAACGACCGCACCATCGTCGAAAGTGGCAAAAGCGCGGAATACGACTCTCCTGAGGAGGCTGAAGAGGGAAACCTTAAGCACGCCATTAACGGCTATATCTTCGGGAATCTGCAAGGGTTGGAAGTTCAACAAGGCGACCGAGTACGTTGGTATCTTATCGGGTTAGGCACTGAAGTCGATATGCACACCGCACACTGGCACGGTCAGACGGTGCTAAATGCTGGAAAACGCACTGACGTGGTAGATCTACTTCCCGGCTCTATGGTTACGGTAGATATGACGGCGAAAACCCCCGGCAACTGGCTCTATCACTGCCATGTTGCCGATCATATTACAGCAGGTATGAATACACGTTGGCGCGTGGCACCCAAACCTCGACAAAACACGCATTAAGTTCCTATTTAAAAACTTTGAACCTTTCGCAATTAAATCTGACTAAATTCATACCAGATTTGATTGAACGACAGTCTATTAATTAGCAAGGAGATATTATGTTTAACAACCGATTCAGTTTATTCAGTTACTGTTCGCTTATTTTGGTCTTATTCACCGTCATCGGGACGGTTCACGCTGAAACATTGACCCTCTACTCCGGACGAAGTAAAAGTCTCGTTGAACCGATTATCAAACAATTTGAAGAGACGAGTGGCATCCAAGTAGAAGTGAGTTATGGTGGAACGACCCAACTCGCTGCCGCAATCCTGACTGAAGGCGACAAAAGTCCAGCCGCCCTCTTTTGGGCACAGGACGCTGGCGCACTTGGTGCCGTCAGTAAAAAAGCGATGTTCGATAAATTGCCAGAATCCATCCTTACACAGGTCCCTTCAGGATTTCGTGACACCGAAGGCTTCTGGATAGCAACAAGCGGTAGGGCGCGTGTACTCGCATACTCCCCAGAACGCGTTAAAATGGAAGAACTCCCCGAAAGCATCTTCGATTTAACACAACCGATGTGGAAAGGCAAAGTCGGTTGGGCACCGACGAATGCGTCCTTTCAGGCATTTGTCACTTCTCTACGCGTGCAGGTCGGTGAAGAACGAACAGAAGAATGGCTCCGCGGCATGAAAGCAAACGGTGTGAAAAAATATGCGAAGAACACACCCATCATAGAGGCACTCGCTGCAGGAGAAATTGATGTCGGTTTGCCGAATCACTACTATCTCCTTCGCTTCAAAAGTAAGGATTCCGATTTCCCCGTAGAACAAACCTTCTTTAAGGGAAGTGACCCGGGCAACCTCGTCAATATCGCTGGTATTGGATTATTGAAAAGCACGAAAAATAAAGAAGCCGCACTCGAATTTGTGGAATTTCTGCTATCCCATAAAGCACAGCAATACTTCACCAGCGATGTCTTCGAATATCCCGCCATTGAGGGTGTAACGCCGCATGCCAGCCTGATACCCCTCTCTGAACTGCTTCAATTGGCACCGACTTTCAATCTCAATGATATGGACGACCTCGATGGTACAGTCAAACTTTTGAGAAACGTTGAGATTCTATAGACACAACAACCTGTCGGCAGTTGAGGTAACTGGAATTGAATGTCAAAGCCAAAAATAGTAAGTGTCAACCACTATCTCCTCATACCGGCAGTTGTGGTAGGTGCTGGCGGATTGATTCCGCTGGTTTATCTATTCGTCAAAGCGTTTTCTGCGGAAGGCACTGCACTTGTGCAGATCGTCTTCCGCTGGCGAAATGCCCGACTTTTCTTTAATACACTCCTGCTAACCGCCGGTGTTCTCGCGTTAGATCTTCTTTTGGCAACCCCCGCCGCATGGTTAACAACCCGAGTGAATCTGAAGGGGAAACGCTTATTTACGGTGCTTTGCGTTTTACCACTCGCTATTCCAGGCTATGTCATGTCATACGCGTTGCTGGCACTCGGTGGGAATACCGGTATCGTTGCCCAATTTTTTGGAAAGAGCATCCCGCGCCTCAGCGGTTACTGGGGAGCACTTCTCGCCCTTAGTGCCTACACGAGTCCTTATCTCTTTTTGAATCTGCGTACCGCCCTGTTAGGTCTCGACCCAAGCCTTGAGGAATCTGCTCGAAGTCTCGGCTACCGATATCGCGAAACTTTTTTTCACATTATCCTTCCGCAGTTGCGTCCTGCGCTTTATGCGAGCGGTTTACTCATTAGCCTACATGTCCTGGGGGACTTCGGCGTCGTGTCATTGATGCGGTATGAGACCTTTAGTTACGCGCTTTACACAGAGTATACGCTCTCTTTCGAGCACATCTATGCGGCGTGGCTTGCGCTCATGCTCCTCGTATTTACCGGATGCCTGCTCTATCTCGAGGCAAAATTGCTAAATCGAGTGGTTCTCCACCGAGCAGGAAGTGGAATTTCACGTCAACTGTCGCAGATCCCACTCGGTACGTGGCGAGTTCCCGCTTACCTGTACCTCAGTGTGCTCTCATTCGCGACTGTGGTTGTCCCAGCGGGTGCAGTACTCCTCTGGATGTTCAGAGGATTCGATACTGCTGTGTTGGAGGGGCTTGTGAATGCACTCATCGGCTCACTGTCGATCGCAATACCCGCAGGAATTCTGTGTGCGTTTCTGGCGGTTCCGTTCGCCTATGTAGGTGTCCGACATCCCTCACGCCTGTCAAACATGTTAGGGCGTGTCGCCTACATTGTTTACGCCATACCGCCCCTCGCCTTCGCGTTGTCACTCATTTTTTTCGTCTTAAATACCGTGTCTTTTATCTACAAAACGTTACCCGTGTTAATCTATGCGTGTACCCTACATTTCCTCGCGGAAGCCATCGGACCGGTACGGAGTTCGCTCTACCAAGCCTCACCCAATTTAGAAGAAGCCGCTCGATCGCTTGGGTATTCACGGCTACAAGCATTTTTCAGGGCACTGCTCCCAATTCTCACGCGTGGCATGCTGACTGCCACAGCACTCGTTTTCCTGGCGACGATGAAAGAATTACCGCTTACCTTTCTTTTATCGCCAGCTGGATATGAAACACTCGCGCTCAACGTCTGGAGTTACACATCAGAAGCAATGTTCGCCGAAGCGGCACCTTACGCACTCGCGATTCTGGTTTTTTCAGGGATATTCCTTGGTGTCCTGATTCGTCATGAGGAACAAGCACAAGAATAGTTAGTATTAAAGAATAGGAGAAACAAATTATGACACGCCCCACAAATGCCATCTATAGAACTTTCACACTCGCCCTACTCCCGCTCGTGATGCTCGGTTGTCTTTCCATAGCAGCGCAAAACACAGTCCGTGTCGACGGGGGTATGGAACAGACGTTTGAAATGTCTGAGGGTGGTACAGGTGCAATTCAGAAGTGGATACTTCCTGAAAGACGTTCTATCAGTCGAATCGAGATCCACTTTGATCCCATTGAGCCCCTGCGAAATATGACCGTCTACGCCCGAATGGGTGAAGACAATTGGCGAGTCGTCAAGGCAATCAAAACGCCAGTGCGAACATCGCCCTATATCATTCGGGCTCCGCTCTCCACAGACGCTATCCGCGTTGTGTTGTCATCGTCAATGGGGGTTACAGGGATGATTGACCGTATAGTTCTCTATGGAGCAGAATCGAGTAAATCAACCGAATAGGCATCCCATTAATTCCCGATGCATATATGGTAGGAATAAGGAAAATTGCTTTAATCCGCCTCTTTGACACAATTTTTCAACAATTTCCACATATATCTGTCTAATTGTGGTAGACTACCATACTACCCTCTCATTGGCAGACTGGAATGCATATAATATTTGATTTTTTAACGCTACCTCCACTTGTAACGCTTGGTGCTGATGCCCTCAGAGTGTTACTCTCATTTGCGCTGGGCATTTTCATTGTTAACATCTACTGGTGGACTCACGCCAAAGTCCCACAAAAATCGTTTACCGACACACTCATCATCCTATGCATGTTGATTTCTGTGGTGATGGTGGTTATCGGTGATAGCATCGCAAGAGCGTTTAGCCTTGTAGGTGCATTGTCCATTATCCGATTCCGGACTGCTATTCAAGATCCCCGTGATATTGGCTTCGTTTTTTATGCCTTAGCCGTTGGCATGGCAGTCGGCGCGGGAAACCCATCTGTCGCGATTCTGGCGACCTTTCTCATCGGTATCATTATCCTCTGCATGTACCATTGGCATCAACGTTTTGGCAACGATAACGAGTTCAGCTTAGAATTCTGCTTACCACCGAATCAGACATCTGAAAAGATCTATAGTCCAGTCTTCAACAAGTACTTAATCTACGAACGTCTACTCGAACAACGGATCAAAAAATCACAGCAGGTTGAACTCACATTCCGGGTTAGATTGGCAAATCCGCAGGAATGGCTCGCTTTTTTTAACGAACTTTCAGGCATTGAAAACGTCACAGAGGTAAAAATGGATAAAGAATGAACATAGCAAGCGGAGAAACCGCGAACTTTTCTATCTTGTCCGAATCTAAAATCGAAAAGGAGAATACCATGAAACGACTTAAAACATTAACACTCATCGCGCTCATAATTATGGGTTGGGCAATACACACCAACGCGCAAGACAATCAGGAAACTCCAAAACTCACAGATGACCAGAAGCGGTTCGACCTCAATGGAGACGGCAAACTGAGCGATGAAGAGGACGAACTCAGGCTTCGAGTCACAGGTTTAGAAGCATTCACAGGAAACAAACTCACCGCAGAAGAGATTAAGCGAATGCAGGATGACCAAGGTCCTGGCATGGGCTTCGGAGGTCCCCCGGGTGGGATGCCCGGTTTTGGCTTTGGGGGTGGACGAGGTGGACGACGCGGACCTCAGCCTCCAGAAAAATTGGTCGATCAATTCGACAAAGATAAGAATGGGAAACTCACCGGCACCGAGCGGCAAGCGGCACTCGATGCGCGCGGTGGTGGAAGCTTGTCTCTCATGAGTGAAGAAAGTTTACGTGAAGGCGTTCAGAACGATGTACAAACAAGCCTCAATACAGTGCCAGAAGGTTCACCCTCACTCTACGACGCACAAACGCTCCGTACGCTTTATCTCCGATTCCATCATGAAGATTGGTACGAGCAGATGAGTTCGTTTTACCGCACGGATATTGAAGTTCCGGCAGAACTGATTGTTGATGGAAAGGTCTACCCGGAAGTCGGGGTCCATTTTCGAGGCACTTCGTCCTACTTTACAGTCGGATCGGAGAAAAAATCCTTTAATATTGCCGTTGACTACGGTGAAGATGGAGAACGTCTCTATGGTTACAAGACGCTCAATCTACTCAACGGACATGTTGATGGGTCGTTCCTGCGTGAAGTACTTTACAATCAAATCTCCCGTGACTATATCCCCGCGATGAAAACGAACTTTGTGAAATTGGTTATCAACGGTGAGAATTGGGGCGTCTATATCAATCTCCAACAATACAATAAGGATTTTCTCGCCGAGTGGTTCGGCACAAAAGGCGGTATCCGTTGGAAGATAGGGCCCGGTAGAGGCGGTGCGCTGACTTATGCTGGAGACGATCCATCAGCATATCAAGAAACGTATCAACTCAAAACCAGGAATGTCGAAAACCCTTGGGAAGGTCTTATCGCACTCACTAAAATGCTTGACGATTCCACACCTGACGCGGAACTGGTGGAAAATCTCCCACCCGTACTTAATATAGACCAAGTGCTGTGGCAACTCGCCGTTTCAAACGTCTTTATGGATGACGATGGCTACATCCACAAAGGCGGTGATTACGCCCTCTATCAAGATGTCAACGGCAGATTCCACCTGGTACCGCACGATAACAATGAAAGTCTCAGGTTT